>NZ_JAJNOF010000008.1:0-213128 GCF_027854495.1 Stenotrophomonas sp. PI_27
CGTACCCGGCCAGCGGCCGGCACTACCCGCCCCCGGAGTCCGGGGGCGGGGCGTTGGACTCAGTCCTGGTGCGGCGCCAGGGCCGGGCCATCGTGGGACTCGCCCTTGGCCACCAGCGTGGTCAGGGCCAGGTCGCCGGTCACGTTCAGCGCGGTACGGCACATGTCCAGGAAGTGATTCACGCCCAGGATCAGGCCGATGCCCAGCGGGTTCACGCCGACCATCGCGCAGATCATCGCCACCACCGGCAGCGAACCCGACGGAACGCCGGCGGTGCCGATGCCGCCGAGGATGCAGACCGCCATCACCATGAACTGCTGGCCGATGCTCAGGTCCACGCCGAAGAACTGGGCCAGGAAGATCACCGTCACGCCCTCGAACAGTGCGGTGCCGTTCTGGTTGGCGGTGGCGCCCACGGTCAGCACGAAGCGCGATACGCGCTGCGGCAGGCCCATCTGGTCGGCCACGCGAAGTGCGGTGGGCAGGGTGGCATTGCTGGAGGCGGTGGAGAACGCCATCACCGTCGCTTCTTGGGTATCGCGGAAGAACGACAGCGGCGAGCGGCCCGACAGCCACACCGCAGTACCGTAGGTCACGATCATGTGCAGGCCCAGCGCCAGCACCACCACGCCCACATACGCACCCAGGCGGATGATCAGCTCGAAGCCGAACAGCGCGGCCAGGTTGAACATGAAGCAGGCCACGGCGTACGGGGCCAGGCGGATGACCAGGTTGATCAGGGTCATCGAAATCTCGAACACGCCTTCGATGGCGCGGCGCAGCGGGGCGACCTTCTCATCATCGGTCAGCACCATGCCGATGCCGAACATCAGCGCGAAGAACATCAGCGACAGGATCGCGCCGTTGTCCGAAGCGGCCTGCAGCACGTTGCTCGGCACGATCGACAGCAGCATGTCCATGCCCTTCGGCGTGCCATGGATGCCGGCGACGATTTCCTTGCTGCGCTCGGCGTTCTCCGACAGCATCAGTGCTGCGGTCTGCGGATCCACGCCCGCGCCCGGCTTGAGCACGTTGACCAGCACCAGGCCGATGCCGACTGCGATGCCCGACAGCAGCACGGTGTAGGCCAGGGTCTTCCAGCCGATGCGGCCAAGGGCGCGGATGTCGCCCATCTCCGACACGCCCATGATCAGCGCCGAGAAGATCAGCGGCACGATCAGCATGAAGATCAGGTTGAGGAACAGGCCCGACGCCGGGGTGGTGACGTAGTCCATGACCCACTTGGCACCGGCCTGCAGACCCCCGACGCTGCCGCCCAGGGCATGCACGGTCAGTCCCAGGACCAGGCCGATCGCAAAGCCGATGCCCATCTTCCAATGCAGGGGCAACTTCTTCTTGTCGGCAGCAGCTGCTGTCATACGCGGGTTTCCTCGAAAAATGAATGCACTCTAACAAAGCGCGCAAGCGGCGCCGGTTCAGGTTCGCCGCGGCGGATACAGCGGCGCCAGGCCAGTGTCGGCGGCACCCGCCGCCGCCGACCAGTGCGGTCCGTCACGGAAGGCGCCGCGCAGGCGGGCCCGCAGCGCACCCGGATCGCCCTGCCCGCCCCAGCGCGCCTGCTGCAGATCCTGCAGCACTTGGCGTTGCACCGGGTCATCCAGCCGCGCGATGACCTGTTCAATGCGCTCGACCCCGGCCATTGCACACAGCCGTGCTTCCACCTCGTGGAAATCTTCGCCATCCAGCGCGCGGCGCAGTTCGGCCACGCCGGCACGTCCGGTCGCCACGGCCGGCGCAGCGGGCGTACCGGCTGCCGGTGCTGCGGAACGCGGGCGGCGACCTCGCTGCCAGCCCCACAACAGGGTCAGCAGCCACAGCAGCGCCAGGCCGATGGCCGCCGCCATCCATGGCCACGGGCGCTCGGTCAGGCCACTGGCACGTGGATCGGTTGCCGCGATACGCGCGTCCTGTCCATCGCTACCGGGCAGCGCGGCATCGGTGTCGATCGGCGGCAGCGGTGCAGGTGAAGCGCTGCCACCGCCATTGCCGGCCGCAACGGCCAGCGTCAGGTCCGGCAACGTCGCTTCCTGTGCCTTCCCCGCGCGCACATCCCACCACGGCAGGCGCGGCCCCGGTACTACCAGCGATCCCGGCTGGCGCGGCACGATCGAATAGCGGAGGGTGATCTTCAGCCGCGGCGTACTGCCGTTGAAGGTCTCTTCGTACTGCGCGGGTTCGGCGAACACCTGCGCGGCGTTGCCGACATCGGGCACCGGCAGGTCGGTGAACTGTGCACGGGTCGCGCCTTCGGCCACCGCCTCGACGACCACGTTGGCCGCTTCGCCGGTGCGGGCCTGGGTCGGCGCACTGGTGTAGCGCAGCTGCAGGCTCTGCAGGGGCAGCCACGGCTGCGGCGCCTGTGCCGGCTGGGCCTGCACCTGCAAGGTGCGGTCGGCGCCGGTAGCATTCATGCGCCCGTCGCCGCCGCCGAAGAAATCATCGAAGAAGCCACCGGCGCTGCGCCCACTGAAGCGCGCACCGGCCAGCCGCAAGGCGCCACTGCGCTCGGGGATCAGCAGGAAACGCCGTTCGACCACGTTGTAGCGGCGGCCATTGACCTGGCGCACATCGGTGCGGTCATCGCCCACGCGCTGCAATGACGCGCCCGCCGGGGTGTCCAGCACCAGCTCGCCGGAGGCCAGCTGCGAGGCGAAATACAGCCGTACCACGACACCCACGCTCTGCTGCACGTACGGCGTCGGGTCGTCGACCACGGTTTCGATGAAGGCCATCGCATTGCTGTCCGGACCGGCTACGGCAGCCGCATCCACCTGCAGGGTCAAGGGCGCAGTCCGCGTGCTTCCCACCTGCAGGCCCGGCACCACCAGCGCACCGCTGCGCCGTGGCGTCAGTGCCACGCCATACAGGTTGCGCTGCTGCATGCTGCCATTGCTCCACTCCACCTGGCGGCTGCTGGTCTGCCCGCTCAGGTCGAAGTCGGTGCGCAACGGAGTGAAGTCAGGCGTCCCCTGGTCGCTCTCGACATTGAGGGTGACCGTGTCACCCATCGCGATACGGTCGCGGTCGAGCCAGGCACGCGGCTGCGCCCACGCCAGCAGCGGCAGCCACAGCAGCAGCACCGCCAACAGCGAACTCGGCCAGCGCCGGTGCATGTTCGTCGACCGCGTCATCGCCCTTCCCTCTTCCTGCGTTCGTTTTCCAGCTGGAACTTGGCCCGCAGCAGGGCGCCCGGGTCATCCGGCACGCGCCGCATCCACGCTTCCACCGCCTGTTGCTCCTCGCGCTGGCGTGGCGTGCGGCCCTCACTGCCCGGTACCGGTTTGCCGTCCTTGCCGACCTCACCCTCGCGTGCCTGCTGCATCGCCTGCTGCATGCGCTGGCGCTGCTGTTCATCGGCCTGCGCCTGTGCCCTGGCATCTTCCACCTGCGGCGGTGCCTGCTGGCCCTCGCGGCTCCGCTGGCCGGGCTGCGGGCTCGACTGCGCCTTGTCGGACTCCTGCCCGGGCTGGCCCTGCCCCGGGTCCTTCTGCCCCTGCTGCGGCTGCTGTCCCTGCGGATTCTGCTTGCCCTGGGAACGGTCCTGTTGTTTCTGCGTCGGCGTCTGCTGATCCTGGCCCTGGCCGCCACCGGATTGCCTGCGCTTGCGTGCAGCATCGACCACGGCGCGGTTGGCCACTGCATCGGCCATGCCCGGATGCAGCGCCAGTGCGCGGTCGTAGGCGGCGATCGCTTCGTCGTAGTTGCCTTCGCGTGCCAGCGTGTTGGCCAGGTTGTACCAACCGGCATCGCTGTCGATGCCTTCGAACTGCCTGCGTGCCGTGGCGAAGTCGCCCTTGCGGTACGCCTGAACCCCCTCGGCCAGGCGCTGATGCTGCATCTGGTCGCTGCGCTTCCACAGCGTGCCCTGCGCCGGCTGCGAGACAGGCGTCGCAGGGGCCTGCGCCTGCGCGCCGTTCATCCACGGCAGCAGGCCGACCGCGAGCACCGCGGCCAGCACCGCGCGACGACGGAAGGCCAGCAATGCCAGCAGCATCACCGGCGGCAGCAGCCAGAAGCCCTCGTCAAGCCACTGCTTGCCTTCGCCCGGCCGCTGCGCCGCCGTGCCCTCGCGCGCGTCAAGCACGCCGAGCGCGCGCAGGTCGCTGTCATCGGCGGCGATGCGTGCATAGCGGCCACCACCGGCAGTGGCCACTGCGCGCAGGCTGCCCTCGTCCAGGGCGGCCTGGCGAATCTGCCCGCTGCCATCGCGGTAGGCCGCGCCAGCCGGCGTGCCCAGGCCCAGCACCGACACCTGCAACCCCAGGCTGCGCGCCTGCGCCGCGGCCAGTGCCGCTTCACCATCCGCCTGATCGCTGACCAGCAGGATCTGCCCCTGCAACGCGCCGATCTGCCGCATCAACCGTGTTGCCCAGTCGATGCCACGGTCGGCACGCTGGCCATCGCGTGGCATCACGTCCGGTGACAACGCATCCAGATACAGCGCGACGTTGCTGCCATCGTCGGTGAGCGGGGCCACGGTGTAGGCATCATCGGCGTACACCACCAGCCCCACCTGTCCGCCCTGGCGCGCGCGCAGCAGCTCGCCCAGTTTCGCCCGCGCCTGCAGCAGGCGCGACGGCGGAAGATCGGTTGCCGTGATCCGGCTGGACAGGTCCAGCACCACCAGCAGCGGCGCACTGGCCTGGAACATCGGCTGCGCCTGCTGCCGCCAGCTCGGCCCGGCCATGGCCAGCGATGCCAGTGTCCAGCCCAGCAGCAACGCCCAGGGCAGGCGCGCTCGACGCTTCGCACCCGCGGCCAGCAGATGTGGCAACAGGTGTGCGTCCACGGCCTGCCGCCACGCATCACTGCGTCGCTGTCGGTACAACGCGAGCGCGAGGATCAGCGGCAGCGCCAGCAGCGCCCACAGCCACTCGGGCCGCAGGAAGTGCAGCACGTTCCAGTCGGGGAGATTCGACGCAAACGCGATCATCGGCGACGCTCCGGCCACAGCCAGGCCAGTGCGCCCAGCAGCAACGCCAGCCCCAACGGCCAGGCATAGCGTTCTTCGCGCGGGCGCAGGCTCGGCCCCTTCGCGGCGACCGGCTCCAGGCGATCAAGCTCGGCGTAGATCCCGGCCAGCTGTGCGGTATCACGCGCGCGGAAGAACTGACCGCCGGTCATGCTGGCGATCTTCTTCAGGGTGGCCTCGTCGACCGGATCCTGGTCGGTGGAAATGGGAATGCCGAACAGACGCATGCTGCCATCGCCGCCAAACGCGACCGTGTGGATGCGCACGCCCTCGGCGCGCGCGACTTCCGCCGCGCGCAGCGGCTCCAGCACACCGGCATTGCTGACACCATCGGTCAACAGGATCAGCACGCGCTGCCCCTCCGGCTGGCTGCGCAGGCGCTTGACCGCAAGGCCGATGGCATCGCCGATGGCCGTCTCGCGCCCGGCCAGGCCGACCACGCTGTCGCGCAGCTGGTCACGCACGCTGGCCAGGTCGGCAGTAAGCGGCGTGAGCGTGTACGCGCGGTCGCCGAAGATCAGCAGGCCGACGCGGTCACCCGCGCGACGATCAAGGAAGTCGGCAAGCACGGCCTTGGCGGCGGTGAGACGGTCGACCGCCTGCCCGCCCAGCACCATGTCGCCCTCGCCCATGCTGCCGGACACGTCCATCGCCAGCATCATCTGTCGCCCCTGCTGCGGGGGCGTGATGGCTTCGCCGAGCTGTTGCGGTCGTGCCAGCGCGATGCACAGAGCGCACCAGCCCAGCCACAGCAGCAGCGTGCGCAGCCACGACACGTCGACGCGACCACCACCGGACAGCGCTTCCAGTTCGGCGGCGGCATAGGGCACGCGCAGTGCGGCGCCCGGCGCTGCACGGCGCTTCCACCCGCGCATCAGCAGCGGCAACGGCAGCGCCAACAGCGCCAGCGGCCACGCCAGCTGCAGGTCCGGCCATGGCCAGTAGCTCACCCACAGGTTCATCGGCGGCGCTCCAGCAGCATCGCCAGATAGCGCTCGCGCGCCCAGCTGCGTACGGCCGCCACGTCGTTGCTGTCGACCCGCGGACGATAAGCGCCTTCAGCCAACAGGCTGCGGCGGTCTTCAGGCAACGTGCGCTGCGGATCCAGGCGTTGCCACCAGGCGTCATCGCGCAGCGATTCGCTGCCCGGCCGAGCATGGCGGGCGGCACGGCGCAGCAGTCCTGCGATCGCCGCCAGTTCGGCGGTGGCATCCGGGGCGGTGGCCAGTTCCTGGTCGAACAGCTGCAGCCAGCGCTGGCGACGGCGGCGACGCCGCCACACCAGCACGGCGATCACCAGCAGCACCAGCACGACCGCCGCGCCGATCATCAGGTAACCGGGGGCGGGCGGCCACCAGGAAGGCGCCGGTGGCAGCTGCACATCACGCAGCGGCAGGCTGGCACTCATGCCGGTACCTCGGTCGGTGACGGCGCAAGCCAAGCGTCGCTGGGCGCATCGGTGGACAGCACCTGCACGTCGACCCGGCGCGCGCCGAGCTGGCGGCGCAGTTCCTGCAGCGGCTCAACGAAATGCGCCTGCCAGTGCGCCTGCACCTCGCTGCGACGCAGATCGAGGCCGACGCGCTGCTGTGCGGTCTGGAACTGCAGCACCGCCGAGGGCGGTTGCAGTTCCAACGGATCGACCAGCAGCACCAGGCTGAGATCGTGATGCTGGGCCAGCGCGCTCCAGCGCGCCGGCGCAATGCGGATGGCCTGCTGCGGGTCGGCCAGCACCAACATGCGGGCCCCCGGGCGCAGCACGCGGGCGGCATGGTCCAGCGCGCGCTCCAGGCCCAGATCGTCCGACGGCGGCTGTGCATACCAGCGGCTCAGCGCATCGAGCACGCGCAGCACGCCGCGTGGCCCGCCTGCGGGGGCGATCGGCGCTTCGCGATCGCTGCCGCGCAGCGCCCCCACGCGGTCGCCACGGCGCTGCGCCGACCACGCCGCGACGGCACCGGCGCGGGCGGCCTGTACCGATTTGAAACGCACGCGGGTACCGAAGTACAGCGCAGGCGAGGTGTCGGCCACGATCAGGCTGACCCGCTCGCGCTCGGCCTGGAACAGCTTGGTGTGGGCGCGGCCAGTACGCGCGGTCACCCGCCAGTCGATGTGACGCGCGTCGTCACCGGCCACGTACTCGCGCGACTCGGCGTATTCCATGCCACGTCCGCGCAGCGGCGATGGCGCCTGGCCGGCGTTGCCGGTGCGGCCGCGGCGCGGCGGTGGCGGGCGCTGGGCCAGGCGCCGCAGTGCGACCAGCTCGGCCAGCTGCGGGCGCAGGCCGTCACCTTCGACGGACGACGGCACCTGTTCCGGGGATCGATCGGTCATGCGCAGGCTCAGGGTGCCGGCACCCGGGCCAGCAGCTCCTGCACCAGGCGCTCGCCGTCCCAGCCTTCGGCGGTGGCTTCATAGCTGGGCAGCACGCGATGGCGCAGCACGTCGGCCGCGACCGCACGCACATCATCGGGGGTGACGAAGTCGCGACCGGCCAGCCAGGCACGTGCACGGGCACAGCGCTCCAGCGCGATGGAACCGCGCGGGCTTGCGCCCCAGGCGATGCGGCGGCCCAGGCCGGCGTCGTAGCGCGACGGATCGCGCGAGGCCAGCACCAGTTCGACCAGGTAACGCTCCAGCGCCGGCGCCATGTGCAGGTCCAGCACTTCACGGCGGGCATCGAATACGTCCTGCATCGGCATCTTGTCCGGCGCCGGCGCGGCCTCGCCCAATGCGCCACGCGCACGCTCTCGGGCCAGCCGCAGGATTTCCGATTCGGCCGCCTGGTCCGGGTAGCCGATGCGCACGTGCATCAGGAAGCGATCCAGCTGCGCCTCCGGCAACGGGAAGGTGCCTTCCTGCTCGATCGGGTTCTGCGTGGCCATCACCAGGAACAGGGGCGGCAGCGCATAGGTGTGGCGACCGACGGTGACCTGGCGCTCGCCCATGGCTTCCAGCAGCGCCGACTGCACCTTGGCTGGCGCGCGGTTGATTTCATCGGCCAGCAGGATCGGGTGGAAGATCGGGCCGGGCACGAACTCGAAACGGCCTTCCTGCGGGCGCCAGATCTCGGTGCCGGTGAGGTCGGCCGGCAGCAGGTCGGGCGTGAACTGCACGCGGGCGAAATCCGCGTCCAGGCGCGAGGCCAGCGCACGGATCGCCGTGGTCTTGGCCAGGCCGGGCGCGCCCTCCACCAGCAGGTGGCCGTCGGCCAGCAGCGCAATCAGCAGGCGTTCCACCAATGCCGCTTGGCCGACGATCTCGGCCGACAGCGCATCGCGCAACCGGGTGAATACCGCATGCAGGCGGGAGATGGCCGGCGCGGGCGGCGGCAGGACGGTTTCGGGCATCGGCGGTGGCAGGTTCATGGGGGCCTTTGACCGGCGCAGGACGGCACGGGTTCCCGACATCATCGCAGGGTGCCTTGCGATTGGCATCAAGAACGGCTGAACAGCCATCCATGCCACGCACGGCGTGGAACTACTGGCGGAAACGAAGAAGGGCCGCTCGAGGCGGCCCTTCTTCGAACACGTCGGTGCGTCGGCTCAGTTCTGCTTGGCCACGCGCAGCACCTTCGGGGTGACGAACACCAGCAGCTCGGCCTTGTCCTTGTTGCGGCCGCGCTTCTTGAACAGGTTGCCCAGGAACGGCACATCGCCCAGGAACGGCACCTTGCTGATGCTGTTGCGATCGGTGAACTCGTAGACGCCACCGATCACCACGGTCTGCCCATCCTCGACCAGCACCGCGGTGTTGACTTCGCGGCGGTTGATCGACGGCACGGTGCCGTAGCCTTCCAGCTGGATCAGCTGGTCGACTTCGTCCTTCTTCACCTGCATGTTGAGGAACACGCGGTTGTCGTTGGTGATGGTCGGGGTGACCTTCAGCTCCAGCACCACTTCCTTGAACTGCACGTTCGGCGTTGCCACGCCGCCTGCGGTACCGCCACTGATGGTGACGTAGCCGATTTCCTTGCCCTGCTTGATCATCGCTTCGCGCTGGTTGGTGGTGACCACGCGCGGATTGGAGATCACCTCGCCTCGCGACTCCTGCTGCATGGCCGACAGCTCCACGTCCAGCAGGTAACCGGCATTGAGGATGGACAGCGCCAGCGAACCCGGGTTGCTGGCGGCCGCCACCGGCAGGTTCCAGTTCAGGCCACGGGTGATGGTCGGAGCAGACGGTACCGGCGCCGGCCCCACGCTGCCACCAGCCTGCCAATCGCGGTAGGCCTTGGCATTGGCTGCCGCGGTTTCCACCTGCGAGTTGCGCGTCTTCAGGTTGGAGTCCAGATCACCACTGAAGTACACGTTGTCCCGGCTGCCGCTGACACCGAACTTGGCGCCCAGCTCGCGGGCGAAGGTGTCGGTCGCGATGACGATGCGGCTTTCGATCAGCACCTGGTCAACCGGGCGGTCGATCACGTTGATCAGCTCGCGCATGCGCGCGATCTTCTTCGGGATGTCGCTGATCATCAGCGTGTTGGTGCGCTCGTCGGCCACGATGCGACCACGCGAGGACAGGAAGCCACTGTCTTCCTGCGACGTGCTGCCCGCACCACCGCCACTGCCACCTCCGCCGTTGCCACCGATGCCCTTGGCCTCGGTCAGCGCTTTGAAGATCTGCGTGGCGCTGTGGTAGTTGATCTGGATGTAGTCGGTCTGCAGGTCTTCACGGTTCTCGATGGCGATGCGCGCGTCTTCCTTTTCCTGCTCGAACTTGGCCAGTTCGGCCTGCGGCGCCACCCAGATCACGCTGCCGTCGCGACGCTTGTCCAGGCCCTTGGCGCGCAGGACGATGTCCAGCGCCTGGTCCCACGGCACATTGACCAGGCGCAGGGTCACGTTGCCCTGCACCGAGTCGGACGCCACCACGTTCAGGTTGGACTCCTCGGCGATCAACTGCAGCACGGTGCGCACCGGCACGTCCTGGAAGTTGAAGGTCACCGGCTTGCCGGTGAAGCCGCGCTGGCCGACGGCCTTGGCCGCCTGGGTAACGCTGCCGGCGGTGACCGCACCCACGGCGGCCTGGGCCTGGCGCGGGCTGATCTCGACCACGTATTCGTTGCCGCTCTGGTAGGCCAGCGACTCCACCGCGCCGCCGGTGCTCAGCACCAGCTGGGTGCCCGCGCCCGACGGCTTGGCGTCGATGCGCTGCACCGGCGTGGCGAAGTCGGTGACGTTCATCGGCTTCTGCAGGTTGGCCGGCAGCCGGGCATTGCCGACGTCGACCACCACGCTGTTGCCCTGCGTGCGCAGGTCAGGGATCGCGCCCTGCCCGTCGAACTGCACGATCAGGCGCCCGGCGCCATCATCGCCACGCTTGAAATCGATCTTGGCCACCGACAGGCCGGCCGGCGCAGCGGCCGGTGCCACGGTGGTGCCGGCCGGCTTTTCCGCCGGTGCGGCGGCCAGCGCCGGAGCGCAGGCCAGCATCAGCGCGACTCCCAGCGCGCTGACACGGTTCAAGGTAGAGCGCCGGATGGGACGCAGCCCCTTGGCTTGGTGAAAGGTCATCGTGCTATCCCCAGTAAACGATCATTGATCTTCGAGCGAGAGCGTTGCCGGCCGTTCCAGCCAGCCACCCGCGCCATCCGGCACCAGTTCGATCAGCTCCACGCGGTCTTCGAAGACCGCCGTGACCCGCCCGTCGCTCTGCCCCAGGTAACCGCCCGGGCGAACCCGGTAGGTGACCTTGTCCGGCCCCATCACCAGCGCCACGGTACCTGCGCCGGTACCGATGGTACCGACCATGTCCAGCGCATCCAGCGGGAAGCCCTCCAGCGGCTCCTTGCGTCGGTTCGGGTCCGGCCGCAATCCGCCATTCCCCTGCTGCGGATTGGTCCAGGCATCGGTGAACGGATCGCGCATGCCCTGCGCGGAGTATTCGAAGGTCTCGAACTGCTGCATCACCGGCAGCGGCTCCAGCGGTTGCGCCGGTCGCGCACGCTCGCCTTCCACCCACTTTTCAAGGTTCGGTGCATCGCCGGGCGTGCTGGTCACGCCACGGCCACAACCGGCCAGCAGCAGCACGGCCAGCACCATCGCACCACGTACGGTCTGCGCGCGCATCACTTCTTGCCCTCCTTGCCAGCGTCGGCCGCCTGCTGCGCCTGCACTTCGGTTTCGTCCAGGTAGCGATAGGTCTTGACCGTACCGGACAGTTCCAGTGCACCGCTGCGGACGTTGCCGCCGGTCTTTTCCTTGGGCTTGAGGTTGATGTCGTGCATGGTCAGGATCACCACCCGCGGCAGCGAGGCCACGCCGCTGACGAACGCGCCGAACTGGTGGTAACTGCCCACCATGCGCAGCTTGATCGGCTTCTCGGCGTAGAACTCCTTGATCTGCTCCTGTTCCGGCTCGAACAGCTCGTTGGTCAGGCCGCTGGACAGCGCGGTCTGCGAGATGTCGATGATCAGGTCGGGCATTTCGGTCTTGCTCGGCAGCTGCCGCAGCATCTGCTGCAGGACCTGCTCCATCTGCGCCAGCTGCTGCTTCAGCGGCCCCAGGTTCACCGCGCGCTCCTGCTGCTTGGTGAATTCGGTGCGCAGCTCGACTTCCTTCGATTCCAGGCCGGCCAGCTCCTCACGCTTGCCGCTGATCAGCAGCATCCACGCCACGAACATGATGACCAGCGCCAGCAACGAGCAGAAGACGATCTTGGCCTTCTGCGGCCAGTTGCCGATGTCGTTGAAATCCAGGTTTTTGATGTCGATCTTCTGGCTCATGCGCGATCCCCCTGCAGCAGCGCATTGAAGGCCTGCGGCGGCTGCGCCAGGCGGCTGCCCTCAGGCTTCGGGGCAGGTGCCGGGGCCGGAGCGGCCGGCGGGTTCGGCTTGGCCGGAGCGGCCGACGGTGCGGCAGCCGGTGCAGCGGGCGCAGCAGGTGCTGCCGGCTGTCCCGCCGCCGGTGCCGCAGGCGTTGCGGCATCCGGGCCTGCAGCCAGCGGTGCCACCGGTGCCGGGGCCGCCGTCGCCACCGAGCCATCGGCGTTCAGGCCCGGCGTCGCCGACACCTCTTCGCTCTGTGCCGGCAGTTTCACCTTGACCACGAACACGTAGGGCAGCGCCTTGATGTCGGCCAGCGGGCCGGCCTTGCCGTCCTTGTCCTTCTCCGGGTCACGCGCTTCGATGATCGACAGCTCCGGATTGGTCATCCAGCCGGAGGTCTCCAGGTTGCGCATGTAGGCCGAAACGCGGGCGTTGGACTGGGTGCGGCCTTCCAGTGTCAGCACGTCCCCTTCCTGCTTCAGCGCGGTCAGCACCACGCCATCGGGAATGGTGCGCACCAGCGCATCGAACAGGTGGACCATCTGCGAGCGCTTGGCCTGCAGCTCCTCGATCACCTTCTTGCGCGCCAGCAGGCGTTCCTTCTGCGCGTCGAGGCGGTCGATCTCCTTGTTCTGTTCCTTGACCTTCTCGATCTCGGCTTCCAGATAGGCATTGCGGTCCATCTGGCCGCTCACCTGACGGTCGTAGTAGAACCAGATCATCAGCGACAGCAGCAGGCCACCGACGGCGGCCATGCCCAGCATTGCGTAGAACTCGCGCTGGCGTTGCTTGCGCCGCTCGGCGCGCCAGGGCAGTAGATTGATGCGTGCCATCAGTCGAAGCTCCTCAGCGCCAGACCGGTCGCGATCATCAGCGCGGGGGCATCCTGGGCCAACGCATGGGCGTTCACCTTCGGCCCCAGGGTCATCTGCGCCAGCGGGTTGGCGACCACGGTCGGCACGCCCAGCTGTTCCTCGACCATCTCCGGCAGGCCACCGAGCACGGCGCAGCCGCCGGCCAGCACGATGTGATCGACGCGGTTGAATTCGCTGCCTGCATAGAAGAACTGCAGCAGGCGGCTGATCTGCTGGACCGTGGCTTCCTTGAACGGCTCCAGCACTTCCATCTCGTAGCTTTCCGGCAGGCCGCCCTGGCGCTTGGCCAGCCCGGCTTCCTCGTAGCTCAGCCCGTAGCGGCGCATGATCTCGTCGGTCAGCTGCTTGCCACCGAACACCTGCTCGCGGCTGTAGAGGCTACGGCCGCCGCGCAGGACATTGAGGGTGGTCATGGTGGCGCCGATGTCGACCAGCGCGACCACGCCGTCGATGGACACCGGCAGTTCGCTGGCGACCAGGGCGTAGGCGTTCTCGACCGCGAAGGCCTCCACGTCCATCACCTTGGCCTGCAGTCCGCCCAGTTCCAGCGCGGACTGGCGCAGCTCGACATTCTCCGAACGCGAGGCCGCCAGCAGCACCTGGACCATCTCCGGGTTGTTCGGGATCGACCCGATCACCTCGAAGTCCAGGTTCACTTCCTCGATCGGATAGGGAATGTAGTTGACCGCTTCCAGCTCGATCTGGGCTTCCATGTCGTTTTCGTCGAGGTCGGCCGGCATCGGGATCACCTTGGTGATCACCGCCGACCCCGCGACGGCAGCAGCGGCCAGCTTGGCCTTGCTGCCTGAACGGTTCATCGCCCGGCGGATGGCCTCACCCACGGCCTCCACTTCGACGATGTTCTTCTCCACCACCGCATTCGGCGGAAGAGGTTCCACAGCGTAATGTTCCACGCGGAAACGATTGCCGCTGCGGGACAGCTGCAAAAGCTTTACCGCAGTCGAACTGATGTCGACGCCTACGAGCGGCGACTGACTTTTTGGGATGAGCCCCACGGTTTCTCCCCTGCCGACGGGCACTTGGACGCAAGACCTGCGCCCAAGCATTAATAACGTATTCTTAGCAAATGGCAACGGCCCTGCTGTGAATTCCTTCACGGATTCACCATGCAGCCCCTGACTGTTCCCCTTGCGCTCCCCGGTGCCGACCCCAGCCGCCACCTTGCGTAATCTATACTCTGCGACCACGAAATTCGCAATCGGAATCTGAACCCGATGACTCGACTCCGCCGCTGGCTGCGCTGGATCTTCCTGATTGTCCTGGTCCTGGCGCTGATCGGCGCGGCCGCCGTGGGCGGTCTGTACTATGCCGTTTCCTCCAAGCTTCCCGACGTGCAGACCCTGCGCGACGTGGAAATGCAGGAGCCGATGTACGTCTATGCTGCCGACGGCAAGCTGATGGCGGTGTTCGGCGAGACCCGGCGTACCCCGATCACCATGAAGGACGTACCGGAGAAGCTGAAGCAGGCCTTCCTGGCCACCGAGGACGCCCGCTTCTACGAGCACGGCGGCGTGGACTACATGGGCATCGGCCGCGCGGTATGGCTGCTGGCCACCACCAACGACAAGCGCGTGCCGGGCGGGTCCACCATCACCCAGCAGGTTGCCCGCCAGTTCTTCCTCAGTTCCGAGTACAGCTACACCCGCAAGCTGGCCGAGATCCTGCTGGCGCGCAAGATCGAGTCCGAGCTGAGCAAGGACGAGATCTTCGAGCTGTACCTGAACAAGAGTTTCTTCGGCAACCGCGCCTACGGCGTGGCCGCCGCCGCCGAGTTCTACTACGGCAAGAAGCTGAACGAGCTGGACCTGGACGAGATGGCCTCGCTGGCCGGCATCCCCAAGTTCCCCTCGTCGGGCAATCCGATCTCCAACCCGGAACGTGCCCGCCAGCGCCGTGACAACTACGTGCTGCAGCGCATGGCCGACCTGAAGTTCGTCAGCCAGGCCGAGGCCGACGCGGCCAAGGCCGTGCCGATGCACGCCACCGCGCATGAGCCGCCGGTGCAGGTCGATGCCCCGTACGTGGCCGAGCTGGTGCGCCAGGAAATGATCGCCCGCTTCGGCGGCGACGTGGTCAACAAGGGTTACCACGTCACCACCACGATCGATTCCACCCTGCAGACCGCGGCCAACCTGGCCGTGCGCGACGGCCTGCTGCTGTATGACCACCGCCACGGCTGGCACGGCGTGGAAAAGCAGGTGCAGCTGGGCGCCGGCGACGATGCCGCCGCCCTGGCCGAGCACCTGCGCGGCATGTACGGCCAGGCCGGCCTGTTGCCGGCGATCGTCGCCAGTACTGGCGCCGATGGCAGCGCTACGGTGGTGCTGGCCAACCGCACCGAGATCGTGCTGCCGGCCGGTGCCGCCAAGTGGACCAACAAGACCCCGGGCAAGCTGGTGCAGCGCGGTGACATCGTGCGCGTGCGCGCCGGGGCCAAGGAGGGCGAGTGGCTGCTGGACCAGATCCCGCGCGGCCAGTCCGCGCTGGTCTCGCTGGATGCCCACAGCGGTGCGCTGAAAGCGCTGGTGGGCGGTTTCAGCTTCTCCGGCAACAAGTTCAACCGCGCCACCCAGGCGCGCCGCCAGCCGGGTTCGAGCTTCAAGCCGTTCGTGTATGCGGCCGCCTTCGACAAGGGCTACAACCCGGCCTCGATCGTGCTCGACGCCCCCGTCGTGTTCCGCGACCGCCGCGGCAAGACCTGGGCCCCGCAGAACGACGGCGGCGGCTTCCGCGGCCCGATGCGCCTGCGTGAGGCGCTGGTGCAGTCGCGCAACCTGGTCTCGGTGCGCCTGCTCGACGGCATGGGCGTGGACTACGCGCGCAAGTACATCAGCGAGTTTGGCTTTGCCGAATCGGAGCTGCCGCCGAACCTGTCGATGTCGCTGGGTACCGCCTCGTTGACCCCGCTGTCGGTGGCCCGTGGCTACGCCGTGTTCGCCAATGGCGGCTCGCGCGTGGATACCTGGCTGATCGACCAGGTCAATGACCGCGACGGCAACCTGGTGTTCAAGGAAAACCCGGCGCTGGCCTGCCGCGACTGCGCCGGCAGCAGCGACCAGCCGGTCAACCAGGTGGTGGACGGCTTCAACTTCGGCGCCCCGGCCCCGAAGGTGGACCCGGCCGCTGCAGCCAAGGCCGAAGCCAAGACCGAAACCCCGGCCGCGCCGGCCAACCCCGATGCCCGTACCGCCCCGCGCGCGATCGACGCCCGTACCGCCTACCAGCTGGTGTCGATGATGCGCGACGTGGTCCAGCGCGGCACCGGCGTGCAGGCCAAGGTGCTCGGCCGCGAGGACGTGGGCGGCAAGACCGGCTCCACCAACGACCACCGCGACGCCTGGTTCTCCGGCTTCGGCGGCCCGTACGTGACCACCGTGTGGGTGGGCCGCGACGACTTCCGCTCGCTGGGCTACCGCGAGTACGGTGGCAAGGCGGCGCTGCCGATCTGGATCGACTACATGCGCACCGCGCTGAAGGACACCCCGATCGCGCAGAACGAGCCGCCCAGCGGCATGGTCCAGGCCACCCTCAACGGCGCGACCGAGTGGGTGAAGGTGGAAGACATGGACCGTCTGACCGACTACGACCTGAACCTCAATACGCCGCAGGCCGACGCCGCCGCGTTCGATATCTTCTGAGGAACGGTTTGGTGGGTGCCAACCATGGGTTGGCACCGATGCGGCTCTGGTAGAGGCCAACCTTGGTTGGCGCCTCGTGCCGACCAACGGTCGGCACCTACCAGAGCGGTTGCATCCGCCATACCCACGCGGATGTCACATCCGTGCGCTAGTCTGTCGTCAGGTCGCAACAGGAGTCATCGCATGCATCGCGCCCGTCAGCATGCTGCCAGCCAGACCCGCGAGCGGCGCCACCGCCTCGCCCACGAAGCCGCCCGCCTGATGGCCGAAGGCGGCATCCGCGACTACCACCAGGCGAAGTTGAAGGCCGCCAGCCGGCTCGGCATCCACGACGATGCCTCCCTGCCCCGCAACACCGAGATCGAAGACGCCCTGCGCGAATACCAGCGGCTGTTCGCCGGCCCCCAGCACGGCAACGAACTGCAGCGCCGCCGCGAGGCCGCGATGCGGGCGCTGGAGTTCCTGCACGGGTTTGCACCGCGCCTGGCTGGCCCGGTGCTGGATGGCACCGCCGACGCCAACAGTCCCGTGCAGCTGCACCTGCACAGCGACGACCCGGAAGCCGTGCACCGCTTCCTCGACGAGCACGGCATCCCCGCCGAATCGCGGACGCGCCGGCTGCGGATGGACCGCGAACGGAGCCTGGACGTGCCGGTGTGGGTGTTCAGTGCCGAGGAGCTGACCTTTGACCTGGCGGTGCTGCCCTACGACGCGCTGCGCCAGGCGCCGCTGTCGCCGGTGGACGAGAAGCCGATGCGGCGTGCGTCGGTATCGCAGCTGCGGCAGATGCTGGCCGAGGCGGAGATCACCGCGTACATCGGCGGGTAACGGCTGCGCTGGTTCTGGAGGGTGCGGACCGTTGGTCCGCACGGTGCCTCAGCCCTCCGGATGTCTGACCCAAGCGCGGCCGGGCATGGCCCGGCGCTGCACACGCCCTGCCGGTCTACCAGCCCCGGTACGGTTCCTCCGCGTCGCCGGACAGCAGGCGCGCCAGCCACGGCGCACCCGCGCGCTGCGGGTACGCCACCATCATGCGCGCGTGCATGTTCTGCAGGTCCCCCAGCAGCCAGGTCTGGTTGTAGACATCGCCGAAAGGATCCGACCATGCCGTCTGCAGCCGCGCACGCTCGCCGCCGTCGAGGTTGGGCATCCTGTCCAACGGGATCTCCAGCACCGGCTCGAGCGCGCGGTTGATGGCCGCGTTCTCCGCCTCCGCCGCACGCATGAGCTCCAGCCGATGGCTGACCAGCCAGCACGGGAAGGGGAAGCAGCTGTCCGTGGCATCGATGTACGCCGCCATGTCGGCCAGCATATGGGCTTTCAGCTGCCACACCATCGCACTGTCCAGCAACTGCCGCACCCGCAGCGTGCGCAGCGTACCGGCGCGGACGTCTTCCGGCGTGGTGAACGGCTCGCCCGGCGTCGGGCCACCATGGCGGACCAGCACGATGCGATGGATCGCTTCCTGGGTGATGTTCTCCACGCGCAGCGCGGCCGCCTCTGGATGCACCCGCGGCGGCGGCACGCTCGTCAACCGCCAGTGGTACCAGAACACCAGCGCGATGCCTGACAGGCACAGCAGGGTGAACAGCACCCAGCGATCCAGGTTGCGGGTGTAGTAGTAATACCGCGCCCGCCACAGATAGAACGTGCGATAGCTGATGAATCGGCTTACCCAACGGTACATGGCCATTTCCTCGGCAAGGGCCCCGGCGCGGCGGGGCGGAATACGCGCGTCACGCCGGAGCGTCATCGCTTACCAGCCGATGCCCACGCCGACGCCCATGCTGCGTTCGCCACTGTTGGTGAACGCACCATTGAGACTGAAAGTGGCCGAGCCCTTCTCGTTGAGCACGCGCTGGTAGCCCACCGCCATCGCCGACTCGCCCTCGCTGTAACCCACGCCCGCACCCAGACGGTTGTACGTGGCCAGGCCGGCGGTGTTCATCGCCATCGCGCTCTGCGCGCTGCTCATCGCCGCCATGCGATTGAAGCGCTTGTCCATCTTGTCCAGGCGACGCTCGAAAGTGCTGATCGCACCGTCGGTGTACTCGTTGGCACGGGCCAGCATCTTTTCCAGATCAGCGGTGTCGACCTGTGGCTTGGGCGTGTCGTCCTGCTTCGACTTTGGCTGCGGCATCGGCTTGTCACCCTCACCGGTCGAGGCGATCTGCGGCGAGCCACTGGTCTCCGGTGTCGGCGCGATCTCTTCAGTGGAAGGCGACGGCGTGGACGCAGCCGCCATGGCGCGGGCCTGCGGCTGATCGTCGATGCGCTGCTCCAGCCCATCCATGCGGCCATTGAGCTGCTGCTGCATCGAGTGCAGCTGGCCACCGTTGACCGCATCACGGCTGCCGGCCGCGATCAGACCGTTGGCCACGTTGGAGATGACCATGCCGTTGGCACCGGCCAGGGTGAGCTGGTGGGTGCCGTCTGCGCGGACCGAGGGGGTGTCCTGGAAGACGGAACGGAGCTGGGATTCGACGTGGTTTACGCGCGAGGTGGTGCTGACGACTGCACCATCGAGCGCTTCCAATGCGCCGTTGAGGGTGGATTGGGACTGGCCTTGGACATTGAAGCTGGGACCGACGATGTTGCCGTTGGCATCGACTTCGCCGCCGAGGACGGAGAGTGCGCCGCGCAGCTGGCCGACGGTGGCGGCGTTGTGGTTGGCGGTGCCGTTGGCGATGTTTACGAGGCGGCGCTTGATGCCAACACCGCCAAATGACGCAACCCCCGCCTCGGCTGCATAAGAGCTGGTTCCGAGCGCTATAGAACCATGGGCCCCGGGTTCGACTCTCGAACCAGCACCAAACGCTATGGCTCCGATTGCACCAGGCTCGCCGGCCCTACCAACCTCAGCTCCAGTTCCGACGGCAAAGCTGGACTCTGAACCATGGTAGACAGTGGACGCCCGTCCAATGGCAATTGAGTTTTTGCCCATTGCCTCGGCGAACGTTCCAATTGCCGTGCCACCCTCAATGCCCGTCTTTGCCAAGTTTCCAATTGCGAGACCAACCGGACCAGCCTGAGCACTGCCATGCTCAGGAGCCGTACCCACACTAACGTACTGGCTGATTCCTTCCATGGCCGAAACCCGACTGTTGGTCTCATAGAGCTGACTTCCGCGCACAACGTCCGAACTGTCAGCCGACAGCTTGCCCTCGGCCACGCCGGTCAAGCGCACACCGCCGAAATCGATCGGGCCGCTCGCATCCAATCCACGCATTGTCTGCGCGCCCACCTCTCGCTCCTTGCGCATCGTCTCCAGATCCTTCCGATTCTGCGAAATCTTCTGCTCGGCGGCGTACAACTGACTGCCCGTTACGGCATCACGGCTTCCTGGCGCCACTCGACCGTCAGCCAGATTGGTCAGCACCATGCCATTCACGCCATTCAGCGTGATCTGGTTCATGCCGTCGGCGCGGATCGAAGGTGAATCCTGGAAGATCGAACCCAGCTGGCCTTCCACCTTGTCCGCGCGGCGGCCTGCGGTGATGACGGCACCATCGAGTGCCATCAGCGCATCCTCGACGGTGTTCTGCGTCCCGCTCTGCACTGAATAAGTAGGAGCGATGATGTTGCCGTTGGCATCCATGCCTGCTCCGCCGCCGAGGGGGTCGAGGGAGTCCTTGAGCTGGGAGACAGTGATGGCATTGTGGTCAGCGGTACCACGGGCGATGTTTACAAGACGGCGCTGAACGCCAATACCCCCAAACGACGCGACTCCTTCTTCAACTGCTTGAGAGCCATTTCCAAGTGCCAGCGAGCCGTGAGCCCCGCTTCCAACTCTTGCGCCAGCACCAATCGCGACACCTTCATTCGCGCCGCCCGCGCCTCCACCGACCTGTGCACCGACTCCCATTGCGAAGCCATTCTCGGAATCAACAGAGACAGTCGCCGCTCTACCAATTGCGGTGGAGTTCTTTCCCATCGCCTCCGCAAATGTGCCTACCGCAGTCCCTCCCTCCAGTTCAGTCTTTGCTGAATTTCCCACCGCAACGCCTGCTACACCCGCTTCTGCACGCTCACTGAAGGGCGCTGACCCGATACTCACATACTGCGCGACACCCTCAAGATCTGAGACACGTGAATTGGTTGAGTACAGTTGCTTCCCAGACACTGCTTCAGCGCTACTGGTGCTCAAGACCGCATCCGCAACCCCGCTGACCTTGCGATTGGCGCCAGCGCTGTTACGCATATCCAGCACTGTGCCGCTGTTCTTCTCACCCAGGCGGACGTTGCCCGTGGTGGAAACCTGCCCTACAAGACCACCCAGCGTCGTCGCGGCGGTCAACGCCGTGCCAGCATCGTCCATTGCAGTATCGGCTGCCGTCTGCGCCGCCTTCGCCGTGCGGTCCACCTCGCCCACCTGGGCATTGGTTTCAAACAGCTGCTTGCCGGTGACGCCCTCGGTGCTGGTGGCGCTCAACAGCCCATCCTTCAAGCCTCTGATCGTCCGGTTCGCATTCGCGCTATTTCGCACATCCAGCACCGTGCCGCTGTTCTCCTCGCCCAGGCGGACATTGCCTGTGGCAGACACCTGCCCCACAAGGCCACCCAGCACCGTCGTTGCGGTCAACGCCTTGCCGGCTTCATCCTTTGCCGTAGAGGCCGCCGTCTGCGCCGCCTTCGCCGTGCGCTCCACCTCGCCCACCTGGGCATTGGTTTCAAACAGCTGCTTGCCAGTGACGCCCTCGGTGCTGGTGGCGCTCAGCAACCCATCCTTCATCCCGCTGATCGTCCGCTTCAACGAGTCACTGCCGATCGATACCTGATCATTGGCGGTCGTAACCGAAAGCACGCCCAAGGCGACTGAACGCGAATGATTGGCCTTGGTGGATGCACCCAGCGCCATGGAGCTCGCCCCCCCTGCAGCAGATGCCTGGTAGCCGATCGCAACCTGGTACGCGGTCGGGCCGGTGCTCGCCGAGGCGCCGATGGCGATGCCGTAGTTGGAGGAGCTCGCCTCGATCTTCGCGCCGGAGCCGATGGCAATCGAGCCGATTGCATTGGCCTTGGCGTTGTATCCATGCGCGCTCGCGCCCGAGCCACTGGCAAGCGCGTTCAGGCCTGAGGCAAGCGCACCCGTTCCCGATGCCTGGGCACGCTGCGAGGACGTCACAGTCGAGCCGCTGGCGGTCAGGTAGCCTGCCGCGTTGGCTGCCGACATCGCGTTCTCAGCCGTGCTCTTGGCCGTGTTCGCCGTGCTCTGCGCCGTGCTTGCGTTTGTCTTGGCTGTATCTGCCGCAGTCTGCGCCCTGCTGATGTCTTGCTTGGCCCAGTACAGCTGACTGCCGGTGACCGCGTCGGAACTGGAGCCAGTCAATCGAGCATCCTTCACATTCATCACGCGCCGCTTGAGCGTGCTGCTTCCCACCGATACGGTGTCGGTCTCGTTGGCGACCGACCGCGTACCCAATGCCACCGATCCCGACACGGAAGCGCGTGACTCATAACCAATCGCCATCGCGTCATAGGACGCATTGGACTTGTTGCCTACAGCGATGGCTCCCGAATAGCCGCTGGTGCCGGCACGGGCATCGCCTCCCAACGCGATTGCGCCGATACCACCTCCGGTAGACGCCCGCGAGCCGCTACCAATGGCAATCGCATTTCCGCCGTCGGCTCGTGAATCATTGCCGTAGGCCGTGGCACCCCAGCCACCGCCCGCATACGCGCCGTCACCCACCGCGGTGGAGTACCAATGCTCGATCTTTACGTTCGTGCCGATCGCAACGTTGTGCTCACCCGTTGAACGGATGCCGTTGCCGTAACCAACTGATCGTCTGCCCGAGATGGCGGAGCGCGAACCCACTACGACCGTGTCATCACCAGTCGCTGTGGAATCCCGATAGGCCACATCGTTCACAATCGCCATTTGGTAATGCGTGGACTGCGGAGCAATCGACGTCAACGAGAGCCCAGCATTCAGTCCGCCAGTCATCGTAAAGAGATTCTTGGGCATGCCCGAACGTCTGGAATATTCCTGCTCATTCCAGATCGTTTCAGTCTCCTCGCCTGGACTCTCCTTCTCGGCACCTTCGACCGCCATGGCATTTGCGGACAGCGCCAGCACTGCGGCGCTCGCCGCCACGCTGACCGAGCGTCGCGCGGCCGGCCCGCGCTTGGTCAACTCACTTCCAACCACCCAGCAACGCTTGGCGGCACTCCAGATACGACGATAGATGTGGTTCATGCTCTCTCTCCTTAACAGGACATCGAAAGTGAGGCCCTGCAGATGACGCAGGGCCAGAACGTTCAGGCGCTCGGCGCCAGGGTGGTTGTGTGTTCGCGGTAGCCGTCCTTGGACAGGCGGTAGTGCAGCTGCAGAGTGCTACCCGGTTGAGGCTGGAACGGCAGCTTCAGCTCCGCGTCGGGGTACAGGCTTTTGGCAAAGTCGTGGGACGTGCAGGCGCCGCTGGCACTGCACTCGGCCAGCCCCGTGATTCCCACGCGCAATGTCCCTACATTGCGCAGGGTGTCGCCTTGAAACTGCAGATCCACACTGCCGTTGGTGGGCAACACGTTCACCAACGCGCCCCAGACCAGGCTGACGCCGACGTTGGCCTGCGCCGCCTGCTCGTCGCCTTCGAGAAGCGTTCCATCCGGGCCCCTGACGCTCTCGAAGTAGACCCGGTAGGCCACCTCTTTCTCGACCGTCTGCAGCGGGATGACCCGGATCAGGCGATTGCCACCACCACTGAGGGCGAACTTTCCAGGCGTGATGGCAACCGCGGCATCGGCCGCCTCGACTTCGATCTCTTCCTCACCAGCCTGCGCCGGATTCGCGATACGCAGCAGGCGCGCCTGCACGTACTGCGGCTGGGTGGAGTGCGAGTAGACGCGGATCTGCGTACCGCGTTTGGTATCGACGGCCGCGCGCATCGGATGGATGGAGAGGTTGGCATGTGCCGCCGGTGGGGCCAGCAGCGCGCTCAACGGCAACAGACAGAACAGCAGCTTCTTCATGATGAGGCTCCGTGGGGATCAGGGTTTGGCGGTCGGCACGCGCAGCTCTACCGTCAGCTCGCCGTCGTACAGACCGGGCCGCTTGCTGGCGATGGGCGTAGGCGGCGTTTCCAGTACCAGCGGCGTGGGCACGCAGTACACGGGTTGATTGATGCCTGGCAGCATCACCAGGCGCAGCTGCGCGCTGTCGATGCCGCGCAGCAGCTGTTCCTCGCCGTGTTTCATGGCCAGCAGGTTTCCGCCGTACTTCAGGCCGACCTGGTAGTCGAGGCGCTGGGTGTCATCGCTGCCACCGTCCCCGTGCCAGACCGCGTAGTCACGGCCTGGTGGTGGTCGTGGACCGCTGTCGCGCACGGTGACGCCGAGGAACTCGCTCTGCGAGCCCACCCCGTCGTACAGGCACATGTCCACTTCCTTGTAGCCGCCGACCACCTTGCGGATGGGGTCGTAGCGCAGGTCCATGTTGACCAGCGGCGCAATGCCGTCGAAGCCGGGGAAGTAGATCGAGATCGCGTCGTAGTCGGTGACGGTGAAATCGAAGTTGAATGTGGCGGTGGCGACGGGTGCCGCGGTTGGATCGGCTTTGATGTTCAGGCGCATCGTGGCCTGCCAGCGGCCAGCTACGAGCTTGGCAAGCTCAGATGCTGGAATAGTCAGCGCAGCACCCGTGCCGATCGGTTCGTCCGATACACATTCGTACCAGAACGCTTCATTCAGAATGCGCTTCTGACTGTCCCAATAATCGATATTGCAGCGAGGACCCGACATAACTCGCAGCAAGCTTCCTACCGCACGAACTTCCGTACGCAGGCCAGTCCTCAGATCAACGAGGCGCAACGCTATCTCAGTTGTTCCCACTGACATTCGCGGCTCACTTTCCGCCGGGCACCGCCCAAACTCACTATCAGAAGCAGACCCACAAACCACATGGATCTGCCCATACTTGAACGCGAGGTCGTGACTGAACCCCAGCACCGTCCGCGGCGCCCACAGCTCCACATCACCCGGCACCGCCGAGCGATCCCAGCTCATCACGATGTCCCGGCTCTGGTCCGTCGGATGCGTCTCGGGCGGCCACTGCGCCCACGCCCGTGGCATCACCAGCACCAGCGCACATACCAGCATCAACACAAACAACCAACGCCGGCTCATCGCGTACCTCCTGCAGCAGCGGTCTGGGGCGTGGCGGCAATCAACGCGCGTTCCTGCAGCAGGCGGGTCACGCGGGCCTGCTGGCGGATCTCGGGCGGCAGCTGGGCCACGGCCAGCGGCTCGCAATGCACGGCGCCGACCAGCAGCACCACCTGGCGGCGCTCGCGCACCTGCAACGGGCAATGCAGCAGGCGGTCGTCCTGCAGCAGGTACAGCGTTGTTTCGCGACGCGGGAAGTCGGCAACGAAGCTGCCGTTGGCGCTGGTGCTTGGCACCGGCGCGTTGAGGATGCGGGCGCCGCCCAGCGGCGACCCCGCCAGGTCCTTGGCATTGCCGATGAAGGTGTAGGTCACTTCGATCGGCACCGGCAAGCGCATCAGCTTGCCGGGCGTGAGGAACATCGGCCGTGCACCGCCCACACCGGTCACGCGGATCGCGGCAATGCTGTCCAGCGTGCTGGCGTCCTGTACTTCGGCGCGATGCGACTGGTACGACGACAGCGGCAGCAGCCGGCGCTCGCCGATCTGCAGACGCTGTCGGCGCAACCCGCCCACCTGCAGTTCTGCGGCCACGCCATGCAGGTCGGCATCGTCGAAACCGTCCACCTGCACGGCCAGGCCGGCCTCGGCGCCGTTGGCACCGCTCCAGTAGAAACCGCGGCGGCCCAGTGCGAAGCCCGAGCTGTGGCTGCCGCTGTAGCCGGTCTCGCCACGCCCGCGCTGCTGATAATGCGCGATGCTGGCGGTGGTGTTGCCGATGCCGTTCTGCAGCTGGCCACTCAGCGAGGCGCTGTAGCGGTCATTGTTGTTGGCACGCAGTTCGGTATTCAGCTCGCGATAGTGCGTATCCCGCTCCTGGCGCAGGCTCTGGCCCACGCTGTAATCGATGGCCGGGCGCTGATGCTGGGGCTGGCGTACATCCACGGCGTAGCGGCGCTGGCCACTGCTGTCATGGTTGCGCTGCAGGCGGGTCAGGCTGAGGTTGAAGTAGATGCCACGGTCACGCTCGTTGCTGCCGCGCACGCTGTCAGCGCTGCGCTGTTGCCAGAGGCCCACGCGCGTGGACACGCTGAAGTCCTGCCAGCGATGGCTGCGGCTGAAACTGGCCTGCCAGGTGCGGCTCAGCACCGGCTCGCGGCGCGGCTCCAGCGGGCCCGGCGGCAGCAATGGCTCCAGGCCGAAGAACGGGTCCTGCTCGAATCCGGGCTGATGCCAGCCGGTGCGCCAGGTCTGGCGCCGCGTATAGCCCACGTAGACATTGCCACCGGCCACCGGCAGCGACATCGAGCCGCTGAGTGAGTTGGTGCAGCCCAGCTGGTCGCGTGCATCGGCCTCGAACTGGCAGGCCTTGCCGCGCATGCGCTGCTGGTAGAGATTCCACGACGCCTTGCGCCGGTACGACAGCTGGTGCTGCTGGCCGTTGCTGCCGTCGCTGCCCCGCATGCCGCTGAGCGTGGCGCGCATCTCATGGGTGGCCAGCACGTGGCGCAGGTCCAGGCGCAGCTCACCGTAGCTGTGTCCGCCGAGGTTGGCGACACCGGCGGTAAGCGCGGCGTCGCGGCCCAGCGGCACGCGCAGGCCGGCCATCGCCACGCGTTCGCCATCGAAGCGGTCGCTGCGGCGCTCGTTGCGGCGGCCGCCCTGCACGAACCACTGCCACTGGCTGTTGGTCCAGTCGCCGCCCTTGTCGAACGGCGCCTCCTCGGTGCGCACCAGCACACCGTCCTCGTAGATGCGCATGCGCACCAAGTAGTTGCCGAACGGAAAATTGCGGGTGTCGATCTGGTTGATGCCCGCCTGCAGGTAGAACGTCTGCAGCAGCCGCTCGCCATCGAACACATCGACGCGTGCGTCGCGCGCCAGCAGCACCGTCAGCGGCGTGGCCTGCACGGCGGCATCGGTGTCCACATAGGCCTGGGTGGTGCCCACGCGTGCGCCCTGGAAACGGTCCAGCGGCAGCATGCTGAAGCTGAAGGTGCCGCCCTGCGGGCTGGACAGGTTGCGGCGGTCCATGCGCCCGGCCTGCAGGTAGTGCGCTTGGCCCAGGTCATGGCGGTAATAGACGTTGACGAACTGGAAGTCGTCGTCGCTTCGGCTGCGGTAGCGTTGCTGGGTGTAGTACCAGTCGGCGGACAGGTGAGCGCGATCAAACAGTCCCAGCGTGCCTACGCCGCGCGCGGACAGCGCCTGATGGTCGCGGCCGCCGCTGACGTTGAGCGTCTGCTGGTGCAGGAAGGCGTTTTCGGCGTTGGCCGTGACCGTGTGGTAACGCTCGGCGGCCGGCTCTCCGGGAATCCACTGCCGCGCCACGAACAGGCGCACCGCGCCCTCGCCTTCGTCGTACAGCGCGCGCGCCGCAGTGGGGTCTTCGGGTGGATCGAGGTAGCCACAACCCGCCGTGGCGCCGCCAAAGCGGCACGCCAAGTGGCTGTTGCGCGGCAGCGGCTGCGACAACGCCGGCAACAGCGCCGCCTGTGCTTCGGCCGGCAGGTCCAGAGCCTGGAGCACGCGCGCCGGCTCTTCCAGCTGCACGTGCTCCAAGGTCACGCGCACCGGCGACAGTCCGGCCGAGCGGCCGAACAGCTGGATGTCGAGTTGTTCGGTCTGGCCTTCAACCAGATCCTCAAAGCCGGCGGGGACGCCGCGGGCTGCGGCCAGGGGAGCAGCCAGTGCCAGGGCGAGCGCGACCGCCAGCCGGGTAACGGCGGGGGCGTGTGGGGTCATTGGGGGTACCGCTGCAGTAGCGGCCGGCCCGGAGTGCGGGCCGGCGCGGGAAGCCGTGGATCAGGGCTTCTGGTTCATGACGATGTAGACCATGCCTTCGTAACGGCCGTTGACCGTAAGCGGGCCGCCGGTACCGGCCTGGGCGATGGTCAGCGGCATCGAGATGGACGCACCCGGGGTCGAGCTGGCGCCGTTGAACAGGTCAGCCGCCTTGAATTCGGTGACCGCAGTGGTCAGCGCGTCGGTATTCAGGCTGACGGCCAGCGGCACGCGCGTGGCGCCATTGATCAGGACCGGATCGTGGCCGAGGCGCACCTCGATGTCCGCGGTTTCGTCATTGGAGTGGATGCGCACCTGCTGCGTCGACGGCAGCAAGCCGCGCAGCGGATCGTGGGTCAGCTGCACGGTGTCCGGCAGCGGGGTGCCGTCATCGCGCAGCAGCGCCAGCGTCGGGTCGACGTCGGCGTAGACGGTGATCTTGGTTTCCAGCGCGTGCGCGGACAGCGAAGCAGTAGCCAACGCTGCAGCGAGCGCGGCCTTCTTGATAATGGCGTGCATGGTTGTCTCTCTCGGACAAGGGGGAATATGAAAGCTCCCCTCCCCAAGGAGAAAAGGGAGGGAAGCGCCGCCCGCGGGGATGGGTGCGGGCGACGGAGAGAATGTTAGGAATCCATTGCCATGCAGGCCATTCAAGCATTCCTAAAACGTTGAACGTTAAGGAGAATTCTTGAAAGTGCTCAACGTTTGAGAGTTATGCAACTTTCCTCAGTGATTGAATGCAAGAAACCTCATTGCATGGCATTTGTAGAGTCGAGCATGGCTCGACTCTACCGTGGGCATCCACGCAGGGCGTGGATCTGCTGGATGGCATCAGGCCGCCTTTCGGCGGCCTGATGACACGGCGCGGTGGTGCGCGATCAGAAGAAGATCGCGTACAGGATCAGCAGCGGAATCGGCACGCCCAGCAACCAGAGCAGAATCATCTTCATGGCAGTTCTCCTTGCATGGAAGGGTGGAATTACAGGTCGCGGCGGCGGCCGCCCCAGGTGGCGCTGAGGCTGGCAAAGAACGCGCCGATCAGCAGCGTGATGAACAGCCACAACGCGGCGTAGGCGGTCGCCTTCCGCGCATCGTCGGCAGCCTGCTTGGCGGTGTTCTTGGCCTTCTCCAGCGCTGCACGCATGCGCGTCTGCACATCGGTCACCCGGGCCTGCGCTTCAGCCGGGCTCATCCCGGTCTCGCGCGCGATCAGCTGTGACAGGTACTGGGTATCGGCCGGATCCAGGCCCTCCCCGTGCAGGCTGTTGACGATGATGCGGTTCACTTCGGCGCGCACTTCGCGGCGGTCGCCGATCGGACCGTTGCCCGGCAGCGGTCGCGGCGGCGGGGCGATGCGCGCGTCGCGTGGACCGGCGCCCGGTGCCGGCGGCGGCGCGGCATTCGGGTCCATCGGCGCGCCCGGCGGCGGCGCTGCAGGATCGGCCGGCCCTGCGTGGGCCGTGCTGCGGAACAGCGAATCCACCCAATAGTCGAGGTCACCTTCCGGTGCAGCCGTCGCAGCGCCGCTGGCACCGGCTGCAGCCACGCCGACCGTGGACGCAGCGGCCCCGGCGGTGGCGCCGGCCACCTTTGCCCCCGCACCCAGCACGCCACCGATGGCCGACGTCAGCAGGCCCGCGGTCAGCAGCGTGGCCACCGCCCACGACACGAAGCCGTGCGCGGTGTCGCGGAAGTAGGTTTCGTCGCCGTGGATCTGCGTCCACTTGGTACGCAGGCGACCCGCCAGATAACCCCCGAGGCCGGAGGCGGCCAATGCAGTGAAGGTGAGCCAGGCGATGCTGGACCAGCCGAAGGTTTCCTTGCTGACGCCTTCGAACGACCAGGGCGACACCGACGACAGCCCCAGGCCCACGCCAAGGATCAACAGGATGAGGGAGAGTGCAGCGGCGGCGGCGGCGCCAGCGAAGATTGCCCCCCACGACACCGCACTTTCGCTGGCGGGCGGAACAATGGGGGCAGCGACGACGGTGGTCACCTCGGGGCCGAGCGGGCCGCGCTCGGGTGGATCGAATCGGGTACTCATGCAGTGGATGCTCCGGATCAGGGGCTGCGGATGCAGCGGGCGCCCTGAGGCTGCGCGAGCGCTTGTGAAGCTGGCGAGACCCTTGAATCACGCGCTCTTGTCGCAGTGGAGAGCGTGCCAGCCCAGGTTGGCACCCACCCGCGCGGCGGCAAAAAAAAACGCCCCGCAGATGCGGGGCGCTTCCGGCACAACCTACGCGGGGCGATCAGCCCTGGTAGTCGCGCACGTCGCTGCCGGTGTAGACCTGGCGCGGACGGCCGATCTTCATTTCCGGATCAACCTGCTGTTCCAGCCAATGCGACACCCAGCCGGAGGTACGGCCGAGGGCGAACATGACGGTAAACATTTCGGTCGGGATCTGCAGCGCCTTGTAGATGATGCCGCTGTAGAAATCGACGTTCGGGTACAGCTTGCGCGCGACGAAGTACTCGTCCTGCAGCGCAGCCTGTTCCAGCTTCACGGCCACGTCCAGCAGCGGATCCTGCACGCCCAGCTGCTTGAGCACCTTGCTGGTCATCTCGCCGATGACCTTGGCGCGCGGATCGAAGTTCTTGTAGACGCGGTGGCCGAAGCCCATCAGGCGGAAGCCGGAGGTCTTGTCCTTGGCCTTGACCACGGCGGACTCGACGTTGTCGGCGGTGCCGATCTCTTCCAGCATCTTCAGCACGGCTTCGTTGGCACCACCGTGGGCCGGACCCCACAGCGCGGTGACACCCGCGGCAACCGACGCATACGGGTTGGCACCGGTCGAACCGACCAGGCGCACGGTCGAGGTCGAGGCGTTCTGCTCGTGGTCGGCGTGCAGGATGAACAGCAGGTCCAGCGCCTTGACCACGTCCGGGTTCAAATCGTACTGGCCGTCAGCCGACTCGAAGGTCTGCTTCAGGAAGCGGCTGACGTAGTCCAGCGAGGTGTCCGGCTTGTTGGCCGGCAGGCCCTTGCCATGGCGGTAGATCAGCGCCGACAGGGTCGGCACCTTGGCGATCAGGCGCACGGCGGCCTGGCGGCGCTGTTCGGCGTCGGACAGGTCCAGCGAGTCGTGGTAGATGGCCGACAGCTGCGCGATCGCAGCAGCCAGGATGGCCATCGGGTGGGCGTCCTTGGCGAAGCTGCCGATCAGGGTGTTGATCGAGTCGTCGACATTGGCTTCGGCAGTCAGCTCATCGGTGAAGGCCTTCAGCTGCTCGGCGCTCGGGCGCTCGCCGTTGATCAGCAGGTAGGCCACTTCGACGTAGCTCGACTTTTCCGACAGCTGCTCGATCGGGTAGCCGCGATACAGCAGCACGCCCTTGTCGCCGTCGATGTAAGTGATGGCGGACTTGCAGCTGGCCGTCGCGGTGAAGCCGGAATCGTAGGTGAAGAACCCCGTTTCCTTGGTCAGCTTCGCGATGTCGACGCAGTCGTTGCCAAGGGTGGGTTTGATGACGGGCAGAACGACGGACTTATCGCCGGCGTTGAGCGTGACCTGATCAAGATCGGACACTGTGTGCGCTCCTTCATGGGAAGGCGCCTGCCCAAGCGCATTGGTCAGGCACGTGAATGACGTCCTCGGCCTGTGCCGGGGATCATGCCATTATCGCACAGCAGCATTTGCCCGGCGCTAGACAGAAGTCGTAGACGGCAGGCGGCCAGAACCCGGCCAGCAAGCGGCCCGGATCGGCAAAAGCGTTGTCACACGAACGCAGTGTTCTGTCCATCCAAACGCCCGTTGGGTTGGCGTTGGGGAAAAACAAACGGCCGCGCAGAGCGCGGCCGTCGGTTCGAAGCTGGATCGACAGATCAGCGCGCGTAGCGCTTCTGGAACTTGTCGATACGGCCCGAGGTGTCGATGACCTTGTGCTTGCCCGTGTAGAACGGGTGCGAAGCCGAGGAAATTTCAACCTTGACCAGCGGGTATTCGTTGCCGTCTTCCCACTGGATGGTTTCCTTCGTCGCCATGGTGGAGCGGGTCAGGATCTTGAAATCGGAGGTGACGTCATGGAAGACGACGTCGCGGTAGTTCGGATGGATATCGGCCTTCATGGGCTCACACCGTAAATGGGCTGGTGGTCAAGAGCGGCATTATAAGCACCGGTTGCCGCTCGGGGCAACCGGTGCCGGGCAACGGACGTCAGTCCGCGCCCAGGGCCTGGCGCACCAGGGCCTCGAAACGCCCCTGGTCGTAGGCCATCAGCAGATCGCAGTTGTCCGGCTGGCCGGTCTGGCGGTTCCAGTCGACGATGGTGGCGCCGCGGCTGAACGTGCCATTCAGCTCCACGTTCAGCGGACGCGACTCGACCCGCAGCTGCCCTTCCGGGTTCAGTGCCCAGGCCATGGCCACCGCGTCGGCGGTGTACCAGCGCCCGCCCTTGCTGTCCTCGGACAGGCCACGGGTCTTGCGCGAGATCAGCTCGTAGAAGCGGGCGCGATCGGAATCGGCCTGCAGCCATTTCTCGGCTTCTTCCAACGGCAGGCCGTGGGCAACAGTGGCCTCCCAGTCCGACACCAGCAGGTGCTTGAACGCGGTGAACACCACGTGCGCAGCTTCCGGATCGAAGGCGATGTTGAATTCGGCCGCCGGAGTGATGTTGCCGTGGCAGGTGACCGCGCCGCCCATCACCACGATGCGCTTGATGCGCTGGGGCAGGGTCGGGTCCAGCTTCAGCGCCAGTGCCAGGTTGGTCAGCGGGCCCAGCATCACCAGCATCAGTTCGCCGGCATGCACGTGTGACAGGCGCAGGATCGCCAGTGCGGCGTGCTCGGCTTCGGCCTGGCGGCTGGGCGGCGGCAGGTCCACGTCGCCATAGCCATCACGGCCATGCACGTGGGCAGCATCAACGGAAGGATGCAGCAGCGGATCCGGGCTGCCGGCAAACACCGGCACGTCGGTGCGGCCGACGATGTCGCAGAGCTTGAGGGCGTTGCGGACCGTGTACTGCAGGCCGACATTGCCGGCGGCGATGGTCAGGGCGACCACGTCATGCCGTTCATCGGCAAAGGCCATCAGCAGGGCCAGGGCGTCGTCCACACCGGGATCGGTGTCGATCAACAGGGGGATCTTGTGGGTCATCGTTGCCGTCTTCAGATCGGCAACGAAGTGTGGACCGGGATGATGACCGTTGCAAGTATGGGGGGGGGCGGCAGGGCTGCGCCCTGCAACCGCAGTAGTGCCGGCCGCTGGCCGGCAACTTCAACAGCAACGTCAAAAACGGGTTTCCCCGCGGATGGCGGGGAAGAGCTCTCTGTAGAGTCGAGCCATGCTCGACTCCCGCGCACAGCGCGCACAGCAGCCGAGCGTGGGCTCGGCTCTACAGTAGATCCACGCCGTGCGTGGATGAGCGTGCCGGAAATGGGGTCAGAGGCCATTGCTGCGCAAAGAGCTCTGACCCCAGGGTGCTTACGCCGAGGCGTAGCGCACGGCGGTGCCGATCCATCGCTGCACCACCCGATCGGCCAGTGCAGGCTGCTGCTCCAGCAGGCGCTCGGCCAGTGCGTGCACGCCGGGCAGCAGCCCGGCGTCGCGGGCCAGGTCGGCGATGCGGAAACCGGCCAGTCCGGTCTGGCGGGTGCCCAGCAGCTCGCCGGGGCCGCGCAGTTCCAGATCCTTCTCGGCGATGACGAATCCATCGTTGGTTTCGCGCATGGTCTGCAGGCGCTCGCGCGCCATCTGCGAAAGCGGAGCCTGGTACAGCAGCACGCAGCGCGACACCGCCGAACCACGGCCGACGCGGCCGCGCAGCTGGTGCAGCTGGGCCAGGCCGAGGCGCTCGGCGTTCTCGATCACCATCAACGAGGCATTCGGCACATCCACGCCCACTTCGATGACCGTGGTCGCGACCAGCAGGTCGATCTCGCCGGCCTTGAAGGCCACCATCGTCGCCAGCTTCTCGGCCGCTTTCAGCCGCCCGTGCACCAGCCCCACGCGCACGCCGGGCAGCAGTGCCTGCAGCGATTCGTAGGTGGCCTGCGCCGGAGTGGCATCCAGCTCTTCGCTTTCCTCGATCAGCGTGCACACCCAGTAGACCTGCCGCCCTTCCTGGCAGGCCAGCGCGATGCGCTCGATCAGCTCCGGGCGGCGGTCATTGTTGAGGGCGACGGTCTGTACCGGCGTGCGGCCCGGCGGCAGCTCATCGATGGCCGACACATCCAGGTCCGCGTATTCGGACATCGCCAGCGTGCGCGGAATCGGCGTGGCGGTCATCACCAGCTGGTGCGGCACGCTGTTGCCTCCCGCGCCCTTGTCGCGCAGCGCCAAGCGCTGGTGCACGCCGAAACGGTGCTGCTCGTCGACGATGGCCAAGGCCAGATCCTGGAACACCACCGCCTCCTGCATCAGCGCGTGGGTGCCCACCACCACCTGCGCTTCGCCGCTGGCGACCTGCGCCATCACCTTGGCGCGCGCCTTGCCGGTGACCTTGCCGGCCAGCCAGGCGATGCGCACGCCCAGCGGTTCCAGCCAGCCGCGCAGGTTGTTGAGGTGCTGCTCGGCCAGCAGTTCGGTAGGTGCGGCCAACGCAACCTGCTTGCCCTGCTCCACCGCCAGCATCGCGGCCAGCGCAGCGACCACGGTCTTGCCGGAACCCACATCGCCCTGCACCAGGCGCAGCATCGGGCTGGGGCGCGCGAGGTCTTCGCGGATCTGCTTGAACACGCGCGCCTGCGCACCGGTCAGGGCGAACGGCAGCTGCTTCAGCAGTGCCTTGGCCAGCTTGCCGGGGCCCGCCAGCGGCGGCGCGTGGTGTGCCTGCAGTGCAATGCGCTGGCGACGCAGGCTGAGGTGGTGGGCCAGCAGTTCTTCCATCGCCAGGCGGCGCTGCGCCGGGTGCGTGCCGGCGGCCAGCGCGGCCAGGTCGGCATCCGGTGGTGGCCGGTGCACGGTCAACAGCGCGCTGCGCAGCGACGGCAGGCCGAGGCCATCGAGCCAGCCGCCGGGCAACAGTTCCAGCGCGCTTTCCTCGGGCAGGCGGTCCAGCGCTTGGCCGATCAGCTTGCGCATGGTCATCGGGCCGACGCCTTCGACGGTGGGGTACACCGGGTCGAGGCGGTCGCCGAGTTCAGGATCGTCGTTGCGCCCCAGCACCTGGTAACTGGGATGGACGATCTCCAGGCCGAGGTGGCCGGGCTTGGGCGTGCCGAAGCAGCGCAGCCGGTTGCCGACCGCGAACTGGCCGACCTGCTGTTGGCGGAAATGGAAGAAGCGCAGCACCAGGGTGCCCTGCCCTTCGTCTTCCACCGCCACTTTCAGCATCGGCCGGTAGCGCATGCCGCGCTCTACCGCGACCACCCGCCCTTCCACCTGGGCCGGCACGCCGTTGCGCAGGTCTTCGATGCGGGTCAGCCGGGTCCGGTCTTCATAGCGCAGGGGCAGGTGAAGCCAGAGATCCTGCAGGGTGCCCAGGCCACGCGCCTGCAGTTTGGCGGCCACGGCCGGACCGACGCCGGCGAGCATCGCCAGGGATGCTTCGCCGGACGGTGACAGGACCGGAGTGACCGCCGCCTTGCGTGCCACGTGGCGGTCAGTCGATGACCATCACCGCATCGACCTCGAAGCTGGCGCCCTTCGGCAGGCCGGACACTTCGATGGTGGAACGGGCCGGGTACGGGGCCTGGAAGTAGTCCTGCATGACCGCGTTGACCTTGGCGAACTCGCCCAGGTCGGTCAGGTACAGGCCCAGGCGCACGACCTTGTCGAGCGAGCCGCCAGCGGCCTCGGCCACGGCCTTGAGGTTGTCGAAGGCGCGACGGGCCTGCGCTTCAACGTCACCGGCGCCGACGATGTCGCCGGTGGCCGGGTCAAGCGGGATCTGGCCGGAGAAATACACGGTGTTGCCGGCGTGCACGGCCTGCGAGTACGGGCCGATCGCGGCGGGGGCCTTTTCGGTGTTGATGATCTGGCGGGACATGGGTCGCTCCGGTGCTTTGGGGGAAAACAGAGCGGTGATTGTACCGGCTGGGGGTGCATCCACGCATGGCGCGGATCCACCGCGCCGCTTCGGTAGTGCCGGCCGCTGGCCGGCAATCGCGACGCCGTCGAGGATCCATGGGTTGCCGGCCAGCGGCCGGCGCTACCGGTCCGCGCAGGGCCTACTGGCGGCGTACCGACTGCACGACCGACAGGCGGCGCAGGCGGCGCATCACTTCGGCCAGGTGGTTGCGGTCGCGCACCTGGATGTTGAACGCCAGCACGGCGGCGTTGAAATCGCGGTCCAGGTAGTCCACGCGCTCGATGTTGGAGTGGCTCTGCGCAATGGCGGCGGCCAGCTGCGCCAGCACGCCGGTGCCGTTCTCCACTTCCACCACCAGCGAGGTGTCGTAGTCGCCGGAGACGGTGGTGTCCCAGCCGATCGGCACCCAGCGCTCGGGCGACTTGCGCAGCTCGGCCAGGTTCGGGCAGTCCATCCGGTGCACCACGATGCCCTTGCCGGCGGTGTGGTAGCCCATGATCTCGTCGCCGGGAATCGGCTGGCAGCAGCCGGCGAAGGTGACCACGCCGCGCTCGCTGCCGTTGATCAGGATCTTCTCCTGCGAATGGTGGCGCGAATGCGGGCCGCCACGCAGTTCGGCGTAGGCCATCAGCGCCTGCGCGGCCTGGGTCGGCATCCAGTTGCCCAGCGCGACCTCGGCCAGCAGCGCCTCCAGGCGCGGGAAACGGTGCTCGGCCAGGAACGCATCCAGGCGCCCCTTCGGCAGCCGCTCCAGCGACGAATCCATCGCTTCCAGCGCACGGTCGAGCATGCGGTGGCCGAGCTGCACGGCATCTTCGTGTTCCAGCTGCTTGAGCTGGTGGCGGATGGCGGTGCGTGCCTTGCTGGTGACCACGAATTCCAGCCACTGCGGTTTCGGCGTGGCCGAGCGTGCGGTGATGATCTCCACCGACTGGCCCGACACCAGCTTGGTGCGCAGTGGCACCAGTTTCTTGTCCACGCGCGAGGCCACCGCCATGTTGCCGACGTCGGTGTGCACCGCGTAGGCGAAATCGAGCGCGGTGGAATTGCGCGGCAGGGCCAGGATCTTGCCCTTCGGGGTGAACAGGTAGACCTCGTCCGGGAACAGGTCGACCTTGACGTTGTCGAGGAACTCCAGCGAGGAACCGGCGGCGCGCTGCGAGTCGATCAGCTCGACGATCCAGGCGTGGGCGCGGCTCTGCGCGCTGTTGGGCGAATCACCACCGAACTTGTAGGTCCAGTGCGCGGCCACGCCGCGCTCGGCGATCAGGTCCATTTCCTCGGTACGGATCTGCACTTCGATCGGCGAGCCATACGGCCCGAACAGCACGGTGTGCAGCGACTGGTAACCGTTGGCCTTGGGAATGGCGATGAAATCGCGGAAGCGCCCATCCAGCGGCTTGAAGGTGGCGTGCACCGAGCCCAGCGCGTGGTAACAGCTGGGCACGCTGCGCACGACCAGGCGGAAGCCGAACACATCCATCACCTGGTCGAAGGATTTGTTCTCGTCGCGCATCTTGTTGTAGATGCTCCACGGGGTCTTGATGCGGCTGATCAGCCGATGCTCGATCCCCTCCTTGGCCAGGCGCTGCGACAGCTGCACTTCCACCTGTGCCATCGCCTCGCGACGCACCACCGGCTGGCTGCGGATGTGTTTTTCGATGATGGCGTGGCGCCACGGGTAGAGCGCCTTGAACCCCAGGTTCTGCAGCTCGCTCTTGACCAGGCTCATGCCCAGGCGCTGGGCGATCGGCGCGTAGATCTCCAGCGTCTCGCGGGCGATGCGGCCGCGCGCTTCGCGGCTCTGCGCACCCAGCGTACGCATGTTGTGCAGGCGGTCGGCCAGCTTGATCATGATCACGCGCAGGTCGCGCGACATCGCCAGCAGCATCTTGCGGAAGCTCTCGGCGGCCGCTTCCTGGCGGTCGCGGAACTTCAGCTTGTCCAGCTTGGTGACACCGTCGACCAGTTCGGCGACGGCTTCGCCGAACTCGGCGGCCAGCGCCTCGCGCGTCAGCGGGGTGTCTTCGATGGTGTCGTGCAGGATCGCAGCGATCAGCGCTTCCACGTCCAGGCCGAGCTCGGCCAGCACCTGGGCCACGGCCACCGGGTGGGTGATGTAGGGCTCGCCCGACTTGCGCGTCTGCCCAGCGTGCGCGGAGGCTCCGACTTCCCAGGCACGGCGCAGCAGCGGCAGCTGTTCCGGCGGCAGGTAATGGGCGGCGCGTTCGAGCTGGAGGACGTAGTCGGGTACGGCGGCAGTGGGGGCTGCGGCGACCTTGGCAGTGGGGCCTGGGTTCATGCCCGCAGCCTATTCCAGCGCGACGTTTACGGCAAATCCTGAATGCGAAACAGCCCGCACGGGGCGGGCTGTTCGGTGTATCCAACGATTACGTTGATCGATGCGATCAATCGTCGTTCTTGGACATGTCTTCGTCGGCCACCACTTCGGCGGCGGCCCACTCCAGCGCTTCGCGCTCGGCGCGCTCACGCTCGGCCTTCTCGACTTCGTCGATCAGCGCGTTGTCGATCTTGCGGGCGGCGATTTCGCGCAGCGCCAGCACGGTCGGCTTGTCCTCGGTCTCGCTGTTGTCCAGCGTGGCCTGCACGCCGTTGGCGAGCTGGCGGGCACGCTTGGATGCCATCATGACCAGTTCGAAACGGTTGTTAACGACTTCCAGGCAATCTTCTACGGTGATGCGGGCCATACGGGCTCCCGGCGACCGGTCGGCCGCTCAGTCGAATGAGGGAAAGGGGACGGAGTGTACTGGCAGGGGCTGGACAAAATCAAGCCAACCCCCCATCGATTCTTTTGGAATCAGTCAGTTGCACCCGGATCCGGGGTCAGCAGGGCCTGGATCAGGGCGGCGTGGCGCACCTTCTGGGCCTCCCGGCGCAGGCGGCTGGCGGTGAAGATGGCGCACAGCTCGTCCACGGCAGTGTCGAACACCTCGTTGACGATGACGTAGTCGAACTCGTTGAAGTGCAGCATTTCATCGCGGGCTGCGCCCAGCCGCTGGGCGATGACCGCCTCGCTGTCCTGGCCGCGCTTGCGCATGCGGTCCTGCAACGCCTGCTTGGAGGGCGGCAGGATGAACACGGTGACCGTGCCCGGCACCAGCTGCCGCACCTGCTGGGCGCCCTGCCAATCGATCTCCAGCAGCACGTCCTGGCCGGCGGCCAGCTGCGGCTCCACCGATTGCCGGGCCGTGCCCTTCCAGTCGCCGTGCACCCAGGCGTGTTCGAAGAAGTCGCCGGCGGCGATCATCTGCTCGAACTTCTCGGCACTGACGAAGTGGTAGTGCTGGCCGTTCACCTCACCGGGGCGCATCGCGCGCGAGGTGAAGGAAATCGACAGGGCGATCTGCGGGTCACGCGCCAGGGTGGCGTTGACGATGCTGCTCTTGCCGGCGCCGGACGGGGCGGCCACGATGTACAGCGTGCCGCGCGCAACGGCGTCCGACGGCTTCGACGGGGCGCTCATGCACGGCTCCCAACTGGTTGATTTCGCAAAATTTTTCCTCGATGTTCCAGGTCCGGCGCGGCGGATCGCGGCCGGACGGCGGGGGCTGCGCGGAACATCCTGGAACCAGGCCCGGCAGACGCTTCCCCGGGGGGGCGGGCACGCAACTTTACCAGAGCAGGCCCTTTCCGGGCCCGTCCGGCAGGCGCCGCGCCTTGTGCCACATGGGCATGCGGGGGCCTGTGCTATAACCGGCCCGTACCCAACGACAGCCCGGAGGCCTGCGCCTCCCCGCCATCCCAGGAGAACGGCATGCCATCGATGAGCCGCCGCCAGTTCCTGAAAGTGACCGGGACAACCCTGGTCGGCTCCAGCCTGGCACTGATGGGCTTCGCGCCCGGCATCGCGCTCGCGGAGGTCCGGCAATACAAGCTGACCCGCGCGACCGAGACCCGCAACACCTGTACGTATTGTTCGGTGGCCTGCGGCATCCTGATGTACAGCCTCGGCGATGGCGCCAAGAACGCCGAACCGAGCATCTTCCATATCGAAGGCGACCCGGACCACCCGGTCAACCGCGGCACGCTGTGCCCGAAGGGTGCCGGCCTGGCCGACATCATCCACAGCAAGTCGCGCCTGCTCTACCCCGAGTACCGCGCGCCGCGCTCCAACGAGTGGAAGCGGCTGAGCTGGGACGATGCGCTGGACCGCATCGCGCGGCTGATGAAGGAAGACCGCGATGCCAACTTCGTGCAGAAGAACGAAGCCGGGCAGACGGTCAACCGCTGGCTGACCACCGGCATGCTGGCGGCCTCGGCCACCAGCAATGAAACCGCGGTGCTGACCCACAAGGTCGTCCGCTCCCTGGGCATGCTGGCATTCGACAACCAGGCACGTGTCTGACACGGCCCGACGGTGGCAGGTCTTGCCCCGACGCTAGGCCGTGGTGCGATGACGAACCACTGGGTCGACATCAAGAATGCCGACCTGATCCTGATCATGGGTGGCAATGCCGCCGAGGCACACCCGTGCGGGTTCAAATGGGTAACCGAGGCCAAGGCACACAACAAGGCCCGGCTGATCGTGGTCGATCCGCGCTTCAACCGCTCGGCGGCGGTGGCCGATGTGTACGCGCCGATCCGCACCGGTACCGACATCGTGTTCCTGGGCGGCCTGATCAACTACCTGCTGACCGAGGACCGCATCCAGCACGAGTACGTGCTGAACTACACCGACATGTCGTTCCTGGTGAAGGACGAATTCGCCTTCAAGGACGGCCTGTATTCGGGCTACAACGCAGAAAAGCGCAGCTACGACCGTTCCAGCTGGGACTACGCCTACGGTGACGACGGCTACGTACGCAGCGACCCGACGCTGAAGGACCCGCGCTGCGTCTACAACCTGCTCAAGCAGCATTACGCGCGCTATACCGTGGAGATGGTCGAGCGCATCTGCGGCACGCCGGCCGACAGCATCCGCCAGATCTGGGACATGATCGCGTCCACCGCCGGCAAGGACAAGGCGATGACCATCCTGTACGCCCTCGGCTGGACGCAGCACTCGATCGGTGCGCAGAACGTGCGTGCCGGCACCATGGTGCAGCTGCTATTGGGCAACATCGGCGTGGCCGGCGGCGGCATGAACGCGCTGCGCGGGCATTCCAACATCCAGGGCCTGACCGACATCGGCCTGATGTCCGACCTGTTGCCCGGCTACCTGACGCTGCCGAGGCAGGACGAGCAGGACTACGACGCCTACATCGCCAAGCGCACGCAGAAGCCGCTGCGCGCCAACCAGATGTCGTTCTGGCAGAACTACCCGAAGTTCCACGTCAGCCTGATGAAATCGTGGTGGGGCGACGCTGCCACCGCCGACAACAACTGGTGCTTCGATCACCTGCCCAAGCTCGACAAGCCGTACGACATGCTGCAGGCGTACGAGCTGATGAACGAAGGCAAGATCCACGGCTACATCTGCCAGGGCTTCAATCCGCTGGCCTCGGCACCGAACAAGGGCAAGCTGATCAGCGCGTTCTCCAAGCTGAAGTTCATGGTCAGCATGGACCCACTGGAAACCGAGACCATCGCCTTCTGGCAGAACCACGGCGCGCTGAACGACGTCGATCCCAGCACGATCCAGACCGAGGTGTTCCGCCTGCCGACCACGTCCTTCGCCGAGGAGAACGGTGCGGTGGTGAATTCCTCGCGCTGGCTGCAGTGGCACTGGAAGGGAGCCAATCCGCCAGGCGAAGCGCGCAGCGACATCGAGATCATGTCCGAGCTGTTCCATCGCATCAAGGCGATGTACGAGAAGGACGGCGGTGCGTGGTGGGAGCCGGTGCGCGACCTGGCCTGGAACTATGCCAACCCAGAGGTGCCCACGCCCGAAGAGCTGGCGATGGAGTACAACGGCAAGGCGCTGACGGACGTGTTCGATCCGAAGGATCCGACCAGGCTGGTGCGCAAGGCCGGCGAGCAGCTGGCGACGTTCGGCGACCTGCGCGACGACGGCAGCACCGCGTCGGGGTGCTGGATCTACATCGGTGCCTGGGGCCCGACCGGCAACATGATGGCGCGCCGTGACAACAGTGACCCGACCGGCATCGGCAATACGCTGGGCTGGGCATGGGCGTGGCCGGCCAACCGCCGCGTGATGTACAACCGCGCCTCGTGCGACGTCGCCGGCCGGCCATTCGATCCGCGCCGCACGCTGCTGGCCTGGAACGGAAAGAACTGGGGCAACGTGGATGTGCCGGACTTCAAGGCCGACGAAGATCCCGCTGGCGGCATGGGCCCGTTCATCATGAACCCGGAGGGCATCGCCCGCTTCTTCGCCAAGGCCGGCATGGCCGAAGGACCGTTCCCCGAGCATTACGAGCCGTTCGATACCCCGCTGCGCAGCAATCCACTCAGCCCCGGCCAGGCATTGACGCTGAACAACCCGGCCGCACGCGTGTTCGCCAGTGACCGTGCCCAGATCGGTTCGCCGGATGAGTTCCCGCACGTGGCCACCACCTACCGCCTGACCGAGCATTTCCACTTCTGGACCAAGCACGGCAAGCTCAACGCCATCATCCAGCCCGAGCAGTTCGTCGAGATCGGCGCTGCCCTGGCCGACGAGCTGGGCATCAACAACGGCAGCCGGGTGCGGGTCAGTTCCAAGCGCGGGCACATCGAAGCGGTGGCCATGGTGACCAAGCGCATCAAGGCCCTGCAGATCGATGGCCGGACCGTGCACCAGGTGGGCGTGCCGATCCATTGGGGCTTCCTCGGTGCGGCCAAGCCCGGCTACATCGCCAATACGCTGACCAACGCCATCGGTGACGGCAACTCGCAGACGCCCGAATCGAAGTGCATCCTGGTCAAGGTCGAGAAGGTGTAGGAGACACGCCATGTCACTGCAATCGCTGGACATCATCCGCCGCTCGGCCACCACCACGCCCTCGCCGGAGGCGCGGGGGGCGCACACCGGCCAGGTCGCCAAGCTGATCGATGTGAGCAAGTGCATCGGCTGCAAGGCCTGCCAGGTCGCCTGCATGGAATGGAACGACCTGCGCGACGAGGTCGGCAGCTGTGTCGGCAGCTATGACAACCCGCCCGATCTGAGTGACCAGTCGTGGACGGTGATGAAATTCCGCGAGTACGAGGACGAGAAGGGCAAGCTGGAGTGGCTGATCCGCAAGGAAGGCTGCATGCACTGCAGCGACCCGGGCTGCCTGAAGGCCTGTCCGTCGCCGGGCGCGATCATCCAGTACGCCAACGGCATCGTCGACTTCCAGGAAGAGAACTGCATCGGCTGTGGCTACTGCGTGACCGGCTGCCCGTTCGATGTGCCGCGCATCTCCAAGAAGGACCACAAGGCCTACAAGTGCACGCTGTGTTCGGACCGGGTGGCGGTGGGCCAGGAACCGGCCTGCGTGAAGACCTGCCCGACCGGGGCGATCACCTTCGGCAGCAAGCAGGCGATGACCGAGCACGCCGCCGGACGCGTGGAAGACCTGAAATCGCGCGGCTACGGGAACGCGGGCCTGTACGACCCGCAGGGCGTGGGCGGCACCCACGTGATGTACGTGCTGCAGCACGTGGACAAGCCGGAGCTGTACGCCGACCTGCCCAAGGACCCGCGGATCAGCCCGATGGTGGAAGTCTGGAAGGGCGTGGCCAAGCCGCTGGGCGTGCTGGCGATTGCCGCTACGGCCTTTGCTGGGTTCCTGCATTACATCGGCATCGGCCGCAACACGGTCAATGACGAGGAAGAAGAGGCCGCCGAACACGAAGCGAAGAAGATCGAAGAGGAGCAGCGGCCATGAAGTACGCCCCGCACCCGCGGCAGATCATCCGCTACCGCGCGCCGACCCGCATCAATCACTGGATCGTGGCGATCTGCTTCGTGCTGACCGCGCTGTCCGGGCTCGCGCTGTTCCATCCTGCCCTGTTCCCGTTGACCCAGCTGTTCGGTGGCGGCCCGTGGACACGCATCCTGCATCCGTTCATCGGCCTGGCCATGGTGGTGGGCTTCACATTGCTGGCGATCCGCATGTGGCGTGACAACCTGCCGACCGCCGACGACCGTGCGTGGATGCGCGGCATGCGCGACGTGCTGCGCAACGAAGACGAGAGGCTGCCGCCGGTGGGCCGCTTCAATGCCGGCCAGAAGCTGCTGTTCTGGGCCATCATCGGCTGCCTGTCGGCGCTGCTGCTGACCGGCTTCGTGATCTGGCGGCAGTATTTCAGCCACTTCTTCCCGATCGGGCTGATCCGCTTCTCGGTGCTCGCCCATGCGTTGTTCGGCTGGGTACTGGTGTGTGCGATCGTGGTGCACATCTATGCCGCGCTCTGGATCAAGGGCTCTGTGCGGGCGATGACCCAGGGCAAGGTGACCTATGGGTGGGCCTACAAGCATCACCGGCAATGGTTCCGGGACATCCTGCGCGGGCGGCGGGAACAGGGCTAGCGGCAGGGCCTGCGGCCCTGCACCTGCAGAAGCAACGTCAACGTCAAAAGCTGGCTTCCTAGGAGTTGCGGGGTGGGTCCGGTTGCGGGGGACGCTGCAAGTACGTCCATGTAAGCTCGGTCGCCGCATCCATGCGGCTCACGCCCCCGCAACCGGACCCACCCCGCCTTCGACAGTTCACCGGTGCTTTTGGTAGGTGTCGACCTTGGTCGACACGATGAACACCGTAACAACCGATGGGGTCAGATCCGTTTTCCTGTGGAAAACGGATCTGACCCCAACCTTTCAAATGGCCGGCAACGCGCTGGACGCCAGCACCGACAACAGCGACGATGGAGGCTGGTTCTTCTGGCTGGCCCTGCATGGCGCAACGCATCCTTGAACCCGGTGAGATCGAGACGCTCGCCTCGCGCGACGTGCCGCGCATCATCCTGCCCGATACCGAATCGCTGTTCGCTGCACGCGCGGCGCGACTGCGCAGCCTCGCCGCGCACAGTGCCATCGGTGGCTATCTGCAGCTGCTGGCGGCGCTGGCCGATGCGCAGCAGGCGCTGCTGGACGAGCTGACGCCGCAACAGCGCGAGGCGCTGCAGGTTCAGGCGCGTGCACAACAGTCGAGTGCGGCCGTCGGTGCCGGCATGCCCTTGCGGCCCGCCAACACACTGCAACTGGACGGCCGCTGGCGCGACTGGCTGCGCACGCTGTGCCGGCACTGTGCCGACGAAGCCGGGCTGCCGGCGGAAACCCGGCGCGAACTTCTGCGCGTCGCCGCCGCCGATGACGCCTGGCTGGATGCGCAGGCGCGCGCCGTGCTGGAGCGCGATGACGCCCCCTCGGTGGATGCGGTGGCGGCGCTGCTGGTGATGAATGCGTTGCAGGTGTACTGGGCCGTGCTCACGGCCAGTTTCCGCGCCAGCGACCTCAGGCCGCTGGCCGATGCGCCTGGCGTGTGCCCGCTGTGCGGCACCCTGCCGGTGGCCAGCGTGGTGCAGGCCCGCCCGCCCTATGCGTCGTACCGCTATCTGTCGTGCTCGCTGTGCGCCTGCCAGTGGCACTACGTGCGTGTGCAGTGCAGCCAGTGTGGCGCCGCTGGCAAGGACATCGCCTACCGCGCCCTGGCCGATGCCGACGGCGATGCCGCCCAGGCCGTGCGCAAGAGCGCGGTGCGCGCCGAGACCTGCGACCACTGCCACAGCTACCGCAAGATCCTGTATCTGGAAAAGGACCCGGCGCTGGAACCGGTGGCCGACGACCTCGGCACGCTGGCGCTGGACCTGCTGCTGGGCGAGGAAGGCTACGCGCGAGCCAGCCAGAATCCGCTGCTGTGGCAATCCGACGACGACTGACCGATGCCACGCACCTCCGCCGCCCCGGCATCGGCCGCCGCCCTGCCCTCGCTGGACAAGCTGCTGCGACTGCCGGCGCTGTCGGCGCTGATCGAAGATCACGGTCGCAGCCGCATCACCCAGCTGCTGCGCGCACACCTGCAGGCGCTGCGCGAGCGCATCGGTGCCGCACAACTCTCGGCCGAGCAGTTGCAGTGGGCCATTGAAGGCCCGGCACTGGTCGCGGCGCTCGACGCCGCCCTTGCCGCCGATGCACGGCTGGACCTGCAGCCGATGTTCAACCTGACCGGCACCGTGCTGCACACCAACCTGGGTCGCGCGCTGTTGCCCGATGCCGCCGTGCAGGCGGTCACCCGCGCGATGACCGCGCCGGTTGACCTGGAATTCGACATCGCCCGCGGCCGCCGCGGCGACCGCGATGCGCGGGTGCAGGCGCTGGTCTGCGAGCTGACCGGCGCCGAAGCGGCCACCGTGGTCAACAACAATGCGGCGGCGGTCCTGCTGCTGCTCAACAGCCTGGCCAACCGCCGCGAGGTGGTGGTGTCGCGCGGCGAACTGGTGGAGATCGGTGGCGCCTTCCGCATTCCTGATGTGATGCGCAGCGCCGGCGCACGGTTGCTCGAAGTGGGCACCACCAACCGCACCCATCCCGCCGATTTCACCCGTGCCATCAGCGCGCGCACCGCGCTGTTGATGGAGGTGCATGCCAGCAACTACGCGATCACCGGCTTCACCGCCAAGGTCAACACCACGACGATGGCAGCCATCGCGCACGACCATGGCCTGCCGCTGGTGGTGGACCTGGGCAGTGGCAGCCTGTGCGACCTGGCGGCCTTCGGCCTGCCGCACGAGCCGACCGTGCAGGAAACGCTGGCGGCGGGCGCCGACCTGGTCTCGTTCAGTGGCGACAAGCTGCTGGGCGGGCCGCAGGCCGGCATCATCGCCGGCCGCGCCGACCTGATCGCGCGGATCAACCGCAACCCGCTCAAGCGCGCGCTGCGCATGGACAAGATGGGCCTGGCCGCGCTGGCGGCGGTGCTGGCCCTGTACCGCGAGCCGGAACTGCTGGCCCAACGGCTGCCGACGCTGCGTACGCTCTCGCGGACACAGGATGACATGGATGCGCAGGCCCAGCGCCTGCTGCCGCCGATGCGCTCGTCGCTGCCGGCCGGCTACATGCTTGAACAGGCACGGATGCACAGCCAGATCGGCAGTGGTGCGCAGCCACAGACGCAGCTCGGCAGTGCCGGCCTGCGCATCACCACTGCGCAGCGTGGCGGCCTGGACCGCCTGGCCAAGCGCCTGCGCCAGCTGCCGCGACCGGTGCTGGGCCGCATCGGCGAGGACGCATTGTGGCTGGACCTGCGTTGCCTGGAACCGGCCGACGAAGCAGACTTCCTCGCCCAGTGGGGCGCGCTGCAACCATGATCGTCGGTACCGCCGGGCATATCGACCATGGCAAGACGCGCCTGGTGCGGGCACTGACCGGCATCGAAACCGATCGCCTGCAGGAAGAGCGCACGCGCGGCATCTCCATTGAACTGGGCTATGCCTATGTCCCGGTGGACGGCTCAGTGGGAGACGCGTCGGCGACGCTGGGTTTCGTCGACGTGCCAGGCCATGAACGCTTCGTGCATACGATGGTGGCCGGTGCTACCGGCATCGACATGGCGCTGCTGGTGATTGCCGCCGACGACGGTGTGATGCCACAGACCCGCGAGCACCTGGCGATCCTGCAGTTGCTGGGCGTGGATCGCGGCGCAGTGGCGCTCACCAAGATCGACCGGGTGGACGCCGCGCGCATGGCCCAGGTCCAGACCGAGATCGCTGCACTGCTGGCCGGCACGCCGCTGCAGGATGCGCCGGTGTTCGCCTGCAACAGCAATTCCCCCGATGATGTGGGCATCAACGCCTTGCGCGCCCACCTGCATGCATGCGCCACAGGCGAGTTCAACGCGCGCCGGGCCGCGCCGCACCATGAACTGTTCCGCATGCCGGTGGACCGCGTGTTCTCATTGGCCGGCCACGGCACGCTGGTGACCGGCGCGGTGCATGGCGGCGTCGCCTCGGTTGGCGAACATCTGCAGCTGATGCCGGCGGCCACCGATGTGCGCGTGCGCAGCATCCACGCGCAGAACCAGGCCAGCGAACGTGCGATGGCCGGGCAGCGCTGCGCGTTGAACTTGGCTGCCATCGCGCGCGAAGACATCCACCGTGGCGACTGGATCGCCGATCCACGCGCCCTGCTGGCCACCCTCCGTGTCGACGTTCGGCTGCGGATTTCCGCGCAGGCCGCACCGTTGCGCGACTGGGCACCGCTGCATATCCACTGGGGCACGATGCACCGGCAGGCCCATCTTGTGTTGCTGGAGGACGCTCCCTCCGGCGATGGGCAGCTCGTGCAACTGGTATTCGATTCGCCGGTCTGTGCGATGTGTGGTGATCGCTTCATCGCCCGTGATTCGGCGGCCACCCACACGCTGGGCGGCGGCATCGTGCTTGATCCGGACCCGCCGCAGCGGCGCCGGCGCAGCCCGGCACGGCTCGCCTGGCTGCGCGCACTGGAGCAACTGGCCGCAGGTGCCGGGCTCGGTCCGCTGTTGCAGCAGGCGCCCTTGGGGATACCCATGGCCGCACTGCAGCGCTACTGCCGGCGCGCGGCCGACCGCATCGATCTTCCTGCAGACACACGACGCATCGTCACCCGCGAAGACACGGTGGTCATCCTCGCCTCGCACTGGCAAGTGCTGCGCGAGCAGGTAATTGCCTCACTGCGCAGCTGGCACGAGCGACGCCCGGACGAACCCGGTGTCGACAGCGGGCGCCTGCAACGCAGCACCCTGCCCGCGCTTGCGACGGGGCTCTGGAATGCGCTGCTGCAGGACCTGCTGGCCGACGGCACGCTGCAGCGCGTGGGCGCGTGGTGGCGCCTGCCCGGTCACGACCATGCGCCGCCGGAGCGTGAACGCCTGCTGCTGGAACGCGTGCTCCCGCACCTGCACGCCGGGGGTTTCGATCCGCCGTGGGTGCGTACCCTGGCCACCGACTTCGGCCTGCCCGAGGACGAGGTCCGCGCCATCCTGCGGCGTGCCGCCGCGCGCGGCGAACTGTTCCAGGTGGTACCGGACCTGTTCTATGCGCCGGCCCGCATCGCCGAGCTGGCCGCGATCGTCGCACGGCTGTCGCAGGCCAGCGGTACGGTGGATGCGGCCGCCTTCCGCGATGCCATCGGCCTGGGCCGCAAACGCAGCATCCAGATCTTGGAGTTCTTCAATCGCGTTGGCTACACTCGACGCGTCGGTGACCAGCATCGGCCTCGCGGCGACCTGCAGTGGAACGCGGCCCGCGACTGAGCGCACCGGCACCGCGGTACTTCGGAAGGCATGCGCATCCGGGCATGCGGCTGGGCTTCAAACCCAGTAGGGGGCGTCGATCGCTCCCTGGTAGGTTCGACTCCTGCTGTCTTCCGCCATTCGTGTTTCCGCAGGAGATGTCGGCATGGCCACGCACGCGCAGTCCCCCGCCCCTTCCACGGCCGACGCCCCGCAACGACTGACCTCGCTGGCCCACGGTGGCGGTTGCGGCTGCAAGATCGCGCCGGGCGTGCTGACCGAGCTCCTGCGCGGCGTTCCGGCGCTTCCCGCACCGCCTGAGCTGCTGGTCGGGCGCGAGACCAGCGACGACGCGGCGGTGTATCGCCTCGATGACCGCCAGGCGATTGTCGCCACCACTGATTTCTTCATGCCGATCGTCGACGACCCGTTCGACTTCGGCCGCATCGCCGCCACCAACGCGCTGTCGGACCTGTACGCGATGGGCGCACGACCCTTGTTCGCGCTGGCCATCGTCGGCATGCCGATCAACACGCTGCCACAGGACACCATCCGCGCCATCCTGCAGGGCGGCGAGCGTGCCTGCGCCGACGCCGGCATCGTGGTGGCCGGCGGCCACAGCATCGATTCGGTGGAACCGATCTATGGCCTTGCCGCGATCGGCGTGCTCGATCCGCAACGGCTCAAGCGCAATGCCGATGCCCGCGCCGGCGATGTGCTGGTGCTGGGTAAGCCGTTGGGCGTGGGCGTGTATTCGTCAGCACTGAAGAAGGAAGTGCTGGATGCCGACGGCTACCGGCAGATGATCGCGTCGACCACCCGCCTGAACAGCGTGGGCGTACCACTGGCCGCGCTGGACGGTGTGCATGCCATGACCGACGTCACCGGCTTCGGCCTGCTCGGCCATCTGCTGGAAGTGTGCCGCGCCAGCGGCGTCGGCGCCGAAGTGGACAGCGCGCAGATCCCGTTGCTGCCGCAGACGTTGCATCTGCTGCAGCGTGGCTGCGTGACCGGCGCCTCCAATCGCAACTGGGCCTCGTATGGCACCGGGGTGCGCTTCGCCGAAGGCTTGGCCGCCCACTGGCAGCCACTGCTGACCGACCCGCAGACCAGTGGCGGCCTGTTGGTGTCCTGTGCCCCGGATGCGGTGGATGCGGTGCTGGCCTGTTTCCACGACGCCGGGTTCGGCCAGGCGGCCGTGGTGGGGCGGCTGGCCGAAGGCGCGCCGGGCGTCAGCGTGCGCTGATGTGTTGAAACGACAAGGGCGCCCGAAGGCGCCCCTGCGCTGTTGCCGGATGCAACCTCACTCGATGTTCTGCACCTGCTCGCGGATCTGGTCGATCAGCACCTTCAGCTCCACCGCCGCATTGGAGGTACGGCTGTCCACCGACTTCGAGCCCAGCGTGTTGGCTTCGCGGTTGAACTCCTGCAGCAGGAAGTCCAGGCGGCGGCCGACCGGCTCGCGCTGCTTGAGCACGCGGCGGATCTCGACGATATGGCTGCCGAGCCGGTCCAGCTCTTCATCCACATCCAGCTTCTGCAGCCACAGCACCAGCTCCTGCTCGGCGCGGCCCGGGTCGACCGGGTGCGGCAGATCGGCCAGGCGTGCGGCCAGCTTGGCGCGCTGGCCGTCGCGAATGGCCGGAATCAGCGTGCGGACGTCGGCGGCGATGCGTTCGATGCCGTCCACGCGCTCGCTGATGGCCGCGGCCAGCTTGCCACCTTCGCGCTCGCGGGCCTCGACGAAGCCGTCCAGCACCTGGTCCAGCAGGGCCAGCGCCTCGACCTGCAGGGCGGCCGCATCGGTGGCCTCGCCGCGGGTCACGCCCGGCAGCTGCAGCAGGTCGGTGAAGCTGACCTGCAGGTTGGGAAAATCGGAGGTCAGGCGGTGGGCCAGGCGGCCCAGCTGGCCCAGCAGGGCCTCGTCGACCTGCAGGTTGGCGGCCGCTTCCGGCGCGCGCAGGCGCATCACCAGATCCAGCTTGCCGCGGCTCAGGCGCGCGGCGATGCGCTCGCGCAGCTGCGGTTCGAGCGCCCGCAGTTCCTCGGGCAGGCGGGTGCCGACCTCCAGGAAACGGTGGTTGACCGAGCGCAGCTCGCAGCCCAGCGTGCCCCACGGGGTGACCCGCTCGCCGCCGGCATAGGCGGTCATGCTTCGAATCATGGAATGTGTCCGGTGCGTGCAAAGGGGGAATGGTACCCTAGCGCCCTCACCAGAGCCCCCTTGCCCGCCCCGTGAAGGCCGCGGGCGTGGCGGCGTACTCCCTTGCCATTACGGAACCCGCACCATGTCCGATTCCCGCCCCAGCGGCCGCCAGCCCGACCAGCTCCGCCCGGTCGTCATCCAACGCGGCTTCACCCGCCACGCCGAAGGTTCGGTGCTGGTGTGCTTCGGTGAAACCCGCGTGCTGTGCACCGCCAGCGTCGAGAACCGCGTGCCGGGCTTCCTGCGCGGCAAGGGCGAAGGCTGGGTGACGGCCGAGTACGGCATGCTGCCGCGCGCCACCCACACCCGCAGCGACCGCGAAGCAGCGCGTGGCAAGCAGGGCGGCCGCACGCTGGAGATCCAGCGCCTGATCGGCCGCAGCCTGCGCGCCTGCGTGGACCGCAACGCGCTGGGCGAGCGCACCATCACCCTCGACTGCGACGTGCTGCAGGCCGACGGTGGCACCCGCACCGCCGCCATCACCGGCGCCTACGTGGCCCTGGTCGATGCAGTGAACGTGCTGATCAAGCGCGGCGACATCAAGCGCAACCCGGTCCTGGGCGCAGTGGCGGCGGTGTCGGTGGGCGTGTACCGCGGCACCCCGGTGCTGGACCTGGACTACGCCGAAGACAGCGACTGCGACACCGACATGAACGTGGTGATGAACGACGGCGGCGGCTTCATCGAGCTGCAGGGCACCGCCGAAGGCCATGCCTTCCGTCGCGATGAACTGGACGCGCTGCTGGGCCTGGCCGAGAAGGGCGTGGCCGAGCTGCTGGCCGCGCAGCAGGCGGCGCTGTCGGCATGAACCGGCGCCTTGCCCTGACCACCCTGGTGGTGGCCGACTATGACGAAGCCATTGCGTGGTACACCGGCAAGCTCGGCTTCGCATTGCTCGAAGACATCGACCAGGGGCACAAGCGCTGGGTGTTGGTCGGCCCGACCGACGGCAGCGCCGCCGCCCTGCTGCTGGCCCGTGCCAGCGACGAGGAACAGCGCAGCCGCATCGGCAACCAGACCGGTGGCCGCGTTGCCTTCTTCCTCAACACCGACGACTTCCACCGCGACCACGCAGCGATGCTGGCCGCCGGCGTCGAGTTCCTGGAAGCACCGCGCGAAGAACCCTATGCAACGGTCGCGGTATTCCGCGACCTGTATGGCAACACCTGGGACCTGTTGGAGCCCCGTCAATGAACAAACTGGTACTGGCCAGCCACAATGCCGGCAAGCTGGTGGAGATGCAGGAGATCCTCGCCGACCTGCCGCTGCAGATCACCTCGGCTGCCGAGCTGGGCCTGGGCGACGTCGAGGAGACCGGCCTGACCTTCGTCGAGAACGCGCTGCTGAAGGCACGCGCCGCCTGCGAAGCGACCGGCCTGCCGGCGCTGGCCGATGATTCCGGCCTGATCGTAGATGCCCTGGGCGGTGCACCGGGACTGTACAGCGCGCGCTATGCCGGCCACCCGACCAACGCCGCGGCCAACAACGCCAAGCTGCTGGACGCGATGGCCGCAGTGCCCGACGGCCAGCGCAGCGCCCGCTTCTACGCGGTGATCGTGCTGCTGCGCCACGCCACCGACCCGCAGCCGCTGATCTGCGAAGGCCGCTGGGAAGGGCAGATCATCCGCGAGCTGCGTGGCACCAATGGTTTTGGCTACAACCCGGTGTTCCTGGACACCACCCACGGCCTGACCGCCGCGGAAATGGAGCCGGCCCTGAAGAACGCCATCAGCCACCGTGCCATTGCCCTGCAGCAGCTCAAGCAGCAGCTGGCGACGCTGTACTGACGCCCGACCTGATCGAACCAGGGAAGCCGGCCAACGGCCGGCACTACCGATGAACCCCATGCCGCACGCCCACGACCACTGCACCCACCTGCCCGGCGAAGCCTGCTCCGCTGACCACGACAGCGCACCGCGACTGGTGCCACCACCGCTGTCGCTGTACGTGCACCTGCCGTGGTGCGTGCGCAAGTGCCCGTACTGCGACTTCAATTCGCACCAGGCCAAGGGCGACCTGCCGTTCGAGGCCTACATCGATGCACTGCTGCGCGACCTCGACCAGGACCTGCCGCTGGTCTGGGGCCGGGTGGTGCACAGCGTATTCTTCGGTGGCGGCACGCCCAGCCTGTTCCCGCCCGACGCCATCGACCGCTTCCTGCAGCAGGCCAGCGCGCGCCTGCGCTTCGCACCCAATGCCGAGATCACCCTGGAGACCAACCCGGGCACCGCCGAGCATGGCCGCTTCGACCGCTACCGCGCGGCCGGCGTGAACCGCCTCAGCTTCGGCATCCAGAGTTTCGACGACGCGATGCTCAAGCGCCTGGGCCGCATCCACGACAGTGGCGAAGCCGAGCGCGCGGTGAAGATGGCGCAGGACGCGGGCTACGACAATTTCAACATCGACCTGATGTACGCGCTGCCGGAACAGACCCTGGCCGGTGCCGAGGCCGATCTGGAGCGTGCGTTCGCGCTGCAGCCGGCGCATATCTCGCACTACCAGCTGACCCTGGAACCGAACACGGTGTTCTTCGCGCGGCCGCCGCAGGGCATTCCCGATGAAGACCACGCCTGGGACATGCAGGAGCACTGCCAGGCGCTGCTGGCGCAGGCCGGCTTCGGCCAGTACGAGGTCAGCGCGTACGCGCGCCCTGGCCGGCAGAGCGCGCACAACCTGAACTACTGGCGCTTCGGCGATTACCTGGGCATCGGTGCCGGCGCGCACGGCAAGATCAGCTCGGGCGCCGAAGAACACGTGCTGCGCCGCTGGAAACTGAAGCACCCGCAGGCCTACCTGGACAGCGCCGGCACGCCGGCCTCGTTCGGTGGCGACGATGTGATCGCAGCCGAGCGCCTGCCGTTCGAGTACATGCTCAACCTGCTGCGCCTGCACGAAGGTTTCGGCCTGCGCGATTTCGAGTCGCGCACCGGGCTGCCGCGCAGCGTGCTGGACGCACCGCTGGCCGAGGCCGTCCAGCGCGGCTGGCTGGACGTGGCGGAGGGCCACGTGCAGCCGACCGAGCTGGGCCGCCGGTTCACCAACGACGTGGTGAGCCTGTTCCTGGAGGAATAAGCCCTGCGCCATACCGGGTAGTGCCGGCCGCTGGCAGGCAGCCCGGTAAAGACGGTTCTGCCGACCAGCGGCCGGCACTACCGTTCATGCGTCGGGCATGGCCGCGCCCCGTACGCGCATTCACCCTAAAGTAGCGCTGACTGCGGCCGACACGGTAGATTCACTCGATCGATCCGCGGGAATCCGGGTACCGCTCGCCGATGTCAGCTGTCTTTTCCATCACCCCTGCCGACAAGGCCCGCCTGGCCGCCAGCGACCTGCCACCGCGGGTGCGCGAGCTGTTGGGCGCATTGATCGGCCTGTGCCGGCAAACGTTGGCCGCGCCGCTGATCCTGACCGTCGAAGCGTTGGAGCAGACGCTGCTGCACGACGCCGACCGTGCACGCAATCCCATGCAGCAGGCGGACCTGATGGCGCAGCGCGGCCAGCTGCACGCCTTCGCCGGCCATTTCGCCGACCGCATGCTTGATGCCGTCGCCGAGGCTCTGGCGGGCCTGCGCGAGCCGTCCACCGCTTCGGCAGCGCACGCCACCCCGCCGCCCCTGCCAGGCATGCTCGGGCTGTCGCTGGTCGATGAGCACGAGGTGGACCGCGACCTGCTGCTGACCGAGATGGTCCGGCGCGAAACCCTGCGCTCGACCAATTCGCTGAACCTGCTGGGCCAACGCCTGGGCGTGCTTGCAGCGGCGCCCGCCTTCGAGGCCGACACCCTGCCACTGGCACCGCAGGCCCTGTGCGCGATGGTGCGCCGGATCGCCGAACAGGACGCCCTGGGCGTGGAGGTGCAGCTTGCGTTGTACCGCAGCTTCGAGCGGCAGGTGCTGGAGCGCCTGGGCGATGTGCTGGACCGCGCCAATGCGCTGCTGGCCCAGCACGGCGTGCTGCCGGGGCTGGTCTACACCCCGTACCTGGCGCGCTCAGCAAGCACCCGTCGGATCATTACCCAGTCGGTGGGTGGCGGCCGCGCAACCCAGCCTGCCAAGCGTGCCGCCGCGCCACTGACCGGTTGGAACGGCTCCGCGCCCGCCGGTTCATGGTCGAACCTGGTGCAGGATGCCTTCAACGATGCGGGTACGCCGGGCGCAGCCACCGCTGGCGTGACCACGGCCACCGGCAGCGTGCTGCATGAACTGCTGCAGCAGGCCCGCCATGCATCGGCGCCGGCTGCCGATCACGCTGCGGTGCCCAGCGCGGCCGTCGATGCGGTTCTCGCGCGCCTGCAGGCCCAGTCCAGCGCGGCCACCGGGGTCGCCGACCTGGAGGCTGCGGTGGTCGCCCAGTTGCGTAGCGAGCACGGCGCACAGGCCCAGCTGGGCAGCCACGACCGCGACAATCTCGAGCTGCTGCGCCTGCTGATGCAGCAGGTACAGCAGCAGCAGCGCCCCGATCCGGTGCCGGCGGCCCTGCTGGCGCGCCTGCAGGTGCCGCTGGCGCGTGCAGCGATGGCCGATCCCGGCTTCTTCGTGCGCGACGAGCATCCCGCACGCGAACTGCTCAACCAGATCGCCGAAGTCGGCGCCCACTGGCTGGGCGACGATGATGTGGACCCCCAGCTGCTGCAGCGCATGGCGCAGAGCGTGCAGGGCCTGCTTGGCCAGGACGCGCGTTCGCCCGAAGCCTTCGCCAGCGCCAATGAGGACGTGCAGCAGCACCAGCGCGCGGCGGCCCATCGCGCCGAGCTGGCCGAGCGCCGCCACGTCGAGGCCGCACGCGGCAAGGAACGGCTGGAACTGGCGCGTCGCCAGGCCAATGCGCAGATCGACCAGTGCTGTGACCTGCAGGCGCCGCCGCGCTTCGTGCAGACCCTGCTGCGCCAGGCGTGGGCCGATGCACTGACCCTCACCCGCCTGCGCCATGGCGACGATTCGCCGCAGTGGCAGGAACGCCTGCTGCAGACGGAGCGCATCGCCGCGGTGACCGCGCAGGCCGTCGATGCCAACGGTGGCACCGATGCAGTGCTGGCCAGCGAGGTGGAATCGGCGCTCGTGCAGGTCGGCTATCACGCCGAGGAAGCCGCCGCCGTTGCGCGCCGTCTGGCCACGCCAGGAGGCGAGGATGAAAGCACCTCGCGCACCGAACTCAGTGCGCGCCTGAAGGCACGTGCACGACTGGGCGAACATGCTGCCAGCGGCAGCGCCGATGCCCCGCGCACGCCGCGCAGCAGCGCCGAAGAGGCGGCCTACCAGCAGCTGGTGACCCTGCCCTTTGGCAGCTGGTTCGACATCGACAACGGTGACGGCACCCTGCGCCGCCAACGCCTGTCCTGGTACAGCCTGCTGACCGGCCACGCCCTGTTCGTCAATCCGCGCGGGCAGAAGATCGCCGATACCGACCTCGATACGCTGGCCCGGCAGATCAGCGCCGGACGCGCGCAGCTGGTCACCGAAGACAAGGGCCGGCTGGTCGATCGCGCATGGCAGGCCAGCCTCGGCGCACTGCGTGCGCTGGCTGGCGGCCGTTACAAGGAGGCGTCCGTTTGAACGTGCAACCGCCGCAGGACACCCGCCGCGCGCCGCGTCGCCAGGTCTCCGACCTGGTGCCGGTCACCGACCAGATGCGCGAATGCGTGGTGGGCCGGCTCGGCAATGTCTCCGAGACCGGCATGTTGATGCTGGCCAGCACCCCGCTGCGCGAGGACGCGCTGTACCAGTTCCGCTTCCCGCTGCCGATCGGTGACGGCCGCCACGAGGCCATTGACGTCGGCGTGCACCTGCTGTGGAGCGAGCCGGCGCATGTGCCCGGCCAGAGCTGGACAGGCTTCCGCTTCCTCACCCTGTCCCGCGAACATCGGCAGCTGCTGCGCCAGTGGATCGGCGAAGACAGCGACGAGGGGCCGGTTTCGACGGCCTGAGTGCCGGTTCCAGCACAGCGGTTTTTTGCGGTATGCGGCAGAATCTAGGGCCGTTTTCCGTGTCGAGCCATCGCAATGAACCAGCAAGACCCCGGCGCCCTGTATCCCGACCACCTGGCCGTGCTGTGCCGACGTGCCGAGCAGGCGCTGGCGCGCGGCGGCTTCGACCACCTAGTGGTGCCCAGCGGCACCCTGCACTACCAGGTGTTCGACGATCGTGATTACCCGTATGCGGTCAATCCGCAGTTCAAGGCCTGGCTGCCGCTTACCCGCGTGCCCAACAGCTGGATCGTGTTCAGCCCCGGCAAGCGCCCGGCGGTGATCTTCCACCAGCCCTTCGACTACTGGCACGTGGTGCCCGACGCTCCCAGCGGCTGGTGGGTGGACCATTTCGATATCCACATCATCCGCACGCCGGAAGAGGCGCTGGCCCTGCTGCCGGCCGACCCGTCGCGCTGCGCGATCCTCGGCGAGCCGCAGAGCGCGCTGGGCAGCTACGTGCCGAACAACCCGGCACCGGTGGTGAACTACCTGGAATGGCACCGCGGCAGCAAGACGCCCTATGAGATCGCGTTGATGCGCCAGGCGCAGGTGCTGGGCGTGCGCGGCCACCGCGCCGCCGAAGCCGCGTTCCGCAACGGCGCCGACGAGTTCAGCATCCACATGGCGTACTGCCAGGCGGTTGGCCAGGACGCCAACGAGCTGCCCTACGGCAACATCGTAGCGTTGAACGAGCACGCCGCCGTGCTGCATTACACCGAGCTGGGCCGCAAGGCACCGCAGCCACTGCGCAGCTTCCTGATCGATGCCGGTGCCAGCGCGCACGGCTACGCCAGCGACATCACCCGCACCTACGCAGCGCGGGGCCACGACGAGTTTGCGGCGATGATCGCCGCCGTCGACGCTGCCCAGCAGCAGATGTGCGCGGCGGTGCGGCCGGGCTTCGACTACAAGCAGCTGCACGTGGACGCGCATCTTTCGCTGATGGCGGTGCTGAAGGACTTCGGCGTGATCAAGGTGTCGCCGCAGACCGCGCTGGAGACCGGCGTCAGCGCCGCATTCTTCCCACACGGCATCGGCCACCTGATCGGCCTGCAGGTGCACGACGTGGCCGGCTTCGCTGCCAGCGACGAAGGTGGCCGCATCGAGCGTCCGGCGGGCCATCCGTACCTGCGCCTGACCCGAGTGCTGGAACCGGGCATGGTGGTGACCATCGAACCGGGCCTGTACTTCATCGACATGCTGTTGAACGAAGTGAAGGACGCCGGTCATGGTGATGCGATCAACTGGGACCGGGTGGACTTCTTCCGTCCGTATGGTGGCATCCGCATCGAAGACGAAGTGCTGTGCACCGAGGGCGAAGCGGACAACCTGACGCGGCCGGCGTTTGCCGCGGCGAACGACTGAGCCCCTCGTGGTTGGGCGCTTGGAGCAAAAGCCGCGCTTGGCGGGGCGGGTGGGCCATGCAGGGGACGCTGCAAGTACGTCCCTGTAAGCTCGATGGCGCCATCCAAGGCGCCAACGCCCCTGCATGGCCCACCCGCCCCACCTTTGACAGTTTCCTGCGCGCGTCCAACCACGGAAAAGAAAAAAGAAAAGCAAAAGCGGGTCGCTTGCTACGCTCGCTCTGTGTCGACCAAGGTCGACACCTACCAACAACCGCAGTTGCCGGTAGATCCACACCATGCGTGGATGATTCATTCGATATCTGACAGATGTGCCGATCAACGGTCGGCACCCACCAACAGCCGCGTGAACCTGTCGAAGGCGGGGCACTGTGGGTTTGCGGGGTGTGAGCGGCATGGATGCCGCGACCAAGCCCCCATGGACGGGTTCACGGCGTCCCCGCACACCCACAGTGCCCCGCCATCCTACGGATAGCCCGCTGTTGCTGTTGCTGTTGCTCTGGCTTGCAGCGGGTGCAGGGCTGCAAGCCCTGCAGAACAACCCCTTACCCCGCCATCACCGCTTCAATCTCGTCGGCGCTGCGCGCCAGGCCTTCGGTCAGCACGCGATGGCCGTCATCGGTGATCAGCACATCGTCTTCGGTGCGGATGCCGATGCCGCGCCAGCGCGGTTCCACCGTCGTATCGTCCACGCCGATGTACAACCCCGGCTCGATGGTGAACGCCATGCCCGGCTCCAACAGGCGCGAGTCACCGGCCAGGCGGTAATCGCCCACGTCGTGCACGTCCAGCCCGATCCAGTGCCCGGTCTTGTGCCGGTAGAAGCGCTGGTACAGGCCTTCGGACAGGTTCTTTTCCAGCGTCCCCTTCAGCAGGCCCAGCCGCAGCAGGCCCTCGGTCAGCGTCTGCACCGCGGCCAGGTGACCGGCCTCGTACGGCACGCCCGGCCTGGCCTGGGCCAGCGCCGCCGCCTGCGCCTCGCCGACCAGGTCGTGCAGCGCGCGCTGCTCGGCGCTGAAGCGGCCATTCACCGGGAAGGTACGGGTGATGTCGCTGGCGTAGCCACGGTACTCGGCACCGGCGTCGATCAGCACCAGCTCGCCGTCGCGCGAACGCGCGCTGTTGTCCCGGTAATGCAGGATGCAACCGTTGCGGCCCGCACCGACGATGCTGCAATACGCCGGCACCGCAGCGCTGGCGCGGAACACGCGTTCCAGTTCGGCCTGCAGTTCGTACTCGTGGATGCCCGGCCTGGCAGCCTTCATCGCTGCCAGATGGGCGCGAACGCTGATCTGCGCCGCGTGGTGCATCAACGCCACTTCCGCACCGGACTTGAACAGGCGCTGCTCGTGCAGCAGGTGGCCCAGTTCCAGGAACTCGTGCGGCGGCTGCGCGCCATGGCGTACCTGCGAGCGCACGCGGTTGACCCAGCCGATCAGCTTCAGGTCGAAGTCGGCGTCGCGGCCGAAGTGATAGTAGACGCGCGAACGGCCTTCCAGCAGGCCCGGCAGGATGTCGTCCAGATCGTCGATCGGGTAGGCATCGTCCATGCCGTACTGCGCCACCGCGCCTTCCTGGCCGGCGCGGCTGCCATCCCAGGCTTCGCGCTCGGCATCACGTTCGCGGCAGAACAGGATGGCCTCGCCGTGGCGGCGGCCCGGGATCAGCACCAGCACTGCTTCCGGTTCCGGGAAGCCGCTCAGGTACTGGAAATCCGAATCCTGCCGGAACGGATAATGGGTATCGACGCTGCGCACCTTTTCGGCCGCGGCCGGCAACACCAGGATCGCGTCCTCGCCGGCCATGTCCATCAGCTGGCGGCGGCGACGCTTGTACTCGCCGGCCGCAATGCCGGTGCGCTGCTTGATGTCCATCAGTTCAGGCGCTGACGATGGCGCGAAGCCAGCACCACGTCACCGTGCAGCAGCAGCACCGCCACGCGGATGAACTCCTCGATCTCCGACAGGGCTTCGTCGTCATCATCGCCGCCGGCCTCGAAATCCTCGCTGGAGGCGCGCGCCAGGCTGGCCATGTCGGTCAGCGCTTCTTCACCCTCTTCGGACAAGGCCGGGCGACGGCCGCCGCTGCCCAGGCCGAAGCCGCCCAGGAAGGAGCGGGTCCAGCTGAACATGGCATCGGCCTGCGCGGAGACCTCATCGGTGTCCGCCAGCAACAGCTCGAAGGCGAAGTCGCGGTCTTCCAGCTGCTTGATGGTGGCCTGCAGCAGCTGCCCCAGCACGCTGTCGGCAGCGACGGGCGGCAGGTTGTCGTCGGCCAGCACGCGTGCCGGCCAATCGTTGCCGGGGGCACCGCCGGCGGCCAGCCAGCCGCACAGCGCGCCATGCAGTTCGGCAGCGGTGGCGCCCAGGCCCAACGCCTGGCTGGCGCGGGTAACGTCGTCGACGGAGGGAAGTTCGGTCATCGTGCGGCTCGTTCGGAAAGGAAACCCGGGGCGCGCACGCGCGCGCCCGTGAGACCCCGTAGTGTAGCAACCCGGCGGCATCCTCCCGGTAGCCCTCCGGCCTTGCTGCGACAGCGCTTGACCGCCCTTGCCCGGCTTGCCTATCGTGCCTGCATGGAACCCGCCGATCCCCTTGCCCAGCTGCAGGACTTCGCCGCCCGCGTGGAAGCGTTGCTTGAACGCAACCAGCGCCTGGCCGAGGAGAACCGCAGCCTGCGCCACCAGCAGGAGCAGCTGGTGGCGGAGCGTTCGACGCTGCTGGCCAAGAACGAACAGGCGCGCTCGCGGGTGGAAGCGATGATCAGCCGGCTCAAATCCCTGGAGCAGCACACATGAGCGCCGAACCGGTCAGTGTCCGCATCCTCGATCGTGAATACACCGTGGGGGTCGGCGGAGATGAACGCGACAGCCTGATGGCAGCCGCGCGCCTGCTGGACGCGCGCATGCGCGAGATCCGCGGCAGCAACCGCATGGCCGCCGTCGACCGCGTCGCCGTGCTGGCCGCGCTCAACCTGGCTCACGAACTGCAGCTGCTGCGCGACGAGAACGCCCGCCAGGCGGTGGCCCTGCAACAGACCCTGGCCGACCTGAACCGGCGCCTGGACCGCGCGATCGACGGCACCCCCTAGAAAAAGGGGACGGAGGGGATTAAGGCGCATTCGCCCCATCCGTGCCGGAAACGTCTTAATCCCCTCCGTCCCCTTTTCGCATATCTGAATTGGCACGGACTGTTGCCGACGAACGGCCTATCCAGATCCTGCACGCTGGCTATAATGGCCACGCGTTCTCTGCGGTACTCGACGGCATGTGCAAACATTCGCCTTGTCCCTTAAGAACGACACCGGGAGCGCGACAGCGCCGGGAGTGCAGGTCCGCCTTGTAGCGGGAAGCCCGATGGTTCTCCAGCGTTCCCACTTGAGCCCCCGGGTTCAAGGTCGTTTCGCATGCATCGACATTGCGGAGAATGCAATATTCCAGCAAGGGCGGCGTCTTCGGGCGTCGCCCTTGTTCTTTCCGGCACAATGACGGCTGATCCTTGCCGCACGCTGCCATGACCGACCCGCGCCAGGCCCTGCGCCACGACCTGCGGCAACGCCGCCGCGACCTCTCCGCCGGTGAGCGCATCGCTGCCGCCGAATCGCTGGCCGATGCCCTGCTGGCCCTGCCGTTCGCCCCGCGCGAAGGCGCCGTGGCCGGCTACTGGGCGCTGGATGGCGAAATCGCCCTGCACCGCTGGCAGCTGCAACTGCCCGAAGGCCTCACCTACTGCCTGCCGGTGCTGGCCGGCGACGTGCTGCGCTTCGCGCCGTGGCGGCCGGGGCAGGCGCTGACCAGCAACCGCTACGGCATTCCCGAACCGGACGTGGCGCTGGACGATACGCTGGAACCGGCGCAGATGGCGCTGGTGGTGGCCCCGCTGGTGGGGTTCGACGCCCACTGCCGGCGGCTGGGCATGGGGGGCGGCTGGTATGATCGCAGCTTCGCCTTCCGCCATGACCGGCCGGCGCCGCCCTGGCTGGTCGGTGCTGCGTTCGCGGTGCAGCAGGTCGAGTCCTTGCCGGTGGCGTCGTGGGACGTGCCGGTGGATGCGATCTGCACCGAAGACGGCACCCTGTTCCCCTCCGCTGCCCCCGTGAACGCATGACCGCCCGCAAGCGCTACTGGCTGATGAAGTCCGAACCGGACGCCTTCTCCATCGATGACCTGGCCAAGGTCAAGGTCGAACCCTGGAACGGGGTGCGCAACTACCAGGCGCGCAACTTCATGCGCGATGGCATGCAGGTCGGCGACGGCATCCTGTTCTACCACTCCAATACCAAGGTGCCGGGCATCGTCGGCCTGGCCACGGTGGCCAGCACCGCCTATCCGGACGACACCCAGTTCGATCCAACATCCGACTACCACGACCCCAAGAGCACGCGCGAGAACCCGCGCTGGATGCTGGTGGACGTGGCCTTCGACCGCAAGCTGAAGCAGGTGATCGCGCTGGACGAGATCAAGCTGCACGCCGAGGAACTGGGCGAAGGCTTCCCGCTGGTTGCCAAGGGCAACCGCCTGTCGGTGTTCCCGGTGACCGCCGCGCAGTGGAAGCTGCTGCTGTCGCTGGAAAAGAAATCCTGATTCCCTGCCTGAGAGTTCTCCCATGTCCGAAGCCAAGCGCCTGGCCGCCGAGAAAGCCATCGAATACGTCGAAGACGGCATGATCGTCGGTGTCGGCACCGGTTCCACCGTGGCCTATTTCATCGATGCCCTGGCCCGCATCCAGCACCGCATCAAGGGCGCCGTGTCCAGCTCCGAGCAGAGCACCGCGCGCCTGAAGCAGCACGGCATCGAGGTGATCGAGCTGAACCACAGCGGCAACCTGTCGCTGTACGTGGACGGCGCCGATGAGTGCGATCCGAACAAGTGCCTGATCAAGGGCGGCGGCGCCGCACTGACCCGCGAGAAGATCATCGCCGAGGCCAGCGAGCGCTTCATCTGCATCGTCGACCCGAGCAAGCAGGTGCCGGTGCTGGGCAGGTTCCCGCTGCCGGTGGAAGTCATCCCGATGGCGCGCAGCCTGGTCGCCCGCCAGATCCGCGACATGACCGGCGGCCAGCCGACCTGGCGCGAAGGCGTGGTCACCGACAACGGCAACCAGATCCTGGACATCCACAACCTGCAGATCACCGATCCGGAAAAGCTGGAGCGCGAGCTCAACCAGCTGCCGGGCGTGGTCTGTGTGGGCCTGTTCGCGCGGCGTCGCGCCGATGTGGTGATCGTCGGCGGCGAACCGCCGGTCGTGCTCTGACCCTTCAGAAGGATCCTGATGATGTCGCTGTTGCGTTCGCTGCTGATGCTTCCGCTGCTGGCCCTGGCCGGTTGTGCCACCGACGCGGCCCGCCATTGGGTCGAACTGGAGGGCGCCCGCTACCAGGTGGAGCTGGCCACCAACGATGAGACCCGCGCCCGCGGATTGATGTTCCGCGACCAGATGGCGGCCGACCACGGCATGCTGTTCATCCACGACCGCGAGGAGATGCAGGCGTACTGGATGAAGAACACCAAGATCGCGCTGGACATCCTGTACTTCGACAACCAGCGCAGGCTGGTCAGCCAGCAGCGCGACGTGCCGCCGTGCTCGGCCGGCGACATGTGCCCGCCCTACCCCAGCGGCGGCCCGGCGCGTTATGTGCTGGAGCTCAACGCCGGCCAGGCCGAGAAGCTGCAGCTCAAGGACGGCACGGAGCTGAAATTCGGCCCGGGCATCGAAAAGTAAACGATACGGCCGGCACCCACGGTAGTGCCGGCCGCTGGCCGGCAACCCGGCCGGGGTCCCGATCGGGGCCAGATCCCTTTCGCACGCGGAAGGGATCCGGCCCCTGCATCTTTCACGCGGCACCGCTTGAAACCGCACGCGAATGACGCCAGTCTGTGGCCATGCAGGACCGGATCACACTCCCCGACTGGGATGCACTGGCCGACCTCGAAGACGAGGCACTGCCACTGTTGCCGACCGCGCTGTTGATCGCGCGCGATGAATATCCCGATCTGCAGCCGTCGACCTACGACGCGCTGATCCAGAGCCATGTCGAGCACCTGCGCTCGGAAGTGGAGAGCATCGACAACAGCCCGCTGAAGATGGCGGCGATCAATCGCCACCTGTTCGACGAGCTGGGCTACAGCGGCGACCACGACAAGTACTACGATCCGCGCAACAGCTACCTCAACCAGGTGTTCGAGCGCCGCTTGGGCAACCCGATCTCGCTGGCGCTGGTGCAGATGGAAGTCGCGCGCCGGCTGGGCATTCCGCTCGATGGCGTGTCCTTCCCCGGCCACTTCCTGGTGCGCCTGCCGGTGGACGACGGCGTGCTGGTGATGGACCCGTTCAACGGCGGCCGTCCGCTGGACGTGGACGAACTGCGGGAACGGGCCAAGTCACATCTTGGCGGGCAGATGCCCGACGACCAGGTGCTGGCGCAGATCCTCGACCCGGCGCCGGCGCGCGCAATCCTGATGCGCATGCTGCGCAACCTGCATGGTGTATACGCCGAGGCGGGCGAATGGGACCGCGCGGCACGCAGTGCCGACCGCCTGCTGAAGCTGGCCCCGGAGCAGGACGACGCGCTCCGTGACCGTGGCCTGGCCTACCTGCAGCTGGAGTACCTGGCCGGCGCCCGCCACGATCTGGGGCAGTACCTGAAGCGCAACCCGGAAGCCAGCGACGCGCAGTGGCTGCGGGAGAAGCTGATCGACCTGGGCGGACCGATGCCGCGGCTGCATTGAGGGTGCCGCCGTGTGGACCAACGGCCCACACCCAAGGCTAGGTCAATCGACCTCGACCATCTCGAAATCGGCCTTGGTGACCCCGCAGTCCGGGCAGGTCCAGGTCTCTGGAATGTCCTCCCAGCGCGTCCCCGGCGCGATGCCCTCCTCCGGCAGGCCCTCCGCTTCGCTGTACAGGAAGCCGCAGACCACGCACATCCAGGTGCGCAAGGTGGTGGGGGTGGCATCGCTCATCGGATAATCGGGGCTGGATTCACGGGCCGCCATTGTCCCATCGCGGTCCACTCACCGGTAGCCATCGATGACTTCTGCTTCCCCGGCGCCCCGCGGCGTCTACCTGATCACCCCGGACGAGCCCGATACCGCGCGCCTGCTGGCCCGTACCGCGCCGCTGCTGGCCGCGGGCGCTACCTGGCTGCAATACCGCAACAAGACCGCCAGCGGCGCGCTGCGGCGGGAGCAGGCCATCGCCCTGCAGGCGCTGTGCGCGGAATACGGCGTGCCGCTGATCGTCAACGACGACCCGGCGCTGGCCAAGGCCGTTGGCGCGGCGGGGGTGCATCTGGGCGGCACCGACGGCGACATCCCCAGCGCGCGCGCCCTGCTCGGCCCCGAGGCCATCATCGGCGCCTCCTGCTATGACCAGCTGGCCAATGCCGAGAGGGCCGTGGCCGCCGGCGCCAGCTACGTGGCCTTCGGCGCGTTTTTCCCAACCACTACCAAGATCACCACCAGCCGCGCGCATACCGACCTGCTGCGGCAAAGCGCCGCACTGGGCGTGCCGCGGGTGGCGATCGGCGGGCTGACGCCGGACAATGTCGGGCCCATCATCGACGCCGGTGCCGATCTGGTCGCCGTGGTCAGCAGCGTGTTCGCCGCCGAAGACCCGGTCGCGACCCAGCGCGCCTTCCTCGCCCAGTTCGCGTAACGCCCAGGATATTCCCCATGAACCACGACCAGTCCCACGCCCTGTTCTCCCGCGCCCAGCAGCTGTTGCCGGGCGGCGTCAATTCGCCGGTGCGCGCGTTCAAGTCGGTCGGCGGCGAGCCGTTCTTCGTTGAACGCGCCGACGGTGCCTACCTGTACGACGTCGACGGCAACCGCTACATCGACTATGTCGGCTCCTGGGGCCCGATGATCGTCGGCCACAACCACCCGGCCGTGCGCCAGGCGGTGAAGAAGGCGATCGACAATGGCCTGTCCTTCGGTGCGCCGTGCGCGGCCGAAGTCACTATGGCCGAGACCATCACCCGCCTGGTGCCGTCGTGCGAGATGGTGCGCATGGTCAACTCCGGCACCGAGGCCACGCTGTCGGCGATCCGCCTGGCGCGTGGCGCCACCGGCCGCAACCGCATCGTCAAGTTCGAAGGCTGCTACCACGGTCACGGCGACTCGTTCCTGGTGAAGGCCGGCAGCGGCATGCTGACCCTGGGCGTGCCAACCTCGCCGGGCGTCCCGGCCGGGCTGAGCGAACTGACCCTGACCCTGCCCTACAACGACTTCGAAGCGGCCACCGCGCTGTTCGCGCAGCAGGGCGACGACATTGCCGGGCTGATCATCGAACCGGTGGTCGGCAATGCCAACTGCATCCCGCCGCGCGAGGGCTACCTGCAGCACCTGCGCGCACTGTGCACGCAGCATGGCGCGCTGCTGATCTTCGACGAAGTGATGACCGGTTTCCGCGTCGCCCTCGGCGGCGCACAGGCGCACTACGGCATCACCCCGGACCTGACCACCTTCGGCAAGATCATCGGCGGTGGCATGCCGGTAGGTGCCTACGGCGGTCGCCGCGAATTGATGCAGCAGATCGCCCCAGCCGGCCCGATCTACCAGGCCGGCACGCTCAGCGGCAATCCGGTGGCGATGGCCGCCGGACTGGCGATGCTGGAGCTGATCCAGCAGCCGGGCTTCCACGCCGACCTGGCCGAGCGCACCGCACGCCTGTGTGCCGGCCTGGAAGCGGCCGCCGCCGAAGCCGGCGTGGCGGTGACCACCACCCGCGTGGGCGCGATGTTCGGGCTGTTCTTCACCAGCGAGAAGGTCGAGACCTATGCGCAGGCCACCGCCTGTGACATCCCGGCGTTCAACCGCTTCTTCCACGCGATGCTCGACCAGGGCGTGTTCCTGGCACCGTCGGCGTACGAGGCCGGCTTCCTGTCCAGCGCCCACGATGACGCGGTGATCGAGGCCACCCTCGCCGCCGCACGCGTAGCGTTCCGGGCCGCCAAGGGCTGATCACAAAAAGGGGACGGAGGGGATTAAGTCGTTTGTGCACAAACGACTTAATCCCCTCCGTCCCCTTTTTTCTAGCCGAAGACGAAGGTGCCCTTCATCATCGCGAAGTGGCCGGGGAACGAGCAGAAGAAGGTGTAGTCAGCGCCCTTCTGCAGGCCCTGGGTGGAGAAACGCACACGGGTGGTCTCGCCTCCACCGATCACTTTGGTATGCGCCAGCACGCGCTTGTCGGCCTTCGGCAGGTAGCTGTCGGCCAGGGTCATGCGCATGCCCGCCATCGCCACCGGCTGGTAATCGGCCGTGCGGGTCAGCACCCAGTTGTGGCCCATCGCGGTAGCGGCCAGCTTGCCGGTATGGCGCAGGGTCAGGTCCACGGCGGTGCAATCAGCGGCAACCTTGATCTCGCGGCTGCTGAAGCTCATCTGGTCGGTGCTGTCGATGCTCACCGCACACACCTGTGCCATCGCCGACGGCGCCAGCATCACCGCGCCCAGTCCCATTGCCACCAGCCAAGCCTTCATCGTTGCCTCTCCTGCGGATTCAAGTGCCATTCTAGGCACCCGCCTGCGCCCTCGGCTGCGACCGTCTGTCGCACGTCCACTCCAGGGTTTCCGCGCATCCACCGCGATGGCATGCTCGGCCGATGCGGATCGACCTGTTGCTGCTGGATGTGGATGGCGTGCTGGTGCAGTACCAGCGCGCACAACGCGTGCTGCAGCTGGCGAACGCACTGCAGGTTCCGACCCAGGCCGTGCAGGCCGCGCTGTATGACAGCGGACTGGAGGCGGCGCATGACGACGGCACGCTGGACGGCCCGGCCTATCTGGCGCGGCTGGGGGAGCGCCTGGGCAGGACCGTCGATGTCGCGACATGGATCGCGGCACGCCAGGCCGCCAGCCATCCGCAGGCGGCCGTGCTGCAGCGGCTGCAGGGCCTGCAGCTGCCGATGGCCGTACTCACCAACAACGGCGCGCTGATGGTACAGGCGCTGCCCGCCCTGCTGCCGGAACTGTTCCCTGCGCTGCAGGGTCGCGTGTTCTGCAGCGCGGATTTCGGCCTGCGCAAGCCCGCACCGGCGGTGTTCCTGCGCACGCTGGACGCGCTGGGCGTGGCGCCTTCGCGCACGCTGTTCGTCGATGACCTGTTCGCCAACGTGCGTGGCGCGCGCGCTGCCGGCCTGCACGCGGAGACCGTGCGCGATGGCCGGGGATTGGGCAAGGTATTGAAGCGTTACGCGGTGAGCTGATCGGGGTCAGAGCCCTCTCCGCAGGAGAGGGCTCTGACCCCGGCACCCTGGCTTCAGCGCGCGGCGATGAACGCGGCAATTGCCGCGCGCAGGCGCTTCAGGCCTTCGGCCACTTCTTCGTCGGTGATGTTCAGCGACGGCACGAAGCGCAGCACGTCCGGGCCGGCCTGCAGGGTCAGCAGGCCGTGCTCGGCGGCATGGTCGAGGATCGCACCGGCCTGGCCGGCGAAGTCCTTGCCCAGCACCGCGCCCAGCATCAGGCCGCGGCCACGCACGTCGCTGAACACACCGAACTCGTCGTTGATGCGGGCGAAGCCATCGCGCAGCGCCTTGGACTGGCGGCTGACGTTGGCGGCGATCTCCGCCGAGCCCAGCTTGCGCAGTGCCACGCGGGCCACCGCAGCGGCCAGCGGATTGCCGCCGAAGGTGGTGCCGTGCGCGCCGAACTGCATGGTCTCGGCCACCTTCGGGCCGGCCAGCATCGCGCCGATCGGGAAGCCGCCGCCGAGTGCCTTGGCCAGGGTGACCATGTCCGGCACTACATCGTCCTGCCAGTGCGCGAACAGCGTGCCGGTGCGGCCCATGCCGGCCTGGATCTCGTCCAGCACCAGCAGTGCGTTGTGCTGGTCGCACAGTTCGCGCACGCGCTTGAGGAAGCCGGACTTGGCCGGCATCACGCCGCCCTCGCCCTGGATCGGCTCCAGCATCACCGCTGCCACGTCGCCGGCGGCCATCGCGGTTTCCAGCTGCACTTCATCGTTGAAATCGATGTAGCGGAAGCCACCGGGCAGCGGTTCGTAGCCTTCCTGGTACTTCGGCTGGGCCGTGGCGGTCACCGCGCCCAGGGTGCGGCCGTGGAAGCTGCCACGGAAGGTGATGATCACCCGCTTGTCGGCCGGGCGGCCCTGGCTGGAGGCCCACTTGCGGACCATCTTGATCGCCACTTCGTTGGCTTCGGCGCCGGAATTGCACAGGAACACGCGCTCGGCGAAGCGGCTGGCCTTCACCAGCTCCTCGGCCAGGTGCAGCGGCGGCGCACTGTAGAACACGTTGCTGGTGTGCCAGAGCTTGCCGGCCTGCTCGACCAGCGCGGCCACCAGGTCCGGATCGTTGTGGCCCAGGCCGCACACGGCGATACCGGCGGCCAGGTCGATGAACTCACGCCCCTGGCTGTCCCACACGCGGGCGCCCTGCCCTCGCTCCAGCACCACCTGGCGGGGCTTGTAGACCGGCAGGTAGTAGTGCGAAAGGGAAATCAGCGGATCGGTCGCGGCGGTCATGGCAGTCGGCAGGGTTCAGGAATGCCCATTCTCGCGCCGGAACCCCTGCGGCACAATGCGCCCATGCGACCGTTTTCCGCCCCCCAGCTCAACCCCGCCACCGAGACCGGCTGGCGCCGTCGGTGGTTCGACATCATCTACCGCCATGACTCGCGGCCCTCGCGCAATTTCGACCTGATCCTGGTGGTGGCGATCGTTGCCAGCATCCTGGTGGTGATGATCGACAGCGTGCAGCACCTGCATGCCGAATGGTCCACCGGCCTGTACATCCTGGAATGGGGCTTCACGATCATCTTCACCGCCGAGTACCTGCTGCGCCTGGCGGTGGTCAAGCGCCCGCTGCGTTACGCGGTGAGCATCTGGGGCATCATCGACCTGCTGTCGATCCTGCCCGCGTACCTGTCGATGTTCATCCCGGGCGCGCAGAGCCTGCTGGTGGTGCGTGCGCTGCGCATCCTGCGCGTGTTCCGCATCCTCAAGCTGACCCGCTACATCGAGGAAAGCGGCGTCCTGATGACGTCGCTGTGGCGCAGCCGGCGCAAGGTGCTGGTGTTCCTGTTCACGGTGATCACCATCACCATCATCGCCGGGGCGCTGATGTACGTGATCGAGGGCCCCGAACACGGCTTCACCAACATCCCGGCCAGCATGTACTGGGCGGTGGTGACCATGGCCACGGTCGGCTTCGGCGACATCGTGCCGCAGACCGTGCTTGGCCGCTTCGTCACCTCGGTGCTGATCCTGATCGGCTACAGCATCATCGCCGTGCCGACCGGCATCTACACCGCCGAACTGGCCAGCACCATGCGCGAAGCCGAACTGGCGGCGCGCCGGGATGCGCGCGGCTGCCCGCACTGCGGGCTGGAGGGGCATGAACCGGATGCGCGCCACTGCCGCAAGTGTGGCGGTGAACTGCCGGACGCATTCAGCCATTGAGGCACATGCCGGCCAGCGGCCGGCACTGCCAACCCCGCAGGGTGTGCGCCGGGCATGGCCCGGTGCCACCGTGGACGGGGCCACGCCCTGTGTGGATCGCCCTCAGCGCATGCGGTTGCTGGTGGTCACCAGGTCGTTGTAGGCGTCCAGGATCGTCGACTGTGCCCCTTCAGGATCGGTGGTGAGCCAGCTGCCCGACGCCTTGCGCTCGGCGGCCAACGCATCGGCGGTGATCGGCTTGCCCTGCTCCAGACGCTCCACACCGCGCCCGGCGGTACGCACCAGCTTGTCGGCCGAACGCTGCACATGGCCCCACATCGGGTCGTCCTTGCCGACACCACTGTTCTGGATTTCCGTCACCAGCGCCTGATAGTCGGCCAGCTGGCCGCGCAACGCCGCAACATCCGGCGCGTCGCTCTGGAACGCCATCGCCAGCTGCTTGCCATCGCCGACAAGGCGCAGGTGGTAATAGGCCAGCGAGCGGCCTTCGCTTTCCTCGATCTGCTTCAGCTGGGCGGCGCGGCGATCGTTCTCGTTCTTTTCCAGCGCCGCATCCATCGCTTCGCTGGCCTTGAAGAAATCGGCATAGGCCTGCATCAACGGGGCGTGCTGGCTGCGCATCCCTTCGCCACCATCGCGACGATAGTCCTCGCGGGTGAAGTACCCATCGGCACGCTCGATCAGGGTGTTCAGTGCCTGGAATGCCTGCTGGTACTGTCGCGCGGGTGCATCCAGCGGCGTGGCAGGGGTCTTTGCCAGCGCATCGGTCAGCGGCTGGCCGCAGTACTCGACGCGGTGCGACAACAGCTTGCCCGGTGAGCGCGGCTGCGCTTCCTTGCCGGTCGGCCCCGCCTTGGGGTCCTTCATCCAGCCCGTGTAAGTCTGGAAGCCTTCGTGGATGGGCTGTTCGACGCCGTTGTAGCACTCGATGTAGGCGTTCACCTTCTCCAGCCCGGGGTCGGCGACCGCCAGCCCCGCCGGGCTGTTGCAGCCGGCCAGCGCGCCGAGCAGGAGAACGGGAATCAGGCGTGTGGATGCGTTCAAATCAGTTCCTTGCACCAGTGAAAACTGCAGCCATCGTCCTGCATGGCGCGAGCGCGCGCTCCAGCACCTCGGGAAGGTGCTGGCATTCGGGGCTGCGGGGCGTGTCATGTCGCGATCGACCTGCTCGATCGCGACAAAAATAGCGCGTTGAGCTTCCCGCTTACTGGCGGTTGCTCTGGAAAACCAGCGAGTTGTATTCCTGCATCAGCTTGCTGGCAGAGCCGCTCGGCGCCATCGAGGGCGAATCGAGCATGCGCCGTTCGAAATCGGTATAGGGCGTGTTCTCGCTGACGCGCTTCAGCCGCTCCTTGCCTTCGCGCCGGAAGTTCTCGGCCTCACGCTCGAAGCTGTTCCAGTCCAGCTTGCCCGGCTCCTGATCAGCCACCTTCGCATGCGCTTCGTCGGAAATGCGGTTGAACGCATCCAGACGCTCGCGCGCCTTGGCCTGGTCGAAATCGTCCTCGCTCATCAGATCCATGATGGCCTTGGCTTCCAGCATCATCGCCAGACGGTAGTACTCGCGCGTGCGCCCCTCGGCCTGTTCCAGCGCCTTGAGCTGCTCGCGCTGGGCGGCGTCGTTCTGGCGCTCCAGCTCGGCGTTGAACGTTGCGCTGGCAGCCACGAACTCCTTGAAGGCGGCCATCAAGGGCGCATGCAGCTGCTTGCCCTTGGCGAACCGGTCATCTTCGTAGTCCTGGCGATCGTAGTAGTCGTGCGCCTCCTTGCTGATCGGCACCAGTGCCTTCAGCGCCTGCTGGTAATGGCCAGCAGCGGCATCGAGCTCGGCCAGCGCCGGCTTGGCAGCCATCGCCTCGGTCACGGGGCCATCGCACTGCTTCATGTCGTAGTCGCTGATCTCGAACGGACCGTACACCTGGGTCTCGCGCCCGGTCGGGCCGGCCTCGACGTCCTTGATCCAGCGCGTATAGGACTCGATGCTGCCGTGGGTCTTCGAATCAAGCGTGTTGAAGCAGCCGATGTAGGCGTTGAGCTTGGCGGTCAATTGCTGCTGTGTGTCCGACGGCGCCGCGCTGGCGTCGGGCGTGCTGGAAGGGCCGGCGTCGCCAGTGGTTGCAGGCGCCCTGCTGCCGCAGGCAGCCAGGACAATCGACAGCGAAGCGGCCAGCGCCGCGACGGAAAGAGTGCGTGACATGGGTTCACGTCCTTGTTGAAAACGATTACAGCCGCGCATTCTAGCGCAGCAGGCCGAAGGTCGCAGCCCTCGGCCTCTGCCGGCGACGCGCGATCAGTCCAGGAACAGATCCGGCAACAACGGTCGCGACGGATCCACCGCATAGCCGGACAGATCGGTGATACCCGCCTGCGCCAGCACGTCATCGTCGATCAGGAACTGGCCGTGGAAACCCGCCGCCTCGCGCACCAGCACCGCGTGCGCAGCATCGGCCATGATCTGCGGCGTGCGGCAGCCGGCCGCATCGACGCCCGGAATCATGTTGATCGCATCGGTGGCGATCACCGTGCGAGGCCACAGCGCGTTCACCGCCACACCCTGCGGGCCGAATTCCGCGGCCAGGCCGAGCGTGACGAAGCTCATGCCCATCTTCGCCAGCGTGTAGCCGGTGTGCGCGCCCCACCACTTCGGTTCCAGGCTCGGCGGCGGCGCCAGGGTCAGGATGTGCGGATTCGGCGCCTGCAGCAGGTACGGCAGGCAGGCCTGCGCGCACAGGAAACTGCCGCGCGAATTGACCTGCTGCATCAGGTCGAAGCGTTTCATCGGCGTATCCAGCGTGCCACGCAGCCAGATCGCGCTGGCATTGTTGACCAGGATGTCGATGCCACCGAAGGTGTCGACCGTGGCGGCAATCGCCGCCTGTACCTGCTCTTCCTCGCGGATATCGCACTTCAGCGCCAGCCCCTGGCCGCCGGCCGCCGTAACGGCTTCGGCTGCGGTATGGATGGTGCCTGGCAACTTCGGATTCGGCACCGATGACTTGGCCGCAATGGCCACATTGGCGCCGTCGCGCGCAGCGCGCAGTGCGATGGCCAGGCCGATGCCGCGCGAGGCACCGGTGATGAAAAGCGTTTTGCCCTGCAGACTGCCCACGTTCCACACTCCAGCGTATGCAATGAGCCGCTAGTATGCCGCGCCGACGTGGAGTTCACCCGGCCTTGACGATACTCGGGCCTCCAGTCAACGCACGAGGTCCACGCCATGCGCCGTTCCCGCCTGTTGCTGCCTGCTCTGGGGCTTGCCCTGCTGACTGCCTGCCAGGGCCGTTCGCCGGAACCCGGCAAGGAGCCGCCTGCCGGTGACACCCCCAGCGCAGAGAAAGCCGCCGCCGACGGCAAGCTGCGCTGGAGCGAGGCAGTGGTGTGGGATGGCGACCTCAACGCCTGCCGCCAGGGCGAGAACGCGGCCACGCGTGATTGCCTGCGCGATGCGATGCGCGCCGGCGGCGCCAGCGCCGATGCGATCACCGCCGCCGAACAGCTGTCCACCAGCGGCGAGCTGGCCTACGTGACGGCCTGGCACGAGAACGAAGGCCTGGGCATTGCCACGGTCGAGTATCCGTTCCGCGCCAACACCAACGAGGGCACCCGCCTGGTCGACGCCACCGGCAAGCGCATCGATGTGGATGCCGTGCAGCTGGACGACACCCTGCGTGCCGACCCCACCGTGCAGGCCCTGCTGAAGGACCACCCGCAGGCCACGCCGTTCGCACCGGCGCAGTCGGCCGGGGCCACGCCGCTGGAGAACGGCGGCATCCGCCTGCTGTACCGCACGCCGCTGCGCGACTGCCACGCCTGCCCGGATGTGGGCCAGCTGCAGATCGCCTACGACTTCGATGCCAAGCGCAACTTCATTGGCCAGCAGGTGGTGCCGGCGACGCCGTAAGGTCACCGGCGCCTGTAGAGCCGGGCCATGCTCGGCTCATTGAATGCAGCCGAGCATGGCTCGGCGCTACATCAAGGCCGACAGCGGGCGCATCCACGCATGGCGTGGATCTACCGGTACCCCTGCACCTGCTTCCTCAGCAGATGCGGCACGATCAGCCGATGCACGGGTGCAACCGGCAGCATGTACACCCGCCCGAACGCGTTGTGCGTATGCACCACCGTTGCCACTTCCAGCACGTCGCCGTGCCACTGCAGGGCCAGCTGCACACGCAGGTGGCGATCGTCGTCTTCCAGCACGATGGCATCGTCATCCAGCGACTGCAGGGTGAAGATGCCCAGCCGCTGCCCGGGTTGAGGATCCGCAACACCCTGCACCGCCCGCAACGAGCCCAGGTGCTTCATGCCGAGCAGGCGCATGCCGCGATTGCGCAGCGCCATCAGCCCATCGAACCAGCCGGGAATGGTCGCGGCCATATCGCGATAGGCCCGCAAGGCCGAGCGTCCATCACGATGGGTCGTTGCCTGGCAGGCATGCACGAAGTCGGCGCCGGCCAGCTGTGGGCGCAGGACACTGCGCGCGCTTGGCGGGCCGGTCACCACCTGCGCAGTGCTCACGGCTTCGGCCCCTGCCCCTCGTTGTCTTCCCAATGCAGGATGCGGCGGGTGACGAAGCGGTAGACCGGCTTGCCGGTGGCGAACCACAGTTCGCGCACCCACGAGGTGCGCTTGAGCACCCGCTTTTCCACCGGGGTGAGCGACTCGCGGCAGTACATGCGCTTGTGCTTGAGCAGGTGGCGCAGGTCCTCGCGGGCCAGCAGGCGCATCCAGCGCGAGCGCGGGTTGCCGATCACTGCCAGCTGGAAGTCGATCAATGCCGGACGGCCGTCCTCGGTCACCAGCCAGTTGGCTTCCTTGGCCAGATCGTTGTGGGCCACGCCATTGCGATGCAGCTGCTGCAGCAGGCGACGCGCGGCGCGGAACCAGGCCAGGTCGCCGCGGGGCGGACGCTGGTACATGGCGTCGCCGGCCATGAAGCTGCGATCGAGATGACGGCCATCCCACGCCAGCAGCTGCGGCACATCGGCCATGCCATGGATATGGCGCAGCGCGCGCGCTTCGCGGCGGGCCAGCCACCAGGCCGGCAGCCGCAACCACAGTGGTGTGGCGCCCAGATCACGGCGCACGAAGGGGCCGGCCGGCCCTTCCACAAGGAGGATGCGACCGAAGCTGTCGGCCTTCAAAGCATGCGGTGGAGTGTCTGGCGTATGCGGCATGACCCCATTCTAGGCGATGGCGATGGTTGCAAACGGCCACCAAGCGGCTGGGAACCAGTCACCTTCACGCCCCTATAATCGGGCAATGGACTCTTCATGGATCGACGCCACGCTCGCGTGGATTGCCGCTCACCCCGTGCTGGCGGGTGCCGTTATCTTCCTCATCGCCTTCTGCGACGCGGTGATCATTCTCGGTGCAATCGTGCCGGCCCTGCCGCTGCTGTTCGCGGTGGGCGTGTTCATCGGCCTGGGCCAGATCTCCGGGCCGTACGCGGTGGCCGCCGCCGCACTGGGCGCATTCGCCGGTGATGGCATCAGTTACTGGATCGGGCGCCGCTGGGGTGACCGCCTGCGTGGCGTGTGGCCCTTCAGCCGTTACCCGCAGCTGCTCGACCGCGGCGAAAACCTGTTCCGCCGCAATGCCTTCAAGAGCATCCTGGTGGCACGCTACGTGGGCGCGATCCGGCCGTTCGTGCCGGCCATCGCGGGCATGATGAAAATGCCGGCCAGCCGCTACATGCAGGCCAGCGGCATCGCCAGCATTTCGTGGGCGGTGTTGTTCCTGGCACCGGGCTGGGTGCTCGGCGAGGCCTACGACGCGGTGGCCGCAGTGGCCGGGCGACTGGTGGTGGTGGTCGGCTTGCTGGCAGTGATCCTCGGCCTGGTCTGGGCCATCGTGCTGTACGGCTACCGCTGGTCGGCCGCGCGCATGGACAACTGGCTGGCGCGGCTGCTCGACTGGTCCAACCGCCACCCGACGCTGGGCCGCTACACCGTCGGTGTGCTGGACCCGAAGCGGCGCGAGGCGGTGCCGCTGGCAATGCTGGCGTTGATGCTGCTGGTGCTGGGCTGGGGCTGGTTCGCGCTGCTGACCGTGGTGGTCGCGCACGGGGAACCGCTGGCGATCGACCTGCTGGTGCACCAGGCCATGCTGGCCCTGCGCAACCCGCTGGCCGATTACCCGATGGCCGCGCTGGCCTCGCTGGGCGCCTGGCAGGTACTGCTGCCGGCCACTGCGGCGGCGATGGGCTACCTGATCTGGCGCCGGCGCTGGATGGCGGCCGCGCACTGGCTGGCCGCGCTTGCCTTCGGCCTCGCATTGACCATGCTGCTCGGTGCCACCGTCGATGTGGTGCGCCCGGTCGACGCCAGCAGTGGCTTCGGCTTCCCGTCGGTGTCGGTGACGATGGCCACCATCACCTTCGGCTTCTTCGCAGTGCTGATCGCCCGCGAGATGCCCGGCCGCACCCGCGTCTGGCCGTACCTGGTGTCGGGCATCGTGGTCAGCCTCATCGGCTTCTCGCGCCTGTACCTGGGCGCGCATTGGCTGAGCGATGTGATCGGCGGCATGCTGTTCGGCACGTTCTGGCTGCTGGTGCTGGGCATCGCCTACCGCCGCCGCTTCAACCGCTCGTTCTGGGTGAAGCCGGTGGCGTGGCTGTTCTACGGTGTCTTTGCCGTGGCGGCGATGTGGTACGCGCCGCGCAACATCCCGGTGAAGCTGGAACGCTTCGAGCCGACCCTGCCGGCCGCGCAGGCGATGGACATGCAGGCCTGGTGGCAGCACGACTGGGCGACACTGCCGGCGCGCCGCAACGAGTTCGACGACGACCAGCGCTGGCCGCTGGACGTGCAGGTGGCGGGCCCGTTGGCCCCGCTGCAGGCGCAGCTGGAAGCACGCGGCTGGAAGCGGCAGGAACAGGCCGGCTGGCAGGAAGCGCTGCTGATGCTGGACAAGAACACCGGCGCCGATGCGCTGCCGGTGCTGCCCGCCACGCTGGACACGCGCGTGGAGGCGCTGTTGATGGTGCGCCCGGGTACACACCGCGATGAGCGCTACGTACTGCGCCTGTGGCCGGCCCCTGCGCAGTTGCAACCGGGCAATACGCCGCTATGGCTGGGCAGTGCGCAGACCCTGCGCTACGAGCGCCACTTCGAATGGATCGGCATGTGGCACCCGCTGCGCGGCGTCGACCCGGCCTTGAATGCGGTGAAGGAGGCCGTGCAGGAGCTGCCGCAGCGCGAGGATGTGCACAGCGAAACCGGGTTGCCGGTGCTGCGGTTGAAGACCACCACGCCCTGACGGGGCCGGTGCGCGATCACCCGCTGTAGCGCCGGGCCCATGCCCGGCTGCGCTTCGCACGATCCAACACGCCGAGCATGGGCTCGGCGCTACAGTAGATCCACGCCATGCGTGGATGGCTGCTACGGCATCCAGCCCAGCAACTGCTGCAATCGCTGGTGCGGGTCGTCCATCTGCAGCAGCTGCAGGCGCTGCTGCTCGCTCAGCGGCAACAGCTCGGCCAACCGCCAGCCGACCCAGCTCGCCTGGTCCAGCAACGCCGGGTTGGACGGCGCATAGGCCTCGCCAGCCTGTTCGATGATGTGCCCCAGCACCGTGGCCAGCAGCGCGTGCTGCGGCCGCAGTTCGTCGTCGGGGTCCTCATCGCACCAACGCACGTCGGCCACCACCAGGCCGTTGTCGCGCACGCGGGTACGCTCGACATGGAAACGGCGGGTGCCGCGCAGGCGCAGCTGCAGCACGCCGTCGGCGCCGACATCGAAGTCTTCGATGCGCACCTGCACGCCAAAGGCGGCCGGCGTCGCCGGAACGCCCACTTCCTGGCCGTCGAGGATCAGGCAGACACCAAATCCCTCACCGCTGCGGCCGCTGTCGCGGACCAGGTCCAGATAGCGGCGCTCGAACACACGCAGGCCCACCGCTGCACCCGGCACCAGCGTGGTGTGCAGCGGGAACAGCGGCAGCGAGCCATCGCCGCTCATCGGGCCTGCAGCGCGGCGAGGAAGCGGCGCGGCGCGCCGTCGAAGCCACCGTTGGACATGAACACCACGTGGTCGCCACTGCGCGCGCTGGCCTGCAGCTGTGCCAGCAATGCGTCGGTATCAGGCACCGCGTGCGCTTCGCCACGCACTGCGGCAATCACCGCCGCCGCATCCCAGGCCAGTTCCGGACGATGCAGGAACACCACTTCATCGGCCAGCGCCAGCGATGGGGCCAGTGCCTGCGCGTGCGCGCCCAGCCGCATCGAGTTGCTGCGCGGTTCCATCGCGACCACGATGCGCGCATCGCCCACCTTGGCACGCAGACCTTCCAGGGTGGTGGCGATTGCGGTCGGGTGATGGGCGAAATCGTCGTAGACGGTGATGCCGTCATGGCTGCCGATCACTTCCATGCGGCGCTTGACGCTGCGGAAGCGCGCCAGCGCCGGGATCACCTCGGCCGGCGCCACGCCCACTGCATGCGCGGCGGCCAGCGCAGCCAATCCGTTGAGCACGTTGTGGCGGCCCAGCAGCGACCACTGCACGTCGCCCAGCGCCTGCCCACGATGGTGCACGCGGAACGCGCTGCCATCGGCGGCCAGCAGCTCGGCATGCCACTCCAGCGACGGATCGAAACCAAACCGCTCGAACGGGGTCCAGCAGCCCATCGCGAGCACTTCGGCCAGGTGCTGGTCCTCGCCGTTGACGATCAGCCGCCCACGTGCGGGTACGGTACGCACGAGGTGGTGGAACTGGCGCTGGATCGCCGCCACGTCCGGGAAGATGTCGGCGTGGTCGTATTCAAGATTGTTGAGGATGGCCACCAGCGGCCGGTAGTGCACGAACTTGCTGCGCTTGTCGAAGAAGGCCGTGTCGTACTCATCGGCTTCGACCACGAACTCGCGTCCCTGGCCCAGCCGCGCAGAGACGCCGAAATCTTCGGCGACGCCCCCGATCAGGAAGCCCGGCGAGCGCCCGGCGCTTTCCAGCAGCCAAGTGAGGATGGTGGTGGTGGTGGTCTTGCCGTGGGTACCGGCCACGGCCAGGGTGTCGCGGCCCGGCAACACCTGCTCGGACAGCCACTGCGCACCGGAGATATAGCGCTGGCCGGCATCGAGCACGGCTTCGACGGCCGCATTGCCGCGCGACAGCGCATTGCCGATCACCACCTCGTCGGTGCCGGCCGGCACGCTGTCGGCGCGGTAGCCCTGGTCCAGGGTGATGCCCAACTGTTCGAGCTGGGTCGACATCGGCGGATAGATGGCCTGGTCGCTGCCGCTGACGGCATGCCCGAGTTCACGCGCCAGGGCGGCCACGCCGCCCATGAAGGTGCCGGCGATTGCAAGGATATGTACGCTGCTCATGACCGAGGATTGTGACCGATGACGGCTGTATAGGGCCAATGTCCGCTATCGGGTAAGACAACCCCTACACGGGATGTGAGAAAACTCCAATCAGCTGTCAGGGAATTCCCGATAGCGATGTTCTGTGAACCCGGACACAATTCGAACTGCCAGCCGCAGTACCCGAACCGGTCCTACTCCCCAAGAGGCCATCCCCAAGGGAGCTCATGCTGCGGGGCCCTGAGCAAGCCCTTCGCTGGCGCCTATCAAACGACACAGGCCTGATCCTCGCGGACCAGGCCTGTGTTTTTTGCGCCCGCAGGGCCAGCAGCACGCGGCCCTGCCGGATCAGGCCTTGATCGCCGCCAGGATGCGGGCTTCGATCTCGTCCAGCTCGCCGACGCCATCGACGCGGGCCAGGGTGCCACGGCCGGCGTAGAAGTCGACCACCGGGGCGGTCTGGTCGTTGTAGACCTGCAGGCGCTGGCGCACTGCTTCCGGGTTGTCATCGGCGCGGCCCTGCTCCTTGGCACGACCGGCAATGCGGTCCACCAGCAGCTCGGTGGGCACATCCAGCTGCACCACCGCGTCCAGCGGCTGGCCGATCTTGGCCAGCAGGCCGTCCATCGCATTGGCCTGGGCCACGTTGCGCGGATAGCCATCGAGGATGAAGCCCTTGGCGACATCAGCCTGGGTCAGGCGCGACTCCAGCATGCCCAGCAGGATGTCGTCCGACACCAGGTTGCCGGCATCCATCACCGTCTTGGCCTGCTTGCCCAGCTCGGTGCCGGCGGCGATTTCCGCGCGCAGCATGTCACCGGTCGAAATGTGGGCGATCCCCAGCTTTTCCTTCAGGCGCGTCGCCTGTGTCCCCTTGCCCGAACCGGGCGGTCCCAACAGAACCAATCGCATTGACCTGACTCCAACGTGTTGAAAACAAAGAAGGTTCGCGTCCCGGACGGTCCGGTATCGCTGCACCGCAATAGCGCCACTTTACCGCATCCGGGTAATGTCCCTGCAATGTCCCTTCCCCCGAGCAGGTAGAAGCATGCGCAACGGTACCCTCCTTTATGCCCAGTCCGGCGGTGTCACCGCCGTCATCAATGCCACGGCGGCGGCGGTGATCGAGCAGGCCCGGGCCAAGGGCATCAAGGTTCTGGCCGCCCGCAACGGCATCCTCGGCGCGCTGCGCGAGGAGCTGATCGACACCAGCAAGGAGAGCGCCGCCGCGATCCGTGCGCTCGCCCATACCCCGGGCGGGGCCTTCGGTTCGTGCCGGGTCAAGCTGAAGTCGCTGGACGCCGACCGCGCCCGCTATGACCGCCTGCTGGAGGTGCTGCGCGCGCATGACGTGCGCTGGTTCCTCTACAACGGTGGCAACGACTCGGCCGATACCGCGCTGAAGGTCTCGCAGCTGGCCAAGGCCTCCGGCTACGACCTGACCTGCATCGGCGTGCCCAAGACCATCGACAACGATCTGGCGGTGACCGACACCTGCCCTGGCTTCGGCTCCGCCGCCAAGTACACCGCCGTCTCGGTGCGCGAAGCGGCGCTGGACGTCGCGGCGATGGCCGAGACCTCGACCCGTGTCTTCATCTACGAGGCGATGGGCCGACACGCCGGCTGGCTGGCCGCGGCCGCCGGCCTGGCTGGCGACGGTGATGACGAAGCGCCGCACATCATCCTGCTGCCCGAGCGCGCCTACGACGAGGCCGCATTCCTGGCCAAGGTGAAGGCGGTGGTCGAGCGCGTCGGCTACTGCGTGGTGGTGGCCTCGGAGGGCATTGCCACCGCCGATGGCCGCTTCGTTGCCGATGCCGGCGGTGGCAAGGACTCGTTTGGGCATGCGCAGCTGGGCGGCGTGGCCGCGCACCTGGCCGGCCGGGTCAAGGATCAGCTGGGCCTGAAGGTGCACTGGGCACTGCCCGACTACCTGCAGCGCTCGGCCCGCCACCTGGCCAGCAGGACCGACTGGGAGCAGGCGCAGGCGGTGGGCAAGGCCGCGGTGCAGCTGGCACTGAAGGGCCAGAATGGCGTGATGCCGGTGATCGTGCGCAGCAGCGATGCACCGTATCGCTGGAAGATCGAAGCCGCGCCGTTGTCGAAGATCGCCAACCACGAGAAGAAGATGCCGGCCGGTTTCATCCGCCACGATGGCTTCGGCATCACGGCCAAGGCGCGCGCCTACCTGTCACCGCTGATCAAGGGCGAAGCGCCGCTGCCGTATGGCACCGATGGCCTGCCCAAGTACGTCACCCTGAAGAATGTGGCGGTGAAGCAGAAGCTGCCGGCCTTCGAGGGCTGACCCCTAAAAAGGGGACGGAGGGGATTAAGTCGCATAGGCCCCTCCGTGCCCCTCGGCGTCAGCAACGGGCCGGATACGACTTAATCCCCTCCGTCCCCTTTTTGGAGAGATGGCATGGCACTGCGTGTTGTTCGACTGGGTACGCCGCGCCAACCCGGCGAGGGGCTGCGCATCGGCACAGTGCGGCGGCCGCCGCGGGGCGTGCCACGCAGCGAGTTCGCCCGACAGGACTGGTACGACGTCTGGTTCCCGACCCTGTCACCCAGCGCGGCGCTGGTGAAGCAGGCGCATGAGGCGAAAACGGCCGCCGACTGGAACGCGTTCTTCCGCCACTACACGACTGAGATGAAGGCCCCGGATGCGGCCCACGCGCTGGACCTGCTGGCCGCGATGTCGCAGCACAGCGACATCAGCGTGGGGTGCTATTGCGAGGATGAGGCGCACTGCCACCGTAAGGCGCTGCGCGAGCTGCTGGTGGCGCGCGGGGCGACGCTGGCGGAGTGAAGATGGCGGGATGCCGGCCAGCGGCCGGCACTACCCAGGTCTCCCATCCAGTAGATCCACGCCCTGCGTGGATTCGCGCTGCTGGACGGCCTCAATTGCAGGCCTTGCCTTCCATCTGCAACTGCGCGGCGAACATCGTCACCTGCGGAATCTGCCCGGCCGCGGCCTGCTTCTTCGCCTCCTCCAGGTAGATGCGCGACTGGCCCTGGCCGTCCAGCTCGACCTTGTTGCTCGACGGCAGGCGCCACACCCGCACCACGGCCTGCTGGGCCGGGCACGCCGCGTTCGGCACGCGGATCACATCGTTGAGTTTCCAGCCCTTGTCCGCACTTGGCTGCGCCTTGGTGTAATCGACGAAGCGCGCGCGTGGCTGGCACTGTTCGCTGGTACGCACGGCAGAGAAGCGGTACGGCGCGGCGGCATCGCCGGTGAACGCACCTTCCAGCCGCGCGCAGGCCTCGGGGATCTGGCGCAACGTATGCACCGCACCCACCGCCTGGGGCGCGCCAACGGCACGCTGCAGTTCCGGGGTTTCCGCAGCGAATGCCGGCACGGCCGGGACCAGGGCGGCAAGCATCAACAGGGACAGGCGCATGTGGGATCTCCTACGGGACTGTGCGCAGGCTTGCAGAGACTGGCTTAACGGGGCGCAAAGGCCTGATGGCTCTCCGATCGTGCCCATGGCCCGGCGGCAGGGCCCGCGCGCTCGTAGAGCGCCAGTCGAGCATGGCTCGACTCTACAAGTGGCGGCACGCATACTGCGGGCACCAGGGAATGCTGAACACCGCCATACGTCGGACGACCGCCAAGGTCGGTACGGGTTGGTTCCAGGCTGCAGCCCGTCGTCCCCCTCGTGGTGCCGTTCATCGCCACTGGATGCCTACATCCATTCTGCGGAGGGGTCTAATGCTGGAACGTCACGGGCTGTCATTGGCGCTGGGCTGCGCCATTCTCGCGATCCTGTTCGGAATCGTCTCGGCGCGCTGGATCCTGCGCCAACCCACCGGCAATGAGCGCATGGTCGCGATCGCCACCGCGATCCAGGAGGGCGCGCGCGCCTACCTCAACCGCCAGTACCTGACCATCGGCATCGCCGGCGTGGTGCTGTTCGTGCTTGTCGGCATCTTCCTCAGCTGGTACACCGCGATCGGTTTTGCGGTGGGCGCAGTGCTGTCCGGCGCGGCCGGCTACATCGGCATGAACGTGTCGGTACGCGCCAACGTGCGCACTGCCGAAGCTGCACGCCATGGCATCAGCGCGGCGATGGACGTCGCCTTCCGCGGTGGCGCGATCACCGGCATGCTGGTGGTCGGGCTGGGCCTGCTGGGCGTGGCCGGCTACTACGCGTTGCTGCTGCGCCTGGGCCTGCCGATGGAGCAGGCGCTGCATGCGCTGGTCGGCCTGGCCTTCGGTTCCTCGCTGATCTCGATCTTCGCGCGGCTGGGGGGTGGCATCTTCACCAAGGGCGCCGACGTCGGCGCCGATCTGGTCGGCAAGGTTGAAGCCGGCATTCCCGAGGACGACCCGCGCAACCCGGCGGTGATCGCCGACAACGTCGGTGACAACGTCGGCGACTGCGCCGGCATGGCCGCCGACCTGTTCGAAACCTATGCGGTCACCGTCATCGCCACCATGCTGCTGGGCAGCCTGATGCTGGCCGAAGCCGGTGCCAATGCCGTGCTGTATCCGCTGGTACTGGGCGGCGTGTCGATCATCGCCTCGATCATCGGTGCGCTGTTCGTCAAGGTGAAGCCGGGCGGCTCGATCATGGGCGCGCTGTACAAGGGCGTGATCGTGTCCGGCGTGCTGGCCGCGATTGCCTTCTACCCGATCACCACCGGCCTGATGTCGGACAACGTACATGGGCCGATGGCGCTGTACGGCTGCGCGCTGATCGGGCTGCTCCTGACCGGCCTGATCGTGTGGATCACCGAGTACTACACCGGCACCCAGTACAAGCCGGTGCAGCACGTGGCACAGGCCTCGACCACCGGCCACGGCACCAACATCATCGCCGGCCTCGGCATCTCGATGAAGTCCACCGCGCTGCCGGTGGTGGCGGTGTGTGCGGCAATCTGGGGCGCGTTCGCGCTGGGGGGCCTGTACGGCATCGCCATCGCCGCCACCGCGATGCTGTCGATGGCCGGCATGATCGTCGCCCTCGACGCCTACGGTCCGATCACCGACAACGCCGGCGGCATCGCTGAAATGGCCGAGCTGCCTTCCGATATCCGCGACATCACCGATCCGCTGGATGCGGTGGGCAACACCACCAAGGCGGTGACCAAGGGCTATGCGATCGGCTCGGCGGCACTGGCCGCGCTCGTGCTGTTCGCCGACTACACGCACAACCTGCAGGCCGCGCATCCCGGACAGGAATTCCGCTTCGACCTCAGCGACCACACGGTGATCATCGGCCTGCTGATCGGCGGCCTGATTCCGTACCTGTTCGGTGCGATGGCGATGGAAGCGGTCGGCCGCGCGGCGGGCGCAGTGGTGGAAGAAGTGCGCCGCCAGTTCCGCGAGATCCCCGGCATCATGCAGGGCACCGGCAAGCCGCAGTACGACAAGGCGGTGGACATGCTGACCCGGTCGGCGATCCGCGAAATGATCGTGCCGTCATTGCTGCCGGTGGCGGTGCCGGTGGTGGTCGGCCTGCTGCTGGGGCCCCGCGCGCTGGGCGGCCTGCTGATCGGCACGATCGTGACCGGCCTGTTCGTGGCCATTTCGATGACCACCGGCGGCGGCGCCTGGGACAACGCCAAGAAGTACATCGAGGACGGCCACTTCGGCGGCAAGGGCAGCGAAGCGCACAAGGCTGCGGTGACCGGCGATACCGTCGGTGACCCGTACAAGGACACCGCCGGCCCGGCGATCAATCCGCTGATCAAGATCATCAACATCGTGGCGCTGCTGCTGGTGCCGTTGTTGTAGGTCCACGCGATGCGTGGATGGCAGGCTTGATGGGGTCAGAGCCCTTTCCTGCGGAAAGGGATCCGACCCCGATGGCGGTCAGCGGCCACGCAGGAAGAATGAAACCGGCACGGGCCAGCGGTGCGGCCACCATGAAGATGCGGCGCGCTCGCCGGGCAGGCTCGGCGCGGGCCAGTTCGCAGCCCTTGGCCAGCAGCACGGCCCAGGTCGCCAGCGAGGCCAGGGCCAGCGCGATCATCATCGACTTCACCACTACGTCGGGGGCCAGGTCAGCAGGCAGCATCGTTCCGGGTTCCCTCATCGCCCGGGGGCGCGGCGCGGTGGCGGGCCGCGCGCGGGTCCGTGGCATCGTCCACTTCCACGACCGGAGGGGACTCCAGCCGCGGTGCTGGCCGGCTGAGCACGTAGCCAGCGCTGACCGCAAAGAACAGGCCCACGCCCAGCAGCAGGCGCCATGACGGCTGCGCGCCCCAGCAGAACAGCACAAAGCCCGCCGCCATCCCTGCGCTGGCGAACGCCTTGCCCTTGCGCGACACCGCGCCCTGCTCGCGCCACAGCCGCAGCGACGGGCCATAGCGCGGATGTGCGAGCAGGCGCTGCTCGAACTTCGGCGAGCTGCGCGCGAAGCAACCCACGGCCAGGATCAGGAAGATGGTGGTGGGCATCACCGGCAGCAACGCGCCGATCACCCCGAGGCCGACCATCACCCAGCCCAGCGCGAACCAGAGCCAGCGCATCAGCGCGGTCTCCGTGCGCAGACGTGGCACATCAGTCGAATTCCGCTTCGACATGGCCGTGCACGCTGCGGAACGCGGCATCGGCGGCGTCGATCACCTGCTGTTCCTGCTCGGCGCTCAGCGCAACCGCGTCCAGCGCAGCGGTGAACTCGCGCCAGTGGCGCGCGGCGCCATCCGGATGCGCGGCTAGGTGGCGGGCGCCGAAATCACGATCCAGCCCGAGCCTGGCAGCCATCTTGTACAGCACGGTGCCGCCCAGGTTGGAGCCTTCGGCCACGTACAGCCAGCCGAGGGCTGCCGGCAGCGCCAGGTCCGGGGGCAGTGCGGCGATGTCCGCGCCCGGGACCGCCTGCTCCAGGTCCTGCAGATCGCGGGCAACCTGGGCCAGGCGGCGGCGCTCGCCCAGGCCGGGCAGCAGCGCGTCCAGCGCAGGGTTGGCGTACAGCGCATCAATGCTGCGGTGGAAGCGGTACTGCACGCGCAGGAAACGGGCGAAGTTGCTGCGGTCGGCGAAAATGTCGCCGGCCATGATGCGCTTGTCCAGGGCAGCGTGACTGTCGCGGGTGGCGGCCTTGAGCCGTAGGCTGCGGCTGTCTTCGGGAGCGAGGTATGCGTTCATGGGGAATGCCAGGGAGTCGTCGTGCTGTAGACGTTTGCCACGGGGCTTTCCCCAAGGCGGTGGATACCGATAATGGACCATCCCTTCTTGCTGCAGGACACCGCTGATGATCACCACCGAACCGCGCATGACCAACCTGTTCCTCCAACTGGGCCTGGACGCCAGCGCCGAGGGCATCGCCCGCTTCATCCGCGAGCACCAGCTGGCCACCGACGTGGAAGTGGTCGAGGCGCCCTACTGGACCGACGCCCAGCGCCAGTTCCTGTCCGAGTCGCTGCAGGCTGATGCGGCATGGACCACCGTGGTGGACGAGCTGAACGAGTCGCTGCACGAGGATGCGGTGAAGGCGGCGACGGGGCTGTAAGCGGGGTATCCCGTGCTGTTGGGGTCAGAGCCCTTTCCGCAGGAAAGGGATCCGACCCCATCGCTCATCCACGATCGGTCAGTACTTCCAGGTCAGCGCCAGCCGCGCGGTGCGGCCCGGGGCCGGCATCACGCCCAACGCCAGCGGATCCAGGTAGTAGCGGTCGGTCAGGTTGTCCACGCCCGCGTCGACCGACAGCTGGTCGTTGAAGCGCCAGCTGGCGAACAGATCCACCAGCGTGGTTGGCCGGTACAGCTGCTGGATCGCCGACAGGCCCACGTTCCAGTCCTTGTCCAGCGCGCTGATCGGGCCGGCGTTGTGGACCACGCGGGTGCCGAAGGTCAGGCGCTCGTCGAACAGGCGCGAGCCCAGGGTCAGGTTGACCATGTAGCGCGGCGGGTTCTGGGTGTTGGTGTACGACCCCTCGAAGCCGCCGTCCACGCAGTCGGGCGTGTGGGCCAGCTCATCGTTCCTGCGCTGTGCGCCATAGGCCCGGCGCTCGGCGGCGATGTCTGGCGCGCAGGTCTTGGCCTTGAAGTAATAATGCGCGGACAGGTCGGCAAACACCTTCCCGCTGTCATAGCTGGACTGGAACTCCATGCCCGAGACCTTGAACTGGTCCACGTTGCGGATCAGGCCGGCCGACAGCGTGCGGTAATCGCGGGTGATCAGGTCGTCAATGCGGGTATCGAAATACGCCAGCTTCAGCGCCAGGCGGTCGCCGGCAGTGAACAGGTCGTAGCGGAGGGTGCTGGCGCCGATTTCCCAGCTGCGCGCACGCTCCGGCTTGAGCTCACCCACCGGTTTGGCGGCGGTGAACAGGCCCAGCGTGGTCTCGAACAGGCTCGGCAGCTTGGTGCCTTCGGCGTACTTCACGTAGACCAGGGTGTCTTCGCTGAAGCGGTAGGCCACGCTGGCGGTGGGCGAGAACGCGGAGTCGCGGCGGCGGATCGGCTGCGACCAGCTCCAGCTGACCGGCACCTCCAGGTCCTGCGCCTTGCCGGCGTCGTAGAAGTTCCAGCCGGCGATGTCGGCCACCGTGCCCTTCTTGTACGGCGAGGCCAGCAGCGAGGCCTGGGTGAAGTTGCCGTTGGCATCCGGATACCAGTTCAGCAGCGCGATGCGCTTGGCGCGCCACGAGGGCAGTGCCGGGTTGCCGTTGAGCAGCTCGGTGTAGCGGTACTGGCCCTGCACCGCGTAGGCCTCGGGCGTGGCCAAGCGGTTGCGGTCGTGCACCTCCACGCGGTTCCAGCGGCCGCCGGCCAGCAGTTCCCAATGTTCATCGGGCTGCCACTTCAGCGAGGCCACGGCGCTGTATTCCTTGCGCTCGGCGTTGCGCAGGAAGCGGTTGTTGACCAGGTCGTCGTGCTTGATCGGGCCCGAGCTGCCCGGCGCGATGTCTTCGTCGCTGTAGGACAGGCCGTAGTCGAGCGTGAACGCACCGGCGCGGGTGTCGAACGTCGAGGTGTTGCTGGCATCCAGGTTGAAGCGCTTCTGCCGCAGCGGGTTCCGGTAGGCATCCTTGTAGCCGGGATCGCCACTGAAGCTGGGCGCGTCGTACCACTCGGTGCGGCGATCGAAGTACCACGGCGTGATGCCGGTCAGGCTGTTGTACATCACGCTGTCGGTGTCGGTGTAGGCGGCATTGATGCGCAGGTCGACCCGCTCACTGTCCGGGTTGAAGCGGTAGCGCAGGCTGTAGCTGTCCATGTCGACGTGGCCCGGATCCCACTGCGGAATGCGGTCACGATCCACCCGGATGATCTGCGAGGCCATGATCTCGCCGGCGGTGCCTTCATAACGGCGGTAACCGGCCTCCAGCGTCTGCGCGTCGTCGATGCGCCAAGTGCCCTTGAGCAGCGCCGACTTCGAGCGCGAGGAGGTGTTGAACACCTCGGTACGCGGCGGATTCAACGGCGCCAGGGTGCGACGGGTCTGCGGGAAATCGTCGTAGCCATGCCTGCCCGAGAAGTAGTTGCCATTGTCGCGGTAAGCGTAGGCAGCGACCAGATCGAAGCGGTCCCAATGACCGGCGGCGGCCACGTTGAAGAACTGGCTGCCGGTGGCGCTGCGATCGGTGCGTGGCGCCGCACTGTAGGACGGCAGGTTGTTGGCACTGCCATTGGCCAGGCCACCGCGCACGCGCACGCCGACGTCGCGGCCCTCACGCAGCACGTCGCCGATCTTCAACGTCTCCATCTCGACCACGCCACCGATGCCACCGGAGGCGTTGGCCTGCAGGCTCGGGCCCTTGCTGATGGTCAGGCTGGAGATCAGATCCGGGTCGAGGTAGGTGCGCTGCGACTGGCCCGCATAGCCGCGGTAGGTGTCCACGCTGGACTGACCGCCATCGATGATCACCGGCACACGGCCCTGGCCCTGGATGCCGCGGATGTTGACGTCGAAGCCGTTGCCCACGCGCGGATCACCGGCGGTGACACCGGCCACGCCCTTGATGATGTCGCCATTGGAGGTACCACGGAAACGCTCCAGATGCGCGCGGCTGAGCGTGGTGGTGGAGCCCACGCTGCGGTAGCTGTCGAGCAGGCGTGCTTCATCACTGCTCGCGCCGCTGTCGACCCGGTCGCCGGCCACGCTCAGTGTGTCGGTGATGATCACTTCACTGTCCGCCTGCGCCAGCGTCGTCGCCTCCAGGGTGACGGCCTCTGCGCCGACCCGGCGCACCGCCAGGCCGCTGCCCTGCAGCAGCTGTTGCAACGCCTGGTGCGCCGGAAGGCTGCCACTGACTGCGCGGGAGGTTACGCCACGTGCCAGCGCAGCGGGGTAGACCACCTCCACGCCGGACTGGCGCATGTAGCTGCGCAGCGCCTCATCCAGTGGTTGCGCGGGAATGTCGAAGCGCTGCACGACAGCGTGGTCACTGCCGGCACTCTGGGCCAAGGCGGCCGGCGCAGCAGTGGCCAGGCCGGCGGCGAGCAGCGCGATGCACAGGCGGGACGGGCGGAGCACGCGGCCCGAGCGGTGGAAGTTGTACATGGGAAACCTGTCAGGTAATCGGTGCCGCGAGCGCGGCGTCATCCGCAGCACGGGCGGACACGGCGACGTACGTGGCGGCGGCGTGTACGTTCGCGGGGTAAGACGGCTGGGCGCGCGACAGCCCCAAGAGCGATGTGCGGCCGCGGCAGGTGCCGACCGTTCGTCGGGTGGCTTCGGTGGGTGCCGACCGTTGGCCGGCACACTGGGACGATCATCCACGCAGGGCGTGCATCTACTGCACGATGGCGACGCCCAGTGGCAGGCGTGTGACCTGCAATCCAGCCGTCGCGGCCAGCGCATCCAGCGCCTGTTCCGGACGATCGATGCGCAATGCGGCACTGACTGCAGGCAGTCGTGACAGATCACCGCGCACGAAGGTCGGGCCCGTGCGATAGCGCCCCACCCACTGCACGGCATCGGCCACGTTGGCCTGTTCCAGCAGCAGCTCGCCCCGGCGCCAGGCGCCGACGCTGTCGGTGGTCACGTCGGCCAGCCGCATGACGCCGCCGTGCTCAGCGTAGACCGCACGTTGCCCCTGCTGCAGGTAGGTCCAGCCGCAGTCGACCGGGCTGGCCACGCGCACCCTGCCCTGCCCGACCTGGGTTTCCACCCCGTGGTCGCCACGCGCGACGGTGAACGCGGTCGAGATGTCCTCGACCAGGCCATTGCCGGCGCGCACGCGGAAACGCCGCTGCGGATCCGGGCCGACCTCGAACCAGGCGCGCCCGCGCAGCAGCTCGACCTCGCGGGCGTTCGCATCAAAGTGCACCGCAATCGCACTGTCGGCATCCAGCACCGCATGGCTGCCGTCGGGTAGCAGCACGCTCCGTACCTGATACGTGCTGCGATGATCGGACTGCAGGCGCAGCCAGGCCTCGGGCCAGGCCACCAGCATCGCCAGCATCGCCGCCGCGGCCATGGCCCAGCGCAATCGTCGCGGGCGCCGACGGCCCGGGCCTGCGGCCTGTACGCGCGGCCCGACACTGCGCCACAGCGCACGCTCGCATTCGAAGACCCGGCGGTGTCCCGGCTGCTGCAGCCAGCGTTCAAACGCCTGCATGCGCACATCACTGATGTCGCCCGAGGCCAGCCACGCGATCCAGCCCCGGGCCTGTTCGGCCAGGGCATTGTCATCGGCGGCAGGCGGCATGTTCGGCGGGCGCATCGGCTGGCTGACAGGCGCATTCAAGCGCGGGGGAACTGGACCGCATCCACGGTCAATGATCAAGACGTCTGCGCGCGCGCCAACCCCAAGCCGGCGTGATCATCGGCCACTGCGCGCCCAGGCCAGGCGTTGCAGCGCGCTGCGTACATGGTTTTCCACGGTGGTCACCGAAACCCCGAGGCGGCGTGCGATCTCCGCCTGGGTCTGGCCCTGCAGGCGGTTGAGCCGGAAGATGGTGCGGGTCGGCTCGGGCAGATGGCCGGCCGCGTCGAGCACGCGCTGCAGTTCATCCTGTGCCATGGCCTGTTCTTCGGTCGAGATCACCTCGTCCGGCCCCCACAGGTAATGATCGGCCAGCAGGCGGTTGCGCCGGGTCGACTCGCGGCCGTGGTCGGTGGCCAGGTTGGCGGCCAACCGATACAGATAGGCGCGCGGGTTGTCGATGGCCTGGCTGTCATCGACCCCACGCGCCTTGAACCACACCGCCTGGATCACGTCTTCGGCGCCGTTGTCGCCCCCCAGTATCCGTTGCACACGACGCAACAGCGCGGGCCGCTCGCGGATCAGCAGTTCGGTGAGGGAGGCAGCATTGGAAGACATGCGCGAGGCCGGGACGACAGACGGGAGCGCCGCGCATGCTACTCTTTAAATGCGAATACGTCACGTTTACATCAATGGATGCACTCGGTCAGCGCGTCATAGACGCTCTGCGAGCTGCCCGGCAGCGGGTCATGCAAGGGATCACGCGCGGCCAGCGCGGCATGGAAGGACTCCACCGGGGTACCCGCCACCAGCGGCAGGCGGCACAACCAGGTCGGTTGCCGGGCCTCGATCGCGCCATCGTTCGCGGACACCGCCAGATCGCTGGCGGCAAATGCCCACAGGCACTCGCGAACCGTTCCCCGCGCGGCATCCACCGAGCAGCGCAGTCGCAGGGGGTGAATATCGCTGTATTCCCCTTCGCAGAAGGTGTCCCCGCAGATGCTGTCGAAACCCTGCTGCAGCCTGCCCTCCAATGCAAAGAAGCGGTCCCAGTTGGCTTCCTGCTGCGGATAGTCGATCAGATCCACGTAGGGGTCGGCCTGGGCCGCGGGCGCAACAAGCAGCGCGCAGGACAGGCAGAGCGGCAGTGCGGACATTCTCATATGAAGACTCCTCGGGAAGGTGCGTACAGCCTGCCCTGCCGCACCGGCAGGCCCCATCAGCCAACCCCGGCCCGCCAGGTGGGCACCTGCCGCGCACCGCCGTCGGCCCCTTCCCCGCTGCACAGCGCCCGGCAAAGGCATAAAATGGCCAGCTATCCGTCTACATCCCCCACCTGGAGCACACCATGGGTCTGGAACTCGTCTCGCCCGGCAAGAACCCGCCGGAAGAAATCAACGTCATCATCGAGATTCCGAAGGACTCGGAGCCGGTGAAGTACGAAGTGGACAAGGAAACCGGCGCGATCTTCGTCGACCGCATCCTGTCCACCCCGATGCGCTACCCGTGCAACTACGGCTACGTGCCGAGCACCCTGTGTGGCGACGGCGATCCGGCCGACGTGCTGGTGGTGCTGCCGCTGCCGCTGGTGCCGGGCTCGGTCGTGCGCTGCCGCCCGGTCGGCGTGCTGAAGATGAGCGATGAGGCCGGCAGCGACGAGAAGATCCTGGCCGTGCCGGTCTCGAAGATCTTCAGCGGCTACGCCCACGTCGAAGACATCGCCCAGGTGTCCAGCCACTGGCTGGAGCGCATCGGCCACTTCTTCGAACACTACAAGGACCTGGAAAAGGGCAAGTGGGTCAAGCTCGACGGTTGGGGCGGCGCCGCTGAAGCCAAGCAGATCCTGATCGAGGCGCACCAGCGCCATCTCGACAGCAAGGCCTGAGCCTGAACCGCATCGCTCCGGCGGCAGTCCGCCGGAGCGATGCGGGTCACGTTTCATGACGACGGCACATCACACTTGGTGCCGTATTAGGTAAATTGCGTCACTTCACACGTCATCGACATCCATCGTCGAGACAGCCAGGGGAATGTGTCGTGCGTATTCTGCTTGTTGGGGATGCAGCCAGCCTGCCGGCCGAGCTGACCGAATTCATTGCCGATCTTGGGGAAGACTGGCAGCCGTTGACCGCCACCGATGGCCAGGCCGCGATGAACGCGGTGGCCACGCAGGGCGTCGATGCGGTGATCGTCTGCCCGCAGTTGCCCGATCTCAATGCCACCACGTTGCTGGGCCAGATCCGCACCTTGCGCCCGGAAACCATCCGCATCGCGCTGGTTGATGCCCAGCACGGCAACCGGCCACCGCCGGCGCGCCTGATCGGTGTCGCCCATCGTTTCCTGCCGCTGCCGCTGGCGCCGGAAGTGCTGCTGGAAGCGCTGACCAGCCTGGAAGAGCTACGCGAAGTGCTGGACAGCCCGCGCCTACGCGATGCCATCGGCCGCATCGAGAAACTGCCTTCGCCGCCACACCTGTACCTGAGCCTGACCCAGGCGCTGGAGCATGACGACGACACCGACAGCGCCGACGTGGCCAAGCTGGTGGCCGCCGATCCTGCGATCGCAGCCAAGGTGCTGCAGCTGTCGAACTCGGCGTTCTTCAGCCAGGGCCGCACCATCGCCGACCTGCGGACCGCGGTGACCCGGCTGGGCCTGGCGACGCTGCGCGACCTGGTGCTGGCCAGCGAAGTCTTCTCGGCACCGACGCTGTCGCCTGCCGAGCGCAATTCGCTGCAGCAGCGGGCACTGCTTGCCTCGCGGCTGGCCGCGCGCCTGCTGCCCGAGTCCAGTGCCGAACTGGGTGCGACCGCCGCACTGCTGGCCGACATCGGCCTGCTGCTGCCGGGCGTACGCAACGAACGCAGCGAACCTTCGCTGGCCGGCGATGCGCGCCCCGGCCATGCCGAGGCCGGTGCCTACCTGCTGGGCCTGTGGGGCCTGCCGATGCCGATCATCGAAGCGGTGGCCTTCCACCTGCAGCCGCAGCGTGCCAACACCCGCAGCTTCTGGGTGACCGGGGCGGTGCATGTGGCGCTGGCGCTGGTCAATGGCGACCCGGTGGATGAGGACTACCTGCAGCGTGCAGGCGTGCTCAACAAGCTGCCGCAGTGGCGCGAGCACGCCAATGCGCTGATGGGGCTGGCACCCAGCGACGCCTGAGCGCGTTGCCGATGGCCCAATGACAAGGGGCGCACCCACGCGGTGCGCCCTTGCTGCGTCAGCGAGTACCGCAGGCGTCCTGCACGCAACGACGGTACTGCGACTCGCAGATGACCGGTGACTTGCCACTGGCCAGGCATTGCTGGCGGAACTCTTCGCAGTAGAGGCCGCCACCGCAGACCCCGAGGCCCTGCGCGAACACCGCGCCCACCAGCGTCGCATAGATCAGTACAGCCGCTGATGCCTGGCGCAGCAACGTGTGCTTCATATCCCTCTCCACATGCAAGCGTCCGGTATTGGACCTCCTGACTGTGTTGATTACGACACGGCGGGACCGTGACTGCGCTCACCTTCCAACAGTTTCCGGAAAAACCCTACAAAAAAAGAGGGCGGACCGTTCGGTCCGCCCTCCTTCTGTTGCTACCGCACTTCGATGGATCAGAAGCGCTGGGTGTACTTCATGTACAGGAAGCGACCCACGTCGAAGCCGCCGTAGTAGGCGAACGCCGAGTTCGGAGCCGAGTACTGCAGCGGACCCTTGTGGTCGAACACGTTGTTCGCGCCCAGGGCGATCGTCGCATCCCACGGTGCCTTCCAGCTGACCTGCAGGTCGTGGAAGGTGTTGGAACCGGTGTGACGCAGCGGATCGGTCTCGCCGTTGGCCATGTGGTTCGGCGCATCGCACCAGCCATCAGCCAGCGAGATGCAGCTTTCCTTCATGCCGGAGTAGTAGCGCGCGGTGTAGTTCACACCGAAATCGCCGTACTGCCAGTTGACGCCCAGGTTCGAACGCACGCGGAACAGGCCCGGCTCGCCGACGCGGCCGATCATGATGTTGTCACCCGCGCTGTTCTGGCCCTGCTCGTCGTACTTGGCGGTGTAGCTGGTCTGCCAGTCGATGCTGAACTGACCGATGGCCAGTTCCGGCAGGCGGTACTTGATGCCCAGGTCGTAACCTTCGGTCTTCATCTTGCCGAGGTTGGCGGTGCCGTAGGTGATCGCACTGACGTGGCCGTCAGCCGCACGGGTCACGCTCGAGCAGCGCTCGGCGTTGCCCAGCACGTAGCAGTCACGCAGGATGCGGTCGACGCTGTCAGCGATGATCATGTCGCTGATTTCGTACTTGTACCAATCCAGCGAGACGTCCAGGCCCTGCACCCAACGCGGGCTCCACACCAGGCCGAAGGTGGTGCTCTTGGAGGTTTCCGGCTTCAGGTTCGGGTTGGCACCCGAGACGAACTGGTCACCCGACTGGCACGGCAGGGTCGAGCACGGCAGGTTGCCCTGGCCCAGCTGCACGTAGTTGGCCGGAGCGCCGGCGGCGGTGCATGCGGCATTGCCGGCAACGCTGCCCGGGGCCTTCACGCCGCACGGATCGATGTACGACTCGAAGCTCGAGCTCAGGCCACCGTACAGGTCGCTGATGGTCGGAGCGCGGAAGCCCTCGGCGTAGGTGCCGCGGACCAGCAGCTCATCCAGCGGACGCCAGGTCAGGCCGAACTTGCTGTTGGTGGTGCCGCCGAAGTTGCTGTAGTCCGAGTAACGGCTGGCAACGTTCAGGGTCAGTTCCTTGGCGAAGGCCATGTCGGCCAGCAGCGGCACGTTCAGCTCGAGGTAGACCTCGTTCAGATCGTACTGGCCGCGGGTCGGCTTCTGGCCCAGGCCGGTGGACTGGCCCGACTGCGCGAAGGCGTCCGGCACGTAGTTGCCTTCTTCCTTGCGGTGCTCGACACCCAGGGCGAAGCCCAGGTCGCCGGCCGGCAGGGTCACGATGGCGCCCGACAGGTTGGCGGTGAAGCTGGTGGTCTTGGTGACGCCGCGGGTGGTGAAGGTCGGGAACAGGAAGTCCTGCAGTTCCTGGTTCGCCAGCGAACCCTGGCCATCAACACCGTACGGCAGCAGCGGGTTCCACGGGCGGCAGTCGCCCAGGATCGGCTTGGCCGAGGTGCCGCAGCGGGCAATGCCGCCGGCGTCGATGAACGACGGGCCCAGCGCCTGGCCTGCAGCGATCAGGCTCATGTCGCCGCGGTTGCTCTTGATCGACTCGTTGCGGTTCCACAGCGCGCCGACATCCCAGTCGAAGGTCTTGCCGCCCAGCTCGAAGAAGCCGGTCAGGGTCGGAGCGAAGCGCAGGGTCTTCAGCTGGCTGTCAGTGGTACGCGGCACTTCCCACAGGCGACGACGGAAGCTGACGTCCTGGCCGACCGGGTTGAAGGCGCTCGAACCTTCCAGCGGGGTGCCGAAGGAGTTGGACTGGAACGGATAGCCGGCGATCTGCTGGAACGTCTGGCGCTCGTTGTAGAGCACGTCGGTGTTCAGGCTGATCGAATCGGTGAAGTCGTAGGTACCGTTGATGTAGACCGACTTGCGCTTCACACCGGTCAGCAGGGTCATCTGCTCGTTGGAGTTGGCGAATTCGTCTGCCGTGATGACGTGGTAGTCATTCGGGTTCTTCGGGTTGCCGCCGGCGTTCAGGGTCTTCCAGACAGCCTGCTTGGAGTCGCCGCAGTTGACCTGGGTCGGGTTGCACCAGCTGCCGTTCTGGCTGATCGGGCTCCAGGTGGCCGAGGTCGAGTTCGGACCCAGCGAGCCGTCACGGCTGTACCAGCGGTCCTTGGCCCACACCGGGTCCTGCTTCGAGTACTCGGCCGACAGGGTCAGGCTGCCGCGCTCGCCGCGGGCACCGAGGGTCATCGAATAGGTTTCGGTGTCGCCGTCGCCCTTGCCGTACTGGCCGACGTAGACGTTGGCTTCGCCGCCGTCGAAGTTCTTGCGGGTGATCACGTTGACCACGCCGGCGATGGCGTCGGAACCGTAGATCGACGAGGCGCCGTCCTTCAGGATTTCGATGCGCTCAACGGCCGACATCGGGATCTGGCTCAGATCCTGGTAACCGGCGGTGGTTGCGCCCAGGCGCTTGCCGTTCATCAGCACCAGGGTGCGCTGGGCGCCCAGGTTGCGGATGTCGACGTAGTAGCCGCCCACGTTCTCGCCCGAAGCCAGCGACTCCGAACGCGAAATGGCCGGGGAGCCGGCCGAGGTCAGGTTGTTCAGCACGTCGGCGACGCTCGAGAAGCCCTGCTTTTCCAGGGATTCGCGGGTCATCGTCAGGATCGGCTGCTGGGTCTCCACCGAAGCGCCGCGGATGCGCGAGCCGGTGACCGAAATGCGGTCCAGGTCGGTGGTGCCCTTTGCTTCCTGGGCGGAAGCAAAGGCCGGCGCCAGCGCCAGCGCAATGCCGGCCGGCAGCAGGCCGAACCGCACTGCGGGATTACGAACGTTCATCTATCTCTCCAAGGTACGTGTTAGCAGCGTGTTAAAACACCCCAGCACGTTACGATTGCGTTGCAGCGCTGTATTTGCGCGAACCAACCGGAGACTTTGCGGATTGTGGCGGGAGCAAGCCACCGTTCTCCCTGAAGCGCGACGCGGACTGGCCGTAGCGGGCGCGGAACGCACGCGCGAAGCTGCAGCAGTTGTCGAAACCGCTGGCGGCGGCGACCTCGCCCACCATCATGTCGGTGTCGCGCAGCAGATCAGCGGCGCGCTCGAGGCGCAGCCGTGCCGAAAGCGACTGCGGGCTTTCCTCGTACAGGCTCTGGAAGGTCTTGGAGAGATACCAGCTGGAGAAGTTGGTCAGCTCGGCCAGTTCGCCGATGCGCACCACCCGGTGGCTGTTGCCTTCCAGATAGAGGCGCGCGCGCTGCATGCGGCCGAACACCTGGCGCTTGCGGCTGCGCGAGCGGCCCGGACAGCGCTGCACGTTGTCGGCGAGGCCACGCTGCAGGCCCGCCAGGTGCAGCAGCAGCGGACGCAGGGCCTGGGCCGGCTGGCCGCTGGCCAGCGCGTCGCGCCACAGGCGCAGCGCGACGCGGGCATCACTGCGGTTCATGCGGCCGCGACCGGCATACAGGCCGCAGTCGGCCATTTCGGTCAACACGCGAAGCGCTTCGACGTTCAGGTTCAGGCCGACGCACAGCCCGTTGCGGCCGGCCTGCACCAGCGGCCGCGATTCCTTCTCGAACGCGATCCACTCGCCCTGGCGCAGGCGGAAGCGCCCTTCCTTGGCCTCGACCCAGGAACTGCCACGTACCTGCATCCAGACGGTGAAGCTCGAACCGGCGGTCTGCAGGCTGCCCAGGCGGGCCACGCCGAGGCAGGTCGGCGCGGCATCGTCGATCGACCGGTCCAGGGAAACGGTTTGGCCGCGATCGGCCAGCGAGAGTTGACGCATGGGGGCACCACGGATTTGCCTAGTACAGGCCTCCGTTTTGCCAAATGAGGCGGCACCGCGTCAGGAAAGTCAGACGAGATCGCCACGAAATCGCCACGAGATCGCGACGAAGAAATTACGAAGGTCCATTTCCCTTGAACAACAACAACTTGGAGAACGCCGGGAACAGCGCGGGAGGGCGTTCGGGCAACCGCATCACGCCGATGTCGGCGCCGTCACTGACCGCCATCGCCACGAACAGGTCACGCCCATCCGCGCTGGCGCTGAGCCCGTTGCCGGCACTGAGCCGTTCGGCGTCCAGGCAGCGTTCCGGCTCTTCGTGGCCGGGCTGGATGCGCACGAAGGTGGTGCCACACGTGGTCGAGGTACCGAGGTAGCCGATGCCGTTGTTGCCGGCCACCGTCCAGGCCCGGTATCGCCAGCGGCTGGGCCGGTCATCGCTGATCTGCTGCACGCTGGCCGGCGACAATCCTGCGTCCACCGACCACAGTCCCCCGGCCGCCAGGCGGGTGAACAACACGCGGCCGCTGTTGCGGTCGAAGCGCGCCTGCGACACCCCGTCGATGCTGGCCAGCCGCCGCCACGGCTGGGCGCTGCGGTCATACAGGCTCAACCGGGTGCGCTGGTCGGCATCGCGTTCGACCACGAACACCTGCTCCGGCGCCGCGCCATACAGCGCCTGCAGCGGCTGTTCGGCCGGCACCGGCAGCGGTTGCAGGCGTTCATCGCGTGGCGCGATCTCGTAGACCACGGTCCGCCCATGCGCATCGCGGCCGACCACCAGCAGCCGACGGCTGTCGGCCGACCAGTCCGGTGCCTGCCGCGCTTCGGGCCGCAGGCCTTCGATGGGACGCAGCGAATCGGGCCGCTGCATGTCCGCCCACCACAGCGCGAAGCTGCCGGAGCGATCGGAGGTAAAGACCAGCTGGCGCCCATCGGGCGCTGCCATCGGCTGCCCATCGCGGCCGCTGGAGGCAAACAGGCGCTCGGGCGCGCCGCTGCCCTGCATGGGCACCTTGAACACGCCGAACTGTGCGCGCCGGTGAACGAAGGCCAGCATGCCACCGCGTCGTGACACGGCCGGCCATTGCGCATCATCCAGGCCGGCATCGCGCAGCGTGTGCCGCTCCACATCCAGGTAATAGAGCCGGGCTTCGCTGTCGACGCGACGGCCGAACACGATGGTGCGGCCGTCGTCCAGCCAGGCCCAGCCACGCAGCTCGGCCGCTTCGTTGGTCAACTGCTCCGGCGTGCCGCCCGCAGCGGGCACCCGCCACAGATCACCGAGCTGCGGATTGCGCACGAACACCAGCCATTGCCCGTCGGGCGAATAGCGCGGCGCGTAGTCGAAGTCATCCTCGTCGACGCTGTACGCCAGCGCCCGCCACTGTCCACTGGCCAGGTCCAGCACGCGGATGCCACGGTGTGCATAGCGCCCGACCATGCTGCCGAACACCAGGCCACGCCCATCAGGCGTCCAGTCGAAGCTGAGCAGTTCAGTGCCATCGCAGCGGGTGGCCTGGCGCAGCGCACCGCCGGTGGCGCTGGCGATCAGCACCTGGCAGCCACCGTCGGCGGAGAACCGCGCAAAGGCGATCTCACGACCATCCGGCGACCAGTTCGGGAAGCGATCGACCGCACCGGCCGGGGGAACCAGCAACTGGCGCGCCGGCGCGTTGCCGGAGGTCTGCACCTTGATCGCGCCACCACCGTTGCCGTCTTCGTTGGCCCCTTCATAGGCCACCAGCGAACCGTCCGGTGACAGCGTGGGATAGGTTTCAAAGCCGCTGGTCGCGGTGATCAACCGATACGGACGCTGCGGGCTGCCGATCACCCGCGTGCCGTTTTCCACGGCGGCCTCTACCGCCGAACTGCTGGCCGGCGCCCGACGCAGCAACAGCGCAGTGAGCACCAGCAGCAACGCCAGCATCACCAGGCCCAGTGCCAGCAGCACGCGACGGCGGACATGACGCCAGCGACGGCGCGCGCCCTCTGCATGCGCGGGCAACGCAGCAGCAGTCTCCGGCTGCACGGCCAGGTCTTCGTCCTCAGCCGCGACTGCGGCCGCAGGCCCGGCATCGTCCAGCACCTGCACCGGCACCCGCAGCCGGTAGCCGGTCTTGGCGATGGTTTCGATATAGGCCTGCCCGTTGCCGTCGTCGTTGCTGAACGCCTTGCGCAACTGGGTGACAGCCTGGGTGAGCACATCGTTGGTCGGCAGCGTGTCCGGCCACACTTCCGCGAACAGTTCATCGCGGGTCACCACGCGCCCCGGCTGCCGCAGCAGCACGCGCAGCACACCCAGCGCTTTCGGCGTCAGCCGGCGCGCACGACGCGCACCGACGACCTCGACCTCACGCGAGGACAGAGTGACGGTGCACTCTCCTATCCGTATCCGGTCGGATACAGGTGGCTGGATTTCGCTGCTGTTCATTTTCTGCTACACAGTAGAGACAGTCCCGGGCAGCGTTTGCCTTCGATACCGCCCCGTCCTGGGAACAGCGAAAAGCCAGACTCCGCACAAAGCATCGGCGCATACCGCAAAAACAATCGAGCGCGCGAATACTAGCCTATGCCGGTTACCTCGCCTATCGCGTGGTCGACATCAGGCTCTCTCTCGCCGACGCATTCACATAATTCGCGACATCATTCGCGCCCTTTTGGGCGCGAAATTTTTATCTGGCGTTCATTTTCATACACGCCGCAACATGGTCAGTCCGACCAGTCGCGAAACCACCAAAGCGACGTACATCACGCCGGAAAACTGCTCCAGCATGACCAGTGCACGTGCCTGCGGATGCAGTGGCACGACGTCACTCAGACCCACGCCGGAGAGCAAGCTGAAGCTCAGATAAAGCAGCTCCATCCAAGTGCGCTGCGCGCCACCGCTGGAGCCGTGGAAACTGCCTGGATACCACTGCTGGCACACCGCGAATGCGAAGGCGAACGCCCACGCCAGCAGCGTAAAGGTCGCGCCGGCGGCGAACAGCTCGTCACGGGTGACCTTGTGGTCCTGGAGCATGTAGGCGATCAGTGCGCCGGCCGTATAGAAATACAGCAGGCTTTCCAGCAACTGCGCGGTGGTCAGCAGCGTGGTGCGGTCGAGCAGCGCACCGGCCAGCGAAAACACCACCGACGGAATGGCCAGCAACAGTGCCAGCCAGGTACCCAGCGGGCTGCGCTGGACCACCCACAGCGCCAGGCCGAGAACCGCCATGCCGAACATGCCCAGTGCCGCGCGGCCGGCGGCGGTGTCATCCAGCGCGGGGTACAGCAGCACCGCCAGCAACTGCGCGCCCAGCAACCAGGCCGAGGGATGACGGCGGGCAATGGCCAGCCAACGGGTGGTGATCGCAACGGGCATGGCGTGCATTCCCCTGGGTGATGGGCGGAGAATAGCCGGGCGCGGCGTGATGAGCGGTAGTGCCGGCCGCTGGCCGGCACCCCGTTTCCGCATCAGCCCTGGTGGTATACCTCGGCGCCGGCGGCACGGAACTCCTCCGACTTCTCCTTCATGCCCGCCTCGGCGTAGTCGCGCACATCCTGGGTGATCTTCATCGAACAGAAGTGCGGGCCGCACATCGAGCAGAAGTGCGCCAGCTTGTGCGCATCCTTCGGCAGCGTCTCGTCATGGAACTCCTTGGCCTTCTCCGGATCCAGGCCCAGGTGGAACTGGTCTTCCCAGCGGAACTCGAAGCGCGCCTTGCTCAGCGCGTTGTCGCGCACCTGCGCGCCCGGATGGCCCTTGGCCAGGTCGGCCGCATGCGCGGCGATGCGGTAGGCCATGATGCCGTCACGCACGTCCTGGCGATTGGGCAGGCCGAGGTGCTCCTTCGGCGTCACGTAGCAGAGCATCGCCGTGCCGAACCAACCAATCATCGCCGCACCGATCGCGCTGGTGATGTGGTCGTAGCCTGGCGCGATATCGGTGGTCAACGGCCCCAGCGTATAGAACGGCGCTTCGCCGCACTCGCGCAGCTGCTTGTCCATGTTCTCCTTGATCAGCTGCATCGGCACGTGGCCGGGGCCTTCGATCATGGTCTGCACGTCGTGCTTCCAGGCGATCTTCGTCAGCTCGCCCAGCGTTTCCAGCTCACCGAACTGCGCGGCATCGTTGGCGTCGGCGATGCAGCCCGGGCGCAGGCCGTCGCCCAGCGAGAAGGTCACGTCGTAGGCCTTCATGATCTCGCAGATGTCTTCGAAGTGCGTGTAGAGGAAGTTCTCCTTGTGGTGTGCCAGGCACCACTTGGCCATGATCGAACCACCGCGGCTGACGATGCCGGTCACCCGCTTGGCGGTGAGCGGCACGTAGCGCAGCAGCACGCCGGCATGGATGGTGAAGTAGTCCACGCCCTGTTCCGCCTGCTCGATCAGCGTGTCGCGGAAAATCTCCCAGGTAAGCGCTTCGGCGCGGCCGTCGACCTTTTCCAGCGCCTGGTAGATCGGCACGGTACCGATCGCCACCGGCGAATTGCGGATGATCCATTCGCGGGTCTCGTGGATGTGCTTGCCGGTGGACAGGTCCATCACCGTGTCACCGCCCCAGCGGATCGCCCACACCAGCTTCTCCACTTCCTCGGCAATGCCCGAGGAAACCGCACTGTTGCCGATGTTGGCATTGATCTTGGTCAGGAAATTGCGACCGATGATCATCGGCTCGCTTTCCGGATGATTGATGTTGTTGGGCAGCACCGCACGGCCGCGCGCGATCTCGTCACGTACGAACTCGGGGGTGATGATCTTCTGGATCGACGCGCCGAACGCCTCGCCTGGATGCTGCTGCAGCAGGCCCGCATCGCGGATGGCGTCCAGCCGCTGGTTCTCGCGGATGGCGACGAATTCCATTTCCGGCGTGATGATGCCGCGGCGCGCGTAGTGCATCTGGGTGACATTGGCGCCTGCGCGGGCACGGCGCGGCAGGCTGCGCGCGGGGAAGCGCACGGCATCGAGCCTGGGGTCATGCTCGCGATCGCGACCGAACGACGAGCTCAGGCCATCGAGCTGTTCGGTATCGCCGCGTTCCTCCACCCAGCTCCGGCGCAGCGCCGGCAGGCCCGAAGACAGGTCGATGCGCACGTCCGGATCGGTGTACGGGCCGGACGTGTCATAGACCGTGACCGGCGCATTCTCTTCGCCACCGAACAGCGTCGGGGTGCGGGTCAACGCGATCTCGCGCATCGGCACCTGCAGATCCGGGCGCGAACCGGGCACGTGGATCTTGCGCGAGCCGGGAATGGGCCGGGTCACGGATTCGGAGAGTTGCTGGGCCTGTTGCTGCAGGGCGGAGAGCTGTGCGTTCATCGGGCATCGTCCAGGGAGGTCAGGGACGAAGCGGCGGCGCACTGCGAACGCGCGCGGACGGTCCTTGGGCGGCGTCCGGGCACGGCGGCACTGCAAAGCTTCCCTACGCCGGTATGAGCCGGATCAGGTTCCAAGGGACTGTCTCAACCGTGACCAACTGTGGCCGCGGTACCCCCGCTTCTTGTCGTGCATTAGAGCATAGACCGCCCGCCTCCGGCGTTGCCTGCGGGGTCAGCTCCGTTTTCCTGCGGGAAGCGGATCTGCCCCTGATCGCTACCCGTTAACAGAACCATGACGTCGCGTTCAGTAACGTGCACGCCCATCGTGTTCGCTGCGACCGATGCTTCCCTCGCCGCCCCTGCGGCCCCTGCCCGGTCCGTGCTGCACGCCGCCGGCCCCCCGCTGCAAGCTCTGCTCGCTCCCCTCAATCCCCTTGATCGGAGAAGCTCCTTCATGGTGTTTCGCGTTTCCATCGCACTGGTCCTGCTGCTGGTGCTGCTCGCCGGCATCGCCCCCGGCCCCTTCAACGCTGTGGTGCAGAGCATCCTCGGCGAACTCATCCGTGGCATCGGCTGGCTCTACCTGCTGGTGGTGTTCCTGGCCCTGGTGTTCCTGATGTACCTGGCCTTTGGCCGCTTCGGCAATCTGCGCATCGGCGGCGAAGACGCCGAGCCGGAGTTCTCGCGGGCCAGCTGGATGTCGATGCTGTTCGCCGCCGGCATGGGCATCGGCCTGGTGTTCTGGGGCGCTGCCGAGCCCATTTCGCACTTCAGCAAGCCACCGGAGGGACTGGCGCCGGAGAGCATGGACGCTGCGCGTGCGTCGATGCGCTACGCGTTCTTCCATTGGGGCCTGCACCCCTGGGCGATCTACGCGTTGATCGGCCTGGCAATGGCCTGGTTCCAGTTCAACCGCAATGGTCGGGGCCTGGTCAGTGACATGCTGCAGCCGATCATTGGCCGCCACCACCGCGGCTGGATCGGCCGCGTGGTCAACATCGCCGCTGTCGTCGCCACCGCGATCGGCGTCGCCACCACGCTGGGTTTCGGCACCATCCAGATCGCCGCGGGCATGGAGCGCGTATTCGGCCTGCACGCCGGCCCCACGCTGCAGCTGGTGATCATCGCAGTGGCCTTCGTGCTGTACATGGCCTCCACGCTCAGCGGTGTCGACCGCGGCGTCAAATGGCTGTCCAACTTCAACCTGGCCCTGGCGGCCGTGCTGTTGCTGCTGGTGCTGGTGCTGGGCCCGACCGGCGCGATCTTCAACACGTTCACCACCACGCTCGGCTCCTACCTCAACCAGCTGGTGACGATGAGCCTGCGCATGTCGCCGTTCTCATCCAGCACCTGGGTGGCCGACTGGACGATCTTCTACTGGGCCTGGTGGATTTCCTGGGCGCCGTTCGTCGGTTCGTTCATCGCGCGCATTTCGCGCGGGCGCAGCGTGCGCGAGTTCGTGATCGGCGTGGTGCTGGCCCCGACGCTGCTGGGCTTCTTCTGGTTCTCGGTGTTCGGCGGCACCGCAATCTGGATGCAGATCTTCGGCCAGGCCGACCTGGTGCAGGCACTGGGCAATGGCTACGAGACGGTGCTGTTCACGATGTTCGACAGCATGCCGCTGCCGTTGCTGCTGTCGTGCATCGCGCTGGTGCTGTTGATGATCTTCTTCGTGACGTCGGCCGACTCGGCAGTACTGGTGCTGGCCAGCATGTCCACCGATGAAGCCGGTGACCCACCGTCCAAGCGCAAGCTGGCCTGGGGTGTGGGCGTGGCGCTGATTGCCGGTGCACTGCTGCTGGCCGGTGGACTGGATGCGCTGCAGGGCATGATCACGATCGCGGCGTTGCCGTTCGCGCTGCTGATGGTGCTGGTGATGGTGTCGCTGTACCGGGTGCTGGACCAGGAATACACGCGTGAGCGACGCCAGGCGCAGCGTCAGCGGCACATGATCGATGCGTGGATCGCACGCGAGATGGCGGCGCAGGAGGAGACGCAGGCGGAGGCCGCGCGCGCGCAGGATCGGGATTGAGGGGGTTTTGCAGCCTGCGGCTGCACCGCCTTTCTCAAGCAACGGCAACAGCAACTTCAAAAGCGGCTCCGGGTTTCTGCTGGTTGGGTGGGGCGGTGTGGGTGGGCAGGACACGCAGTGAACCATCCATGGGGGCTCGATGGCACCATCCATGGCGCCAACGGTCCTGCCCACCCACACCGCCCCACCCCCGACAGTTTCCCGGTAACGGTTGGTTTTCCACGCTTTGCGTGGAAGATGTGTATCGGAAAACGAGAAGGGGTCGGATCCGTTTTCCTGCGGAAAACGGATCCGACCCCAACCATCAGCACGCGGCTGTTGCTGTTGCTTTTGATCTTCTTTTTTCTTCCTGCGGTGGCGGCCGCAGAAAACTGTCAGAGGCCGGGTGGGTGGGCTGGGCGGGGGTGTCCGCCGCATGGATGCGGCTGCCAAGCCTACAAGGACGCACTTGCGGCGTCCCCCGAACAGCCTACCCACCCGGCCCAACAAGCTATTCCGCTTCTGAAGCCACCGCAGAGGGGGCTCAACCCGTTGGCCGGGAAACCTCAATACCCCGCCGCCTGCCCGTCCTTGCGGCTCTCCGAAGCCCCGTAGTAAACCCCGGTCTCGGGATCGCGCATGATCGCCTGGTACCCGCCATACGGACCATCGGCGAACACGATGCGATGCCCCTTGCGCATCAGCGCACGCACGGTTTCATACGGGAAGCCGGTTTCCAGGTTCACTTCACCACCGTCGGTCATCGCCGTGGCCTGCCCGGTCGGCTCGGTCGAACCTTCATGCTGGATCCGCGGTGCGTCGCCGGCCTCCTGCAGGTTCATGCCGAAGTCGACCAGGTTCATCACGATCTGCGCGTGACCCTGCGGCTGCATCGCGCCGCCCATCACGCCGAAGCTGGCATACGGCTTGCCGCCCTTGGTGATGAAGGCCGGGATGATGGTCTGGAACGGGCGCTTGCCCGGGGCATAGCCGTTGGGATGGTTCTTCTGCAGCACGAACATCTCGCCACGATCCTGCAGGATGAAGCCCAGCCCTGGCGGCGCCATGCCGCTGCCCATGCCGCGGTAGTTGGACTGGATCAGTGACACCATCATGCCGTCGGCGTCGGCCACGGTCATGTAGATCGTGTCGCCCTCCTCCAGCTGCTTCGGCGTGCCCGGCTGTACTTCCTTCAACGCCTTGTCCATCGAGATCAGCGCGCGGCGCTGCGCGGCGTATTCCTTGGAGATCAGCTTCTGCACCGGCGCCGGCTGGAACGCCATGTCGGCATAGAAGCGCGCACGGTCGGCGAAGGCCAGCTTCTTCGCTTCAACGAACAGGTGCACGTGCTCAGGTGAGCCGAACGGGATCTTCGAGAAATCGTAGCCTTCCAGCACGTTGAGGATCTGCAGCGCAGCGATGCCCTGGCTGTTCGGCGGCAGCTCCCAGACGTCGTAGCCACGGTAGTTGCTGCTGACCGGCTCGACCCATTCACCCTGGTGGTCGGCCATGTCCTGGTAGCTCAGGTAGCCGCCATTGGCCTTGAAGTAATCGCCGATGGTGCGGGCGATGTCGCCCTTGTAGAAGGCGTCGCGCCCACCGTCGGCAATCTTCTGCAGCGTGCTGGCCAGGTTCGGGTTCTTCCACATCTCGCCCTTGCGCGGGGCGTGGCCGTTGATCGTGAACTGCTCCTTGAAGCCCGGGTACCGCGACAGCTTCGGCACCGAGCGGTCCCAGTAGTAGGCGATCACTTCGGCCACCGGGTGGCCTTCGCGGGCGTAACGGATGGCCGGCGCCAGGTTGTCGGCCATCGGCTTGCGGCCGAAGCGGCCGTGCAGGGCAAACCAGCCGTCGACGGCACCGGGCACCGACACCGGCAACGGGCCGGTGGCCGGGATGTCCTTCAGGCCACGGCGCTGGAACTCGGCCAGGGTGAGCGACTTCGGCGAGCGGCCCGATCCGTTGTAGCCATAGAGCTTCTGTGTCTTCGGGTCCCAGACGATGGCGAACAGGTCGCCGCCGATGCCATTGCCGGTCGGCTCCATCAGGCCAAGCGCCGCGTTGGCGGCAATCGCCGCGTCCACCGCCGAACCACCCCCCTTCATCACGTCCAGCGCGATCTGGGTGGCCAGCGGCTGCGAGGTGGCGGCCATCGCATGCGGGGCGATCACCTCCGAACGGGTGGCGAAGGTGTGGCCGGTGATGCGGTCGGCGGCGAGGGACAATGCGGGCACGGCGGCCAGCACGGCGGCGGCCAGCAGGGATCGGGCAAGGCGTCGGGACACGGTCGGGTTCCGATGGAAGGGTGATCCCCTGATCTTCGCCGCTGCGACCTCCCTGCGGTATCGGGCAGAGGTCATGGACGTTGATCCCGGGGTGGATGCAGACCAAGGCAGAAAGCCGCCGGATTCCGCGCAAAAACCGCCCTGAAAGGAGTGAATTCGGGTTCACCGAAACACTTTCAGCGGCAACCATCCTTGCGCCACAAGCGATTGCGCCGGATGCAGCCGAAACCTTGAAAAATTCTGCCGCGAGGGTTGACACCGCCAAAACGGCTGTGTTTCTCTCGATCACATGTTGCATCACAACACGCCACCGCGAATCCACATCGAAGCCGCCGCCACCGGCGCCGCCTCGCTGCGTTCGATTCTTGTGCTCGTACTTATTACCCAACCAACAGGTGCGGGACGAGCCAGCGTGTAAGCAGCAGATACACCGGAACTCATCAAAACCCGCACCCGCCCCGGTGCGGGTTTTTTCATTTCAGGACCTGGTTTCAGACGCAACCACCATGAACACCGCCAACGTCAACACCTGGAGCAGCACCACCACGACACCTCGCGGTGGCTGTGCCTGTGCGGCGCATGGTGCCTCCTCCACCGCTTTCCCCTGACCGGCCGGTACGTCACCTCGACGACCGGCCGTTCTTTTTTCTTCCCACCGCAAGGAACCTCCCCCATGAGCACCAACGACCTGCCCCAGACCAAGATCGCCGTCATCGGCTACGGCAGCCAGGGCCGCGCCCACGCACTGAACCTGCGCGAATCCGGCTTCGACGTGGTGGTAGGCCTGCGTCCGGGCGGCCCGACCGAGGTCAAGGCACAGGCCGATGGCTTCACCGTGAAAGCACCGGCGGATGCGGTGAAGGATGCCGACCTGGTCGCCGTGCTGACGCCGGACATGGTGCAGAAGAAGCTCTACGACGACGTGCTGGCGCCGAACATGAAACAGGGTGCGGTGCTATTGTTCGCGCACGGCCTGAACGTGCACTTCGACATGATCAGGCCGCGCGAGGACCTGGACGTGGTGCTGGTTGCGCCAAAGGGCCCGGGCGCGCTGGTGCGCCGCGAGTACGAGATCGGCCGTGGCGTGCCCTGCATCTGGGCGGTCTACCAGGACAAGAGCGGCAAGGCCGCCGAGTACGCACTGGCCTATGCGACCGGCCTCGGCGGTGCACGCGCCAACCTGATCCAGACCACCTTCAAGGAAGAGACCGAGACCGACCTGTTCGGCGAGCAGGCGGTGCTGTGCGGCGGCGCCTCGGCGCTGGTGCAGGCCGGTTTCGAGACCCTGGTGGAAGCGGGCTACCAGCCGGAGATCGCCTACTACGAAGTGCTGCACGAACTGAAGCTGATCGTCGACCTGTTCTACGAAGGTGGCATCTCGCGCATGCTGGAATTCATCTCTGAAACCGCGCAGTACGGCGACTACGTCAGCGGCCCGCGGGTGATCGACGCCAGCACCAAGGCGCGCATGAAGGAAGTGCTGAAGGACATCCAGGACGGTACCTTCACCAAGAACTGGGTGGCCGAGTACGAAGCGGGCCTGCCGAACTACAACCGGTTCAAGCAGGCCGACCTGGAGCACCCGATCGAGAAGGTGGGCAAGGAACTGCGCGCCAAGATGGTCTGGTTGCAAGGACAGGCCGCGTAACCGCGCGGCCCTCCCCCACCCGCTTTGCAAGGTTCCCCCATGAACTCTTCCACACACCGCAGCGCGCCGCCCAACGGCGCGCGCTGGCTGACCCAGGCGCTGGAAGCCGAAGGCGTCCGCACGCTGTTCGGCTATCCCGGCGGCACCATCATGCCGTTCTACGACGCGCTGGTGGATTCGTCGCTGAAGCACATCCTGGTGCGCCACGAGCAGGGTGCCGCACTGGCGGCGAATGGCTTCGCCCGCGCCAGTGGCCAGGTCGGCGTCTGCGTGGCCACCTCCGGCCCCGGCGCCTCGAACCTGGTGACCGGCATTGCCGATGCGATGCTGGATTCGGTACCGATGGTCTGCATCACCGGCCAGGTCGGCACGCCGCTGCTGGGCACCGACGCCTTCCAGGAACTGGATGTGTTCGGCCTGACGATGCCGATCGTCAAGCACAGCTGGCTGGTGCGCAGCGTCGATGACCTGCCGCGCGTGGTGGCCGATGCGTTCCGCATTGCCCGTGAGGGTCGCCCCGGCCCGGTGCTGATCGACCTGCCCAAGGATGTGCAGTTGGCCGATGCCAGCCATCTGCCGGCGCATGTGCCCAGCGGCGTCGAACCGCCGCCGGCACCGGCCGAGGCGGCCATCGCCGAGGCCATTGCCGCGCTGGCCGCGGCCGAGAAGCCGGTGGTCTATGCCGGTGGCGGCATCGCACTGGGCGATGCGGTGCAGGACCTGCGCGACTTCGTCGAAGCCAGCGCCATCCCCACCGTGATGACGCTGCGCGGGCTGGGCGGGCTGCCGGCCAGCCATCCGCAGTCGCTGGGCATGCTGGGCATGCACGGTACCCGCGCGGCCAACATGGCGGTGCAGGAAAGCGACCTGCTGCTGGTGCTGGGCGCACGCTTCGATGACCGTGCCACTGGCAAGCTGGCCGAGTTCGCACCGTTCGCCCGCGTCGTCCATATCGATGCCGACGCCTACGAGATCTCCAAGCTGCGCAGTGCCGATATCGCCGTGCCCGGCAACGTCGGCCATGCCATCCGTGCCCTGCGTGCGGCCTTCCCCTCCCCCAAGGCCCATCAGGATGCATGGCGCAAGCGCTGTGCACAGCACCGCGATCGCTTCGCCGCGCGCTACGACGCACCGGGCCAGCACATCTACGCCCCCGCACTGCTGAAGCGCCTGAGCGAACTGGCGCCGGCCGATGCGGTGATCGCCTGCGATGTCGGCCAGCACCAGATGTGGGTCGCGCAGCACTGCCGCTTCAACCACCCGCGCAACCACCTGACCAGTGGCGCGCTGGGCACCATGGGCTTTGGCCTGCCAGCGGCGATGGGCGCGCAGTTTGCGTGCCCGGAACGTACCGTGGTGCTGGTGTCCGGCGATGGCAGCTTCATGATGAACGTGCAGGAGCTGGCCACCATCGCGCGCTGCCGCCTGCCGGTGAAGATCGTGCTGCTGGACAACAGTTCGCTGGGCATGGTGCGGCAGTGGCAGGAGCTGTTCTTCGCCGAGCGCTACAGCGAGATCGACCTGTCCGACAACCCCGACTTCGTCGCGCTGGCGCAGGTGTTCGGCATCGCCGCGACCCGCATCGACGCACGCGACGACGTCGAGGGCGGCCTGGCCGCGCTGCTGGCCGAGCCGGGCCCGGCGCTGCTGCACGTGGCCATCGACGCGCGCGCCAACGTGTGGCCGCTGGTGCCGCCGAACACCGCCAACAGCACGATGCTGGAAAGCAACCCCGCCCACGCCCGCCAGGAGACCCCCAATGCACTACCGGCTTGACCTGGTGCTGCACCCGGCCGAAGGCGCGCTGCTGCGCGTGATCGGCATGGCCGAACGCCGCGGCTTCGCGCCGCGCGCGATCAGCGGTGCGCCGGTGGCCGCCGACGATGGCCGCTGGCACCTGCAGCTGGTGGTGGATGGCCAGCGCCCGGCGGAAACGCTGTGCCGCCAGATCGAGAAGATCTACGACTGCGTGTCCGTGCAGGTCACGGCCGTGGAAGGAGCAGCCCCATGAACACCCGTACCGTAGCGACCACGGTGCCGGTACGGAGGCGTCTTCTTTGTCGTCCGTGCCCGCATGCGGCGGTCCTCCGCACCGCGCTGGTGGCCCATGCCGGCCGCTGACACCAACCAGGAAAGCGATGTCGGCGACGTAAGCGTTGCCGACGTCCTGGCAGCGCAGGCCCGCCTGCGCCGCTTCCTGCCGCCCACCCCGCTGCACCATGCCGAGCGCTTCGGCACCTGGCTGAAGCTGGAGAACCTGCAGCGCACCGGTTCCTACAAGGTACGCGGCGCCCTGAACGCGCTGCTGGCCGGCCGCGAGCGCGGTGACACCCGGCCGGTGATCTGCGCCTCGGCCGGCAACCACGCCCAGGGCGTGGCATGGGCCGCCTACCGCCTGGACGTGCCGGCCATCACCGTGATGCCGCATGGCGCACCGGCCACCAAGATCGCCGGCGTCGCCCACTGGGGCGCCACCGTGCGCCAGCATGGCACCAGCTACGACGAGGCCTACGCCTTCGCCGTCGAACTGGCACAACGCCATGGTTATCGCTTCCTGTCGGCTTTCGACGACGCCGACGTGATCGCCGGCCAGGGCACCGTCGGCATCGAGCTGGCCGCGCACGCGCCGGACGTGGTGATCGTGCCGATCGGCGGCGGCGGGCTGGCTTCCGGCGTTGCACTGGCGCTGAAATCACAGGGCGTGCGCGTGGTCGGCGCGCAGGTGGAAGGCGTTGATTCGATGGCACGCGCGATCCGCGGCGACGTGCGCGAGATCGCCCCCGTCGCCTCGCTGGCCGACGGCGTGCGGGTCAAGATTCCCGGTTTCCTCACCCGCCGCCTGTGCACCTCACTGCTGGATGACGTGGTGATCGTGCGCGAGGCCGAGCTGCGCGAAACCCTGGTCCGGCTGGCACTGGAAGAACACATCATCGCCGAGGGCGCCGGCGCGCTGGCGCTGGCCGCAGGCCGCCGCGTGGCCGGCCGCCGCAAGTGCGCGGTGGTATCCGGCGGCAACATCGATGCCGGCGTCCTGGCCGGCCTGCTCACCGACATCCGTCCGCGCCCGCCGCGCAAACCGCGGCGACGGCGCAGCGAGACCCCGCGCTCGCCGACCAGGGCCAGCGCCCTCGCCTCCCCCGCCTCTTCCCCTTCCCCCCTGCAAGCCGTCGCACCCGCTGTCGAGGAGATTTCCCTGTGACCACCATCGAACGAATTACCACCCCGCGCATCCGCATCTTCGACACCACCCTGCGTGACGGCGAGCAGTCCCCCGGCTGCAGCATGAGCCCGCCGCAGAAGCTGGTGATGGCGCGTGCGCTGGACGAACTGGGCGTGGACATCATCGAGACCGGCTTCCCGGCCAGCTCGCAGTCCGACCGCGAGGCGATGGCCCTGATCGGCCGCGAACTGCGCCGCCCGAGCCTGAGCCTGGCGGTGCTGTCGCGCTGCCTGCAGGCCGACATCGAGACCTCGGCACGTGCACTGGAAGCGGCGGCCAACCCGCGCCTGCACGTGTTCCTGTCAACCAGCCCGCTGCACCGCGAGCACAAGCTGCGGATGACCCGCGAGCAGGTATTGGAGTCGGTACGCAAGCATGTATCGCTGGCACGCTCATACATCGACGATGTCGAATTCTCGGCCGAGGATGCCACCCGCACCGAGCTGGACTACCTGATCGAAGTCTCGCGCGTGGCCATTGCCGCCGGCGCCACCACCATCAACCTGCCCGACACCGTCGGCTTCACCACGCCGGAAGAGATCCGCGCGATGTTCCAGCAGGTCATCGCTGGCGTCGCCGACGTGCCGAACGCCGCCAATGTGATCTTCAGCGCGCACTGCCACAATGACCTGGGCCTGGCCGTGGCCAACTCGCTGGCTGCCATCGAAGGCGGCGCACGCCAGGTCGAGTGCACCATCAATGGCATCGGCGAACGTGCAGGCAACTGTTCGCTGGAAGAAATCGCGATGGTGCTGAAGGTGCGCCAGGCCTTCTACGAACAGGACAGTTCGATCAACACGCCGCGCATCGTCGGCACCTCGCAGCTGCTGCAGCGCCTGGTCGGCATGCCGGTGCAGCGCAACAAGGCCATCGTCGGCGCCAATGCGTTCGCCCACGAATCGGGCATCCACCAGCACGGCATGCTGCGCCATCGCGGCACCTACGAAATCATGCGTCCGGAAGACGTCGGCTGGGAGGATTCGCAGATGGTGCTGGGCCGCCACAGCGGCCGCGCCGCCGTCGAAGCGCGCCTGCGTGCGCTGGGCTTCTGGCTGGACGAAGACGAACTGAAGCTGGTGTTCGAGCAGTTCAAGGGCCTGTGCGAACAGCAGCGCGTGGTGACCGACGCCGACCTGCAGGCGCTGATGCAGGGTGGCTCCAACGCACAGGGCTACCGGCTGGCCTCGATGACCATCAGCGATGTCGGCAGCCGCGCCAACGCGCTGGTCGAACTGTCCGACCCGGACGGCAATCGCGTGGCTGAGACCGCGCAGGGCGATGGCCCGGTCGATGCGCTGTTTGGCGCACTGTCGGCCGCCACTGGCGTGCAGCTGATGCTGGACAGCTACCACGTGCACAGCGTCGGCATCGGCGCCGATGCGCGCGGTGAAGCCAATCTGAGCGTGCGCCACGAAGGCGTGGAGTACGACGGCACCGGTACCAGCAAGGACATCATCGAGGCCTCCGCACTGGCGTGGCTGGACGTGGCCAACCGCCTGCTGCGCCAGCGCCAGGCCGCCACCCACAGCGGCACCGACGTTCCCGCTTCCGCCACCGCCTGAGGAACCCACCATGAGCGCCTTCGACACCCCCACCCCGGCCAGCGCCGCTGGCCAGCAGTGGAACGCCCAGGACTATGCGATCGATGCCGGCTTCGTGCCGCTGCTGGGTGGCGCGGTATCGCGCCTGCTCGACCCGCGCGCCGGTGAACGCATCCTCGACCTGGGCTGTGGCGATGGCGTGCTCAGCACCGAGCTGGCCCTCAGCGGCGCCCGCATCCACGGCGTGGATGCCTCGCCGGAACTGGTCATCGCCGCCCGTGCCCGCGGTGTCGACGCCCAGGTGATGGATGGGCACGCGCTGTCCTTCGACGGCGAATTCGATGCCGTGTTCAGCAATGCCGCACTGCATTGGATGACCACGCCGGACCGCGTGCTGGAAGGCGTGCGCCGCGCGCTGCGCCCCGGCGGGCGCTTCGTCGCCGAGTTCGGCGGCCATGGCAACGTGGCCACGATCATCGCCGCAGTGCAGGCCGCGCGTGCAGCGCATGGCCATGGTGCCAGCACGTTCCAGTGGTACTTCCCCACGGCCGACGCCTACGCCGACCGCCTGCGCCAGCATGGCTTCCACGTGCAGCTGATCGAATGCACGCCGCGCCCGACCGCGCTGCCGACCGGCGTGGCCGGCTGGCTGCGGGTTTTCGCTGCGCCGCTGCTCGACGATCTGCCGGCCGAGGCCCGTGCGACCGTGCGCGAAGCCGCCAGCGCGCTGCTGGCCGACCTGCCGCGCAATGCCGCCGGCCAGCCGCTGGCCGACTACGTCCGGCTGCGCGTGCTCGCACGCCGCCGCTGACCGGCCTCTTTCATCTACATTCCCGATGTCCGCTCCTTCGTACTTCTGCCAGGCATACGCATGACCTCCGCACCCCGCACCCTGTACGACAAACTGTGGGACGCCCACGTGGTCGTCCCCGAATCCGACAGCGCGCCCGCCGTGCTGTACATCGACCTGCACCTGATCCACGAGGTGACCTCACCGCAGGCGTTCACCGAGCTGCGCGCGCGTGGCCTGTCGCCGCGCCGCCCGGATCGCACCAAGGCCACGATGGACCATTCCACGCCGACGTTGCCTGCCGCCGCCGACGGCTCGCTGCCCTACGCCAGCGCCGCCGCCGAAGCACAGGTCGCCACTCTGGCGCGCAACTGTGCCGAGTACGGCATCGAACTGTTCGACATGGCTTCTGACAACCGCGGCATCGTCCACGTGATCGCGCCGGAACAGGGTTTCACCCAGCCCGGCATGACCATCGTCTGCGGCGACAGCCACACCTCCACCCACGGCGCGTTCGGTTCGCTGGCGTTCGGCATCGGCACCAGCGAAGTCGGCCACGTGCTGGCCACCCAGTGCCTGCTACAGCGCAAGGCCAAGACCCTGGCAATCACCGTTGACGGTGCGCTGGCGCCGGGGGTCGGCGCCAAGGACGTGGTGCTGCACATCATCGGCGTGATCGGCGTCAACGGCGGCACCGGCCATGTGATCGAGTTCCGTGGCAGCACCATCGAAGCGATGGACATGGAACAGCGCATGACCCTGTGCAACATGTCGATCGAGGCCGGTGCACGCGCCGGCATGGTGGCGCCGGACCAGGTCACCTTCGACTTCGTCGCCAACACGCCGCGCGGTCCCAAGGGTGCCGACTTCGAGGCCGCGGTGTCGCGCTGGCAGCAGCTGCGCAGTGATGAGGGTGCACGCTTCGACAGCGAAGTGCACATCGACGCGGCCGACATCCGTCCGACCCTGACCTGGGGCACTCATCCAGGTACCGCCATCGCGGTCGATGCGCCGATCCCGGCAGCCAACGATGCCGCCGCACAGAAGGGCCTGGACTACATGCACTTCCAGCCCGGCAGGGCACTGGCCGGTACGCCGGTGGACGTGGTGTTCGTCGGTTCCTGCACCAACGGTCGCCTGAGCGACATGCGCGAAGTCGCGCAGGTGCTGCGCGGCCGTCGTGTCGCCGAGCGGGTACGCATGCTGGTGGTGCCGGGCTCGGAGATCGTCAAGCGCGAAGCTGAAGCCGAAGGCATCGACGAGATCGTGCGCGCCGCCGGTGCCGAGTGGCGCGAGCCGGGCTGCTCGATGTGCATCGCCATGAACGGCGACCTGGTGGCGCCCGGCCAGCTGGCCGTGAGCACCAGCAACCGCAATTTCGAAGGCCGCCAGGGCCCCGGTTCGCGCACGCTGCTGGCCTCGCCGATGAGCGCGGCATGGGCCGCGGTGAACGGGCATGTTGCCGATACCCGCGAACTGTTCGCACAGGAGGTGGCGTAATGGCCGGTTTCCGTACCCTGACCTCGGCCAGCGTGGTGCTGCGCCAGACCAACATCGACACCGACCAGATCATCCCGGCGCGGTTCCTGTCCACCACCGAACGCGCCGGCCTGGGCCGCAACGCGTTCAATGACTGGCGCTGGCAGGCCGACGGTTCGCCGGTGGCCGACTTCGCCTTCAACCAGCCGCACAACGCCGGCCGCAGCATCCTGCTGGCGGGGCGCAACTTCGGCTGCGGCTCGTCGCGTGAGCATGCCCCCTGGGCGCTGACCGACCTGGGCCTGCGCGCCATTGTCAGCAGCGAGATCGCCGATATCTTCCGCGGCAATTCACTGAAGAACGGCCTGCTGCCGATCGTGCTGGACGAAGCCGACGTGCAGGCGCTGATGCAGCGCCCCGACGACGAACTGACCATCGACGTGGCCGCGCGCGAGCTGCGCACGCCTGACGGCCGCGTCTATTCCTTCCCGCTGGATGGCTTCTCGCAGACCTGCCTGCTGGAAGGCGTCGACCAGTTGGGGTATCTGTTGGGCCGTGTCCCTGAAATCGAACGCTACGAGAGTGAGCATGCACGCTGAAATTGTTGTCCTGCCCGGTGATGGCATCGGTCCGGAAGTGGCCGCCGCGGCAGTCGCCGTCCTGAAGTCCGTCGCCGACCGCTTCAACCACACCTTCACCTTCAGCGAACACGACATTGGTGGCATCGCCATCGACCGCCACGGCGAACCGCTGCCGGCGTCGACCCTGGCCGCCTGCCAGGCCGCCAACGCGGTACTGCTGGGCGCCGTCGGCGGTCCGAAGTGGTCCGACCCCAATGCCAAGGTGCGCCCGGAACAGGGCCTGCTGGCGATCCGCAAGGCGCTGGGCCTGTACGCCAACCTGCGCCCGGTGCGTACCCACGACGCCGCGCTGCACGCCTCGCCGATCAAGGCCGAGCTGCTGCAGGGCGTTGACTTCGTGGTGGTGCGCGAACTGACCGGCGGCATCTACTTCGGCGACAAGACCCGCGACGCCGACAGCGCCAGCGACCTGTGCCGCTACACCGTGGCCGAGATCGAGCGCGTGCTGCGCAGCGCCTTCCGCCTGGCCCAGCAGCGCCGCGGCAAGGTCACCTCGGTGGACAAGGCCAACGTGCTGGAAACCTCGCGCCTGTGGCGTGACGTGGCCGCGCGCATCGGCCGCGAGGAGTTCCCGGACGTGGCGCTGGAGCACCAGCTGGTCGATTCGATGGCCATGCACCTGCTGGCCAAGCCGCGCGAGTACGACGTGATCGTCACCGAGAACATGTTCGGCGACATCCTCACCGACGAAGCTTCGATGCTGGCAGGTTCGCTGGGCCTGCTGCCGTCGGCCTCGCTGGGCGAGCCGGGTGCGGTCGGCATCTACGAACCGATCCATGGTTCGGCGCCGGATATCGCCGGCAAGGGCATCGCCAATCCTTACGCGACGATCTTCAGCGCCGCGATGCTGCTGCGCCATTCGCTGGGGCTGGAAGACGAAGCCGCAGCGGTGGAAGCGGCGGTGCACGCGGTGCTGGACGACGGCGTGTTCACCGCTGATCTGGCGGCCAAGGGCCAGGCGGTGAGCACCGCCGCCGCGACCGATGCGGTGCTGGCGAAGCTGGGCTGACCCATCCGGTAATACCTGTAGCGTCAAACCGTGCTCGACTCATGCAACAGCAGTCGGGCATGTCTCGACGCTACAGATATGCCGCGGCCACGCCCTGCGTGGCTGTGTTATTTGGTGGTGTAACCGCCATTGACCAGGATGGTCTGACCGGTCATCCACCAGCCATCGGTGACCAGGAAGCGGATCCACGGCACGATGTCGGCGATGTCGGTCAGCCCGGTACGGGTGAACGCCGACAGCGCCGCTGCGGTCTTGTGATACGCCTGCGCGTCGGCACTCTCGGCCGGATAGAAGAACGGCGTGTCCATCGGACCGGGGCCGATCGCGGTCACCGAGATGCCGCGCTCACCGAACTCCTTCGACGCCGCGCGAGTGAAATGCTCGACCGGCGCCTTGGTGCCGGCATAGCTGGAATAGAACGGCGTGAACGCACCCAGCAGCGAGGTGACCAGGGTGCAGATGCGGCCGCCGTCGTTGACATGACGACCGGCCTCCTTCAGGAAGAAGAATGCGGCCTTGGCGTTGACCGCGCTCATCTCGTCATACTCCGCTTCGCTGATGTCCAGCAGCGGCTTCTTCAGCACCTTGCCGACCGTATTGATGGCGATGTCGGGACGTCCGGCCGCTGCCACGGCCTCGGCGAACAGGCGCTCCATCGCTGCCGCCGTGGTCAGGTCGCCCTGCAGCGCCACCGCTTTGCTGCCAGCAGCCTGCACGGCGGCAACGGTCGCTTCGGCATCGGCCTGGCTGGCGGAGCTGTTGTAGTGGATGACGATGGCTTTGGCGCCCTGGCGGGCGAAGTCGCGGGCGATCAGTCCGCCCAGGTTCTTGGCGCCACCGGCGATCAGCACGGTCTTGCCCTTCAGGGAATGGTCGGTCATGGCGTGAGTCTCGGGAGGAGGGTGGCCCGGGGTGGCAACCCTGCCCTGACGACGATATCGTGCAGAAAAAGCGGATAAAGCCCGCCACATTGACTTAACTTTCCAGAGCCCGCGAACAATGGACCGGATCGACCGCTTCCGCATCTTCACCCGGGTTGTGGAGTGCGCCAGCTTCACCCGCGCGGCCGACCAGCTCGGCCTCCCCCGCTCCACCGTTTCGGCAGCGATTGCGGAGCTGGAGCAGCGGCTCGGCACCCGCTTGCTGCAGCGCTCGACCCGCCGGGTGTCCACCACCCACGACGGCGACGTGTTCCATGCGCGCTGCCTGCGCCTGATCGCCGAGGTTGAGGACGCCGAATCGCTGTTCCGGCAGGATGACGCACAACCGATCGGTTTGCTGAAGATCGACGTGCCCAGCCGCATCGGCCGCCGCATCATCGCCCCGGCACTGCCCGACTTTTTCGCGCGCCATCCACAGGTGGAGGTGGACCTGGGCATGACCGATCGCGCGGTGAACCTGATCGAAGACGGCTGCGATGCCGTGCTGCGAGTCGGCCAGCTGGGCGATTCCAGCCTGGTGGCGCGCACGCTGGGCCAGCTCGACTTCGTCAACGTGGCCGCGCCCGCCTACCTGCGCCAGCACGGTGTTCCGCAGCATCCTGCCGAGCTGCAGCAGCACCGCGCGGTGAACTATGCGTCGCCGACCACGGCACGGGTGGAACCGTGGGAATGGCAGGATGGCGTCCAGCTGCGCACGCTGCCGATGCCCGGCTGGGTGCGGGTGAACAGCGCCGAGGCATCGATTGCATGTTGCGTGGCCGGGTTGGGGCTGCTGCAGATTCCGCGCTACGACGTGCAGGCCGAGCTGCAATCCGGCGCCCTGGTGGAGGTGATGCCGCAGTACGTGGCGCAACCGCTGCCGGTGACCCTGCTGCAACCGCACCGGCAACACCGCGCACTACGCGTGCAGGTGTTCGTCGAGTGGCTGCTGCCGGTGCTACGGACCGGCCTGCAGCTGCAGTAGATCCACGCCATGCGTGGATGCCTGCTTCAGTGCCGACCAAGGTTGGCACCCACCAGGGCAAAGACCCGCTGCAGTAGATCCACGCCATGCGTGGATGACGGAGCCTGGAAATCCGCAGCCACCCATGGGGTGGCTCTACTGGGAGATGTGCCAACCAGGGTTGGCACCTACCCGGGGCGGCGGCCGCAGAACCCGGGGCATTACGCCCCGGATTCGTCCGGCTTCACCCGGAACCATGCCGCATACAGCGCCGGCAGGAACACCAGCGTCAGCACCGTGCCGACGATCAGGCCGCCCATGATCGAGATCGCCATCGAGCCGTAGAACGCACTACGCGACAGCGGAATCATCGCCAGCACCGCCGCCAACGCGGTCAGCACGATCGGGCGGAAGCGGCGCACCGTGGCATCGATGATCGAATGCCAGCGGTCGTGCCCGGCATCGATGTCCTGCTGGATCTGGTCGATCAGGATCACCGAGTTGCGCATGATCATGCCGGCCAGGGCGATCGTGCCCAGCAGCGCCACGAAGCCGAAGGGCGCGCGGAACAGCAGCAGGAACAGGGTCGCGCCGATGATGCCCAGCGGTGCGGTCACCAGCACCATCGCTGCTCGCGAGAAGCTGCGCAGCTGCAGCATCAGCAGCGTGGCCACCACCACCAGGAACAGCGGCATGCCGGCCTTGATCGAGTTCTGGCCACGCGCCGAATCCTCCACGGTACCGCCGGTTTCCAGCAGGTAGCCGCTGGGCAGCTCGGCGCGGATGCCGTCCAGCGTGGGCACGATCTGGTGCACCACGTCCAACGCCTGCATGCCATCGCTGATGTCGGCGCGCACGGTCACGGTCGGCAACCGGTTGCGGTGCCAGATGATCCCGTCCTCGAAACCGTATTCCATCGTCGCCACCTGCGAGAGCGTGATGCTGCCGCCATTGGCGGTCGGCATCGACAGGCTGGACAGCAGTTCCAGCTGGTTGCGCTCATCGGCCGGCCCGCGCAGCAGCATCTCGATCTGGCGGTTGCCTTCGCGATACACGCTCACCGACTGGCCGGCCAGCGAACTGGCCAGGAACTGGCTGACCTGGGCACTGCTCACGCCCAGCGCGCGGGCCCGCTCCTGGTCGATCACCAGCCGCACCACCTTGCTCGGCTCGCTCCAGTCCAGGTTCACGTTCATCACGTGCGGGTTCTCACGCACCTTGGCCTCGACCTGGCGCGCGATCGCCTGCACCTTCTCGATGTGCTCGCCGGAGATGCGCATCTGCACCGGGTAGCCGACCGGCGGGCCGTTCTCCAGCCGGGTCACGCGCATCTGCACATCCGGGAACTTCGGGATCACTTCGTGCAGCAGCCAGTCACGGGTGCTTTCGCGCGATTTGATGTCCTTGGCCAGCACCACGAACTGGGCGAAGTTGGTCGCCGGCAGCTGCTGGTCCAGCGGCAGGTAGAAGCGCGGCGAACCGGTGCCCACGTAGGACACGTAGTTGGCGATGCCCTCGCGGCCGGACAGCAGCTTCTCCAGCTTCTCGGCCTGGGCCTGGGTCGAACGCAGCGATGCGCCCTCGGCCAGCTCGATGTCCACCATCAGCTCCGGCCGGGTCGAATCCGGGAAGAACTGCTGCGGCACGAAGCGGAACATCATCAGCGAGAACACGAACAGGGCGATGGTTGCGGCGATCACCCACCAGCGGCGGCGCAGGCAGGCGTCGAGGAAGCGACGGAAGCTGCGGTAGAACGGGCGCTGGTAGGGATCGTGGTCATGCCCGTGCTGCGGCGGTGCGATCAGGTTGGCCAGCGCCGGATAGCGATCGGCCCACTGCTGGCGCCTGGCCCGCCAGCGCGCGGACAGGCTGCCGGGCTTCGGCGGCTGCGGGTTGAACAGGTCCGGCAGCATCTTGTCGCCCAGGTACGGGATGAACAGCACCGCAGCGATCCACGACACCACCAGCGCGATGGTCACCACCTGGAACAGCGAACGAGTGTATTCACCGGTACTCGATGCCGCCGTGGCGATCGGCAGGAAGCCGGCCGCGGTGATCAGGGTGCCGGTCAACATCGGGAACGCCGTGGATTCCCAGGCGAAACTGGCCGCACGCAGGCGATCGAAGCCCTGCTCCATCTTGGTGGCCATCATCTCCACCGCGATGATCGCATCGTCCACCAGCAGGCCCAGCGCCAGCACCAGCGCGCCCAGCGAGATCTTGTGCAGGCCGATGTCGAAGTAGTGCATGACGAAGAAGGTCATCGCCAGCACCAGCGGAATGGTGACGCCCACCACCAGGCCGGTACGCAGGCCCAGCGAGAAGAAGCTGACCAGCAGCACGATCACCACCGCCTCGGTCAGCACCTGCACGAACTCGCCGACCGACTCTTCCACCGATTGCGGCTGGTCGGAGACCTTGCGCAGCTGCATGCCGGCCGGCAGGGTCTTCTGCAGCCGTTGGAACTCGGCATCAAGGTTGGCACCGAGCTTGAGGATGTCACCGCCATCCTTCATCGCCACCGCAAGGCCGATCGCCTCTTCGCCCATGAAGCGCATCTTCGGCGACGCCGGATCGGCGAAGCCGCGCTTGACCTCGGCGATGTCACCCAGGTGCACGGTGCGGTCGCCAGCACGGATCGGGAACTGCCGGATCGCGTCGATGTCGTTGAACTGGCCGGTCACGCGCAGCTGCACGCGGTCGGTGGCGGTCTCGAAGAAGCTGGTGCCGGTGACCGCGTTCTGGTCGGCCAGTGCCTGCTGCACCTGCTGCATCGACACGCCCAGTGTCGCCAGTCGGGTGTTGGACAGCTCGATCCAGACCTTCTCGTCCTGCAGGCCGACCAGGTCGATCTTGCCGACGTCGGGCACGCGCTGCAGTTCCAGCTGGATGCGGTCGGCGTAGTCGCGCATCACCGCATAGTCGAAGCCCTTGCCGGTCAAGGCGTAGATGTTGCCGTAGGTGTCGCCGAACTCATCGTTGAAGAACGGGCCGACGATCTCGCGCGGCAGCGTCGGGCGGATGTCACCCACGCGCTTGCGCACCTGGTACCACAGGTCCGGGATCTGCCTGGAACGCAGGCTGTCGCGCGCCATGAAGATGACCTGCGATTCGCCCGGGCGCGAATACGAGCGGATGAACTCGTACTCGCCGGTGTTCATCAGCGCCTTCTCGATCGGCTCGGTCACCTGGCGCGAGACCTGTTCGGCGGTGGCGCCCGGCCAAAGCGTGCGCACCACCATCGCCTTGAACGTGAATGGCGGGTCCTCGGACTGGCCCAGATGCTTGTACGACCACGCGCCGATCAGCGCGAAGGCCAGCATCGCGAACAGCACCAGCGGGCGATTGGACAACGCCCACTCGGAAAGATTGAAGCGGCGCACCGGCTTACTCCCTGGCCTTGGCGGCGGCCGGCGTGGCCGGCTTCAGCACCGGCCGGTTCTGCCGGTCCACGGCGATCACCGGCTGGCCGGCACGCAGCAGGTGGCCGCCTGCGGCGACCACCCAGTCACCGGCCCCCACGCCGGACAGCACCGGCACCGTCTCGCTGCCGTAGGCACCGGTGGTGACCGCGGCGGCCTTCAACGTGCTGTTGGCCGGATCGACCACCCACACGCTGGCAGCACCATTGGCACCGCGCTGCAGCGCGCCCAGCGGCAGCTGCAGGGTGCCGTGGCGGCCGGCACTGCTGTAGACGCGCGCGCTCTGGCCCAGTTCGACATCGGCCAGCGCATCGGCCGCCAGGCTGACCCGGGTCGCATAGGTGCGGGCCTGCGGGTCGGCGGCGGCCGCGATCTCGCGGATCGTGCCCGGCAGGCGCTGGCCCGGGCGGTTCCACAATTCCACCTCGACCGGCTGGCCGACCGCGTAGTCACGGAGGGTGGCCTCGGGCAGGTCGATCAGCACTTCGCGTGCACCATCGGCGGCCAGGTTGAAGATGGTCTGGCCCGCCGACACCACTTGCCCGGCTTCGGCCTCGCGGCTGGCGATCACGCCGTCGGCCGGGGCGCGCAGCTGCGCGTAGCCGGCCTGGTTGCGCAGCACATCGAGGTTGGCGCGGGCGGCGTTGGCCTGGCCCTGCGCGGCCTTGAACGCAGCCGACTGCTGGTCCAGCTGCGAGCGGCTGACCAGTTGCTGGTCGGCCAGCACCTGGTAGCGCTTGAGGTCATCACGGGCACGCACCAGATCGGCTTCTGCCGCAGCCAGCTGTGCCTGCGAGGCACGGGCCTGCAGCGCGAAGTCGGCCACGTCCAGCTCGGCCAGCACATCGCCCTTCTTCACCCGTTGCCCGGCATCGACGTGGCGCTTGACCAGGTTGCCGCCGACGCGGAACGACAAGGGGCTCTCCTGCCGCGCACGTACCGTTCCAGGGAACGCCGCCGGCGCCTGCCCGGCCTGCTCCCCGGGATGGACCACCAGCACCGGCACGGCCGCCTGGGGCGCCTGTTCCTGCCCAGAACAGGCTGCCAGCGCAGCCACCCACACCATACCGCCCATCCAGCGCACGATCTTCATCGGTCAACGTCCTGAAAACGCAGGGTTGCAACTAAGGGGGAGCCGCGACTGCCGGCCCAATTTAATAAACCGGCCGGTATAGTATAAATATCGAACCGCTTGGTCTAGTATTAGCGCGATGAGTTCTCCCACTTCCCGAAAGCCGTCGGCCAAGCCTGCTGCCAAGGCCGCCGGACCCGGGCGTCCCAAGGACCTCGGCAAGCGCGCAGCGATCCTGGATGCCGCCAAGGCCCTGTTCATCGAACAGGGCTATACCGGCGTGAGCATGGACACCATCGCCGCCCAGGCCGGTGTCTCGAAGCTGACCGTGTACAGCCATTTCGGCGACAAGGAGACCCTGTTCTCCGAGGCCGTGCAGTCCAAGTGCATTGAAATGCTGCCCGACGCGCTGTTCGTGGCCGATGCGGATGGCCCGCTGCGCGACCAGCTGATCGGCATCGGCCTGGCGTTCTTCCAGCTGATCACCTCCGACGCGGCGATCTCGATCCAGCGCATGATGATGTCGCCGGAGACCGACGAGCGCCTGCGCGAGCTGTTCTGGAAAGCCGGCCCGGAGCGTACCTGCGAGGCCCTGGCGGACTTCCTTCGCGCGCGCGCCGAGCGTGGCGAACTGGAGATCGCCGACTATGCACTGGCGGGCGAACAGTTCCTGACCCTGGTCAAGGGCGAAGTGCACATGCATATGATGTGCGGCATGCCACTGTCACCGGTGGAGTGCGACCCTCTGGTCCACGTCACCGCCAGCGTCGACTTCTTCCTGCGCGCGTATGCGCCGCGAGGGGCCGGAACCGGCTGAAACGGCAAACCTGAATGAACCGGAGGTCGCGATGACTTCCGGCACTGCGACCCCGGCCCCCCGGCAGCTGATGCTCTGGGCGCGCCGCCGGCCTCCGGCACCGGTAAAATGGCCGGCCCACTGCGCTGGATTTGAACCTCATGACGATTGATTACGCCCACGCCCGCGAACTGATGGTGGAACAGCAGATCCGTCCCTGGGACGTGCTGGACATCAAGGTGCTCGACGTCCTGGCCCGCCTGCCGCGCGAGGCCTTCGTCGCCGACGCGCACCGGGCACTGGCCTATGCCGATGTCGAACTGCCGATCGGCAACGGCCAGAAGATGATGAAGCCGGTCATCGAGGGCCGTACCCTGCAGGCGCTGGACCTGCAGCCGGGTGATGAAGTGCTGGAAATCGGCACCGGCAGCGGCTTCCTGTCGGCCTGCATCGGCGCGCTGGCGCGCGACGTGCTGAGCCTGGAAATCGACCCGGAGCTGGCCGCCGCCGCGCGCGCGCGCCTGGACGCCTCCGGCCTGGGCACCAATGTCCGTGTGGAAGTGGCCGACGCCCTGTCCTGGCAGACCGAACGCCGCTTTGACGTGATCTGTGTCACTGGTGCGGTCGACGTGGTGCCGTCACAGTTCGCTTCGTGGCTGCGTCCGGGCGGTCGGCTGTTCGTGATCCACGGCCGTTCGCCGGCGATGGAGGCCCTGCTGGTCAAGGCCGACGGCAGCAGCGAGTCCCTGTTCGAGACCGATATCGATTACCTGCGTGGTGCCGCCCCGGCCCCCCAGTTCCACCTCTGAGTCCAAGGAAGCCGCAATGATCCGCCGATCCCTCGCTGTTGCGCTGGCCACTGCCCTGCTGCCGTTGTCCGCCCATGCCGCCGACCTGCTGCAGGTCTACGAAATGGCCCGCAATGGCGATCCGCAGCTGTCGGCCGCCGAATCGACCCGGCTATACGACAAGGAAGGCGCCGTGCAGGCGCGTGCCGCCCTGCTGCCGCAGATCAACGGCCAGGCCACGCTGAACCGCACGCGCAGCGAGCCGAACGCGGACGCCAATTCCGGCTCGTTCACCAACAAGCGCCGCACCTACACGATCGACGGCAGCCAGACGCTGTTCAACTGGACCCAGATCAACAACCTGCGCTCGCAGCGTGAGCTGAGCAAGGCGGCGGATTTCACCCTCGATTCGGCCAACGACAGCCTGATCGTGCGCACCTCGGCGGCCTACTTCAACGTGCTGGTGGCGATCGAATCGCTGAACGCCGCACAGACCAACGAAGCGGCCGCGAAGAAGCAGTTCGACTTCGCCGACAAGCGCCTGGAAGTGGGCCTGGCGCCGATCACCGACGTGCACGAAGCACGCGCCCAGTACGACCAGGCGCGTGCCAACACCATCGTTGCGCAGAACACCCTCGCCGATAACTACCAGGCCCTGACCGAACTGACCGGCCAGCCGGTGACCAACCTGCGTGGGCTGCCGGCCGACTTCCGCCCGGAAGTGCCGGCCAACCGCGGCAACATCGATGAGCTGGTGCAGCAGGCCACCACCCAGAATCCGGCGCTGAAGGCGCAGGAACTGAAGGTCAGTGCCGCCGAAGCCGGCGTGCAGGCCGCCCGCGGCGGCCACTACCCGACCCTGTCGCTGGGCGGCAGCTGGGGCAAGAGTGCAACGTGGGGTGACAGCACCGGCGCCGGCTCGCTGTCGCCGGATGCCCGCACCAACAGCATCGGCCTGACCCTGAGCGTGCCGATCTTCGCCGGTGGCGCCACCCAGTCCGGCGTGCGCCAGGCACTGGCCCAGCGTGACATCGCCCAGGACGGCTACGAGCAGCAGAAGCGCGCCCTGGACCGCAACACCCGCAATGCGTACCAGACCCTGGTGCAGGGCATCAGCGAAGTGGAAGCCCGCCGCCTGGCGGTGGTTTCGGCACAGAGCGCCTATGACGCCTCGCAGGTTGGCCTGGAAGTCGGTACCCGTACCGTGCTGGACGTGATCCAGAACCAGCGCATCCTGTTCTCGGCGCAGCTGGACTATGCGCAGGCCCGCTACACCTTCCTGCAGAACCGCCTGCTGCTGAGCCAGTCGCTGGGTGCGCTGGACGTGGCCGAACTGCAGGACGTCAACCGGCTGCTGACCCAGGACGCAGGCAACCCGGCCACGACCACGCACTGAGGTTTCGCCTGGCCGGCAACGAAGAAGCCACCCGCGAGGGTGGCTTTTTTGTGGGCATGCTTCCATGCGCGCCCAGCCGCGGCAGGGTCCCGGCGGCGGTCAGAGCGGCCACGCCCGCAGGCGTTCCAGCGCTGCAAGCAGGCACAGCGCGACCGCCAGCGGCGCCAGCAACGGCATCAGCAGCCCGCGCGCGGCTGCATCCTGCCGCGCTCCGGTCCGTGGCCGCAGTACCGCCAGGCACAGGGCCGCCATCACCAGCAGGGTTGCGCTGCCCGGCAGCGCCGGCAGGCTGCCCGGGGGCAGCCACAGCGCCAGCATCACCACCAGCAACCCGATCGCCACCGTGACCGGGCCCGCGCCCGGACGTCCTGCCGCGGCCTGCAGGCGTGGCCACAACGACGTCGCCAGCCGCACGGCCAGCATCAGCAGCACCAGCAGCAGCGCCGCCAGTCCCGCCGCACCGCCCAAGGGCAGCAACGGCTGCATCCATTGCAGCTGCGGATGCACCTGCAACGCCACCGACAGTGGCCGGGAGCTGGCCAATGCGGAAAATTCGACCAGCCCGGCCTGCAGTGCCGCGAGCACGATCAACAGCAGCATCGCCAGCAACGAGACCAGCGCCAGCAACGCCGGCTGCCAGGCCGCACCCTGCCGGCGCAGCGCAGGAAAGCCCAGGGCCAGGCCGACGCTGGCAAATATCCCCAGCAGCGGCACCGCAGCCGCCAGCACCCCGCCCAGCCCGAACCGATACGGGGCGGTTGCCGGTGGCAGCCAGGGAATCCAGTGCGCGTAGTGCACGTGGCGTGCCGCCAGGGCCAGCAGCAGCAACCCCACGCCGATCTTCACCGTCAGCAGGGCGCACACCACCAGGGCCACGCGCCGGGGCGGCAGCAGCGCCAGTACAGCCAGCAGCAGGCCCACGCCTGCCGCCACCAGCGTCGGCAGCGGGTCGCTGGCCTGCAGGCCCGCCGCAGCCAGCGCCGCATGCGCATGGTGGACCATCGATTGGGTCACCCCCGCCGTGGTCGCCACCAGTTCCAGCAGCAAGGCCAGGCCGAGCACGCCCGCCACGCGGGAGCCCCAGCTGGCGGCCAGCAAGCCGTGCAGGCCCTCGGCCGCCGGCCACCGCACTACCAGCTCCTGCAGGCAGCACAGCACCAGGCCGGCCCCCAATGCAGCCAGCACCAGGCTCAGCACGATGGCCGGGCCCGCCTGTGCGGCCGTGTGCTGGCCCACCAGGGCGATCACGCTGCCCCCCACCAGCAGCGTCAGCGCCACCACCGCCAGATGGTCCATTCCCAGCCGGGCCCCGCCGGTGCCATCCCTGCCGCTGTCGCCGTCCATCGCAAGTTCCCTTGATATCCGCCCAAGCGCGGTCGACAGCAGGCTGGCAGCCTGCATCGCCCTGCGGAATCGGAATCGGTGCCGTGCGCGCTGCGTTGTGATCGCAGGCACGCTGTCATCAGCGGGGTCGGTCCGGCAGCGACAGAAAAATCGTCGCTAAGCAGAATTGATGAAGTTGATCACGACAATGGCTTGCAGCGGCGCCGACGCCGCTGCGCCGAGATCACCCGCGCGGCGGCGGCAGGTGCGGCGCGACCAGGGCCAGCGTGCGCTGCAGCGCGCCCCGGCCATTGCTGACCAGCGTGCAGCCCGCGCGGGCCATGTCTTCGCGCGCCTGCGCATCGTCGAGCAGGTGCTGCAGCAGATCGCCCACCGCCTGCGCGTCCTCGCCGATCAGCAGCGCGCCGGCCTCGCGCATGCGCCGGGAGATTTCCGCGAAGTTGTGCAGGTGTGGGCCCGTCACCGCCGCCGTTCCCATCGCCGCGGGCTCCAGCAGGTTGTGGCCACCGATGGCCTGCAGGCTGCCGCCGACGAAGGCGACCTGCGCGCAGGCATAGAACGGCATCAGCTCGCCGAGCGTATCGATGACGAACACGTCGGTGGCCGCGTGCGGCCACTGGTCCACGCGGCGGGTCGCCACGCGCCAGCCCTGTTCGCGTGCCAGCGCTTCCACCTTGGGGAACCGCTCGGGATGGCGCGGCGCCCACAGCAGCAGCAGGTCCGGATGCTGCGCGCGCAGGCGGCGGTGCAGGTCGATCACCGCCTGCTCCTCGCCATCGTGGGTACTGGCGGCGATCCACACCGGGCGTGCGGCCGGTACCCGCGCATGGAACTGTTCGACGAAGCCCTGCACGTCCGGCGTGGCGATGTCGAACTTCAGGTTGCCCAGGGCCTGCACCTGGCGGGGCTCGGCCCCCAGCTGCACGAAGCGCTCGGCATCGTCCTGCGACTGCGCGGCCACGCAGGTGACGGTGCGCAGCGCACGGCGGATCAGTGCCGCCAGCAGCCGGTAGCCACGCAGCGAGCGGGCGGACAGGCGGGCATTGAGGATGTAGACCGGAATGCCGCGGTCGCGGCAGCCGAACAGCATGTTCGGCCACAGTTCGGTTTCCAGGATCAGCGCCAGGCTGGGCTGGAAATGGCCGAGGAAGCGGTTGACGCTGCCCGGCACGTCGTATGGCAGGTAGACGTGGTCCAGCGCGTCGCCCCACAGCGCGCGCACGCGCTCGGAGCCGGTCGGGGTGATGGTGGTGATGACCCAGCGGATGTCCGGGCGCTGCTGGCGCAGTGCGTTGACCAGCGGCGCGGCGGCATTGACCTCGCCCACCGAGACCGCGTGCAGCCACACCCGCGGCTGGCCGGTCGGCTGCGGATAGGAGGCATAGCGTTCGTCCCAGCGCCGGAAGTACTCACGGACCCGGAAGCCGCGCCAGACCAGGTGGTACACGGTGATCGGCAGCAGGATGTAGAGCACGACCGAGTACAGGCCGCGCAGGATCCACTCGACAGGGTCTTTGCGCATGCGGCAAGGATACGGGAGCCCCCCGGGAAAGACACGCGGCGGCCTTGGTAGAATGCCGCAATGTCCGATGCCACCACCGCCGTCCGCCCGTCGCTGCGCGATCCGCGCAACTGGCCGATGTTCGCCGCCATGTTCGGCGCCTTCGCCATCGCCCGCCTGCCGTGGCTGCTGCAGCGCGCGCTGGGCCGGGGCGTCGGCTGGATCACCTGGCGCCTGCTCGGCAGCCGCCGCCGCGCCGCCGAGGTCAACCTGCAGCTGTGCTTCCCCGAGAAGGACGAAGCGTGGCGCCAGCGCCTGGTGCGCGACAGTTTCGACGCGCTGGGCGTGGGCGTGTTCGAGTGCATCCGTGCCTGGTGGGGCAGCATCGACCGCATCCGCCCGCAGGTGCGGATCGAAGGCCTGGAACACCTGCGGCAGATGCAGGCCGAGGGCCGCGGCGTGCTGCTGGTGTCCGGCCACTTCATGACCCTGGAGATGTGCGGACGCCTGCTGTGCGACTACGTCGATCTTTCCGGCATGTACCGCAAGCACAAGAACCCGGTGTACGAGTGGGCGGTGAAGTTCGGCCGCCTGCGCTATGCCAAGGCGATGTTCGCCAACGAGGACATCCGCGCGACCGTGCGCCACCTGAAGAAAGGCGGCTTCCTGTGGTACGCGCCAGACCAGGACATGCGGGGCAAGGACACCGTGTTCGTGCCGTTCTTCGGCCACACCGCTTCAACCATCACCGCCACCCATCAGCTGGCACGCATGACCGGCTGTGCGGTGATTCCGTACTTCCACCGCCGCGAAGGCGGAAAGTACTTCCTGAAGATCGGCGCACCGCTGGAGAACTTCCCCAGCGAGGATGTGGAGGCCGATACCACCCGGGTCAACCAGGCCATCGAAGCGATGGTGCGCGAGGCTCCCGACCAGTACCTGTGGATCCACCGCCGCTTCAAGCGCCAGCCCGGCGGCCGGAGTGATTTCTACAAATAACGGTGGGGCCGGATGGTTTCATGTGCAGCTTGATCCACGCCATGCGTGGATGCTCTGCATCCGGGTGCCGGCACCTACAACGGCCAACGGCACCATGCGTGTGGGTACTCACCCAACGTGCTGGCCAGGCCCGCACGGACCGGATTGGCCAGGATGTACATCGCCTTCTCATGAAGGGATTCATCGCTGCGTACGGCGTGATCCTGGTAACCGTGCTGCCACAGCGGCCCTTGTCGCTCCAATCGCCGGTTCAACAGACGGCTGCTGCGTGATTTGAGCAGGGCCATGCATTCGGCCAGAGTTCCTCCGCGTAGCTCCATCAGCCAGTGCAGATGGTCGGGCATGACCACCCAGGCCAGGCTGTGGCTGAAGCCCTTGCGCTCTACGAAGCGCAGTGTGTCGATCAGGATCGCCACGTTTGCCGCATCGGCGAACAACGGTTCGCGGCCTAGGGTTGCTGTGGTCAATGAGTACACGTTGCCGGATCGGGAATACCGACCGTAGCGAAGTCTGGGGCTGGCCATGCCTCCAGCGTGCGATACGCAGGGAAACGCCGGTAGTGGTGGTTGACCGGCAGTTGCGTCGGGAAAGCGCCATCCACGCAGGGCGCGGATCTACCAAAGCGCGCTCCGTTCGGTACGGGCAGTAGCGCCACGCCATGCGTGGATAGACGATCACACCACCGTCGGCGTGTCGTCCGCGTCGCGCGCCAGCAGGCTGCCGGCAAACAACGCAGCCAGCAGCACGGTCAGCCCCCCCCAGAACGCGGAGTAGAACGCCAGGTGCGTGTTGAGCGGGAACACCGTCACCGCCAGCGCCAGCATCGCCGGCCGGGCGCGGTCGCGCGCGGCTGCCGGAGCGTACCGCCAGGCCCGCCAGGCCTGCGCCACCGCCGCCAACCACAGCAGCAGGCCCAGCACGCCGGTCTCGGCAAGGATTTCCAGCACGATCTGGTGGGCGTGCAATGCCGGTTGATGGCCCCACACTGCCGGGCCATCCTCGGCGACGCACGCCGGATATGCATCGCGGAAGCCACGCGCACCGACGCCGTTGACCGGATGTTCCTCGATCATGCACACGGCCGCCTTCCAGATGCGGGCACGCCCCGAGAGTGCCTGGTCGACCCCCTGCCCATCTTCGTTCCAGGCCTGCGCCGTACGCGCAACCCGTTCGCGCAGCTGCGGCGCGCCCGCGGTCAGCGCCGCAGCGCCCAGCGCCGCCAGCAGGGCCAGCAGCAGCAGCCGCTTCCCGCCGAACTGGCGCACGCCGCTGTAGGCCAGCACCAGCACAAAGGTGATCCACGAGGCACGCGAACCGGCCAGCAGCAGCACGCACCCCAGTGCGGCGGCAGCCAGCAGCCAACCCGCATTGCCAAACCGCCGTGCCATCGGCAGCAGCAGGAACGGTGACAGGCTGGCCAGCACCTGGCCGAACTTCAGGTTGCACGGCCCGAGCGCGCCACTGAGGCGGTCGGCCAGCGCGGCTTCGTCAGCCGGGCACAGCGCGTGGCCACTCACGGCCAGCTTCAGGTGTTCCAGCGACCAGAACCAGGGGCTGGTGCCGGCCAGCGCCTGCACCAGCGCGTCCAGCGTCCACGCGCCGGTGATCAGCGCCAGCCCGCCAAAGGTCAGCCGCCGCCGCTCCGGTGTGGCCACTGCGATCGCCACCAGCCACATGAAGGGCAGGTAGCGCAGGCCAGCGGCGGCCTTGGTCCACGAAGCGGAAGGATCGATGGCGTCGAAGGCCGAGAACGCCTGCGGCAGCCAGTAGCCGAGGAACAGGATCGAGGTCAGCGCCCAGGCTGCCGTGCTCAACAGGTGCGGGCGGCGCTGCAGCCGGCGCATGACCATGCGCGCGGCAGCGTACAGCGCGCCCAGTCCGAGCACGGTTTCGGCGATGCCCGGCAACGGCCACATCGCCACGTACGCGAGCACCCACCAGGGTGCCCAGCGCCCGGCGCGGTCGTCGCGCACCAGGACGGAAGGGTCAGCCGGCGAGGTCGGCATAGAGGCGGAGCGTATCGCGCTGCATGGCCTGCAGGGTAAACGGGATACGGGTCGGCAAGGACGGCGGCTGCGCCAGCAGGGCCAGCGCACGTTCACGCAGTGCGCGCGCGTCGCCGAGCGGTACCGCACCGCTGGGCTGCAGCTGCTGCAGCAGTTCGCCGACGCCGCCGTGGTTCCAGCCCAGCACCGGGCGGCCGACCGACAGCGCCTCGACCACGGTGCGGCCAAACGCTTCCGGTTTGTCCGACAGCTGCAGCACCAGATCGCTGGCGGCGTAGGCCTGGGCGATACGTGCGGTTGGCGTGCTGATGTGCAGCGCCTCGGTTACGCCCAGGGCCGCAGCCTGGCGGCGCAGGTCGGCCACGTAGGCCTCGCGCCCGGGTTCGTCGGTGCCCAGCATCCACAGCTGGGCAGGCACGCCGGCGGCACGCACATCGGCCAGCAGCTGCAACGCGTGGGCGTGGCCCTTCAGCCGGGTGCCGCGCCCCGGCAGCAGCAGCAGCGGGCCGTGCACCTGCGCCAGCCAGGGGTAATCGGCCGCCAGGGCCAGCCGCGGGCGGCGGTCGGCGCGCGCCACGCGTGGGAACTGGCCGACATCCACACCCCGCGGTATGACCTGCAGGTTGTCTTCCGGCACCGTCGGGTAGTGGCGCTGCACGTAGGCGCGCACGGTATTGGACACGCAGATCACGCGTTCGCCGCTGGTCATCACCGCGCTGTAGCGGCTGGGCGAATTCAACCCGTGCACGGTGGTCACCCAATGCGGGCGCTGCGCGGCAGGCAGGGCACGGATCGCATAAAGGCCCAGCCACGCCGGCAGCCGCGATCGGGCATGCACGATATCCGCGCCCACCTCGGCAAACAGCCGACGCAGGGTCGGCAGATGGCGCAGGGTCAGGAGCGACTTGCGGCCAATGTCCAGGGTGAGGTGCTCGGCACCGCTGTCCAGCAGCGGCTGCACCAGGCGGCCGCCGGCAGACACCACCAGCGCGCGATGGCCTGCGGCGACCAGGGCCGCAGCGATTTCCAGGGTCGAGCGCTCGACACCGCCGGAGTGCAGCGCCGGCAGCAACTGCACCACGGTCAATCGGCGCATCGAAAGGGCCGCCGTTTAGTCGGCCAGCACGAACACGGAACCGCAGTAGGGGCACTGCGCTTCGCCGTTGGGTTCGTCTTCGATCGGCAGGTACACCCGCGGATGCGAGTTCCACAGCGCCATTTCCGGGGTCGGGCAGCTCAGCGGCAGATCGCTGCGGTGCACGGTGTAGCGCTTCTCGGCGTTGGCGGGCGCGGTGGCGGTATGGCTCATGGCGGATGTCGATGAACGGGTTGCGAGGCCTGTGATTCTAGCATCTGGGCCGCGCCGACATTGCGCCGCAACGGGCCATTGCGCGCGGCGGGCGGTCCTTCGCAGCGCCCCCTGCGCGCCGGGCCGCTGTACCCGCTCGATTCACGCGGGGGTTGCGGCAGGTTCGCCGGCCAGAATCGGTCCCGACGATATTTCCCGCATTTGGATCGAACTAAATGGCACTTGTCAGCGCGCGGCGGCTGTTGCAGGATCGGCCCAGGTCACCACCGACCTGCTCACTCCGACCCGATCGCATGGCCCGCCCCCACCGGACCGGCATCGCCTCTTCCACTGCCATCCTGGCGGGCGGAGCGATGCTGCCCGTGGTGTCCGCCGATGCGGGTGCTACCCGCCGCCAGCCCTTCCGGGAGACTCTTGCATGACCCTGTCCGATCCACGCCGCGCCCTGCTTCCGCTCGCCCTGGCCCTGGCCTGTGCGACCACTGCGATGCCGGTGCTGGCACAGGGGCTGCAGACCTCGTTCGAACCGGGCGAACCGGCCCCGACACAGGCCGCCGGCGCACTGCAGGTCACGATCGGCAATGGCCCGGCCGCGCCCTACACCGCCAAGCGCAACGCCGGCTACAGCGGCCTGCATGCGCTGCACTACAGCAGCGAGGGCGGCAGCGCGCGGCGCGAACTGTTCAGGACCGACCTGCCGATCGAGGCCGATACCACGCTGTCGTGGCTGGTGCTGCCGGAAATCGTCGGCGGCGACAGCGTGGCCTCGACGTATGTCTCGCTGGACCTGCTGCTGGACGACGGCAGCCGCGTATCGGCCGGTGCAGCGCGCGACCAGCATGGCGTGGCGATCGGCGCGCGTGCGCAGGGCGAGTCGAAGACGCTGTACCCGCAGCAGTGGGCACGCAAGGCGGTGCGGCTGGGCGAGGTGCCCGCACTGAAAGGCCGCCGCGTGGTGGCGATCGAGCTGGAGGTGGCCAGTGCCGAAGGTGCACCGGTCTCCGGCTGGATCGACGACGTACGCCTGGACGCAGTGCCGAGGCAGCAGCCACAGCGCGTCTCCGACTGGGTGCTGACCACCCGCGGCACCCAGGCCAATGGCACGTTCTCGCGCGGCAACAATTTCCCGGCCACGGCGGTGCCGCACGGGTTCAACTTCTGGACCCCGGTGACCGACGCCGGCGCGCTGAACTGGCTGTACCGCTGGAACGAGCAGAACGATGCACAGAACCGCCCGCAGCTGCAGGCCCTTGCACTGAGCCACCAGCCCAGCCCGTGGATGGGTGACCGCCAGACCTTCCAGGTGATGCCTTCGGCCAGCCGTGGCGTGCCGGACGCCGACCGCCGCAAACGTGCGCTGTCGTTCGACCGCCGCCATGAAAGCGCGCGCCCGTATCGCTATGACGTGCGCTTCGACAATGGCATCGCTGCTGCCATCGCGCCGACCGATCATGCCGCGCTGTTCCGTTTCGAGTTTCCCGAGGATGGCGATGCCAACCTGCTGTTCGACAATGTCGATGCGCGCGGTGGCCTGAGCCTGGACCCGGCGACGCAGACCCTCAGCGGCTACACCGATACGCGCAGCGGCCTGTCCAACGGCGCCAGCCGCATGTACGTGGTGGCCAGCTTCGACAGGCCCTGGCGCAGCAGCGGTCGCATCGACACCGGGCGCCCGACCGGCTACATCAAGTTCGATGCCGGCAGCGACCGGCGGGTGACGATGCGCATCGCCACCTCGCTGATCTCGGTGGAGCAGGCGCGGCACAACCTGGCGCTGGAAATCGCTTCAACCGACACGTTGGAGAGCGTGGCCGGACGCGCGCAGGATGCGTGGGACGCACGCCTGGCCCGCTTCGACATCGGCGATGCCAGCGACGACCAGAAGACCACGCTGTACTCCAGCCTGTACCGGCTGTACCTGTATCCCAATTCCGGGCATGAGAACGCCGGCAGCGCGGCCGCGCCGGACTGGCGTTACGCCAACCAGGCCAGCGCCAGCGACGACAACACCGAGGGCAGCGCGAACCGCAGCTTCACCGGCGTGCGCGATGGCAAGGTGTTCGTCAACAACGGCTTCTGGGACACCTTCCGCACCACCTGGCCGGCGTATGCCCTGTTCACGCCCGACGATGCCGGGCAGATGGTGCAGGGCTTCATCGAGCAGTACCGCGCCGGCGGCTGGATCGCGCGCTGGTCGTCGCCGGGCTACGCCGACCTGATGGTCGGCACCAGCTCGGACGTGGCCTTCGCCGATGCCTGGCTGAAGGGCATCGGTGGCTTCGATCCGGCCGAGGCCTACGCCGCCGCGCTGAAGAACGCGACCGTGGTCCCGCCCGATCGCCATGTCGGCCGCAAGGGCATGGACCGTTCGACCTTCCGTGGCTACGCCAGCGCGGACGTGCACGAAGGCATGTCGTGGACGATGGAAGGCGCGCTCAATGACTTCGGTATCGCCAACATGGCCGATGCGCTGGCCAGGCGCGTGGCCACGCCGGCCGCACGCGAGCGCTACCGCACCGAGGCTGAGTACTTCCGCTATCGCGCCGCCAGCTACGCGACGATGTTCGATCCGGCCGCCGGCTTCTTCCAGGGCCGCAACGCCGATGGCCAGTGGCGCGTGGACGCCAAGGACTACGACCCGCGCGTGTGGGGCCATGACTACACCGAATCCAACGGCTGGACCTTCGCCTTCACCGCCGCCCACGATGGCGAAGGCCTGGCCGCGCTGTACGGTGGCCGCGACAAGCTGGCGGCGAAGCTGGATACCTTCTTTGCCACGCCGGAAACCGCCGCCCCCGCGTTCGCCGGGTCCTACGGCGGCACCATCCACGAAATGACCGAAGCGCGCGATGTGCGCATGGGCATGTACGCGCACAGCAACCAGCCGGCGCACCACATCCCGTGGATGTACCTGTACGCCGGGCAGCCATGGAAGACCCAGCAGCACGTGCGCGAGATCCTGTCGCGGCTGTACGTCGGCAGCGAGATCGGCCAAGGCTACCCGGGCGACGAGGACAACGGCGAGACCTCGGCGTGGTACGTGCTGGCGTCGCTGGGCCTGTACCCGCTGCGCATGGGCGCCCCGGAGTACGTGATCGGATCGCCGGCCTTCCGCCACGCGCGGGTGGAGCTGCAGGGCGGCGCGGTGCTGACCGTGAACGCGGCCAACAACTCGCGCGAGAACGTCTACGTGCAGTCACTGAAGATCAACGGCACGCCGTGGACGAAGACCTGGGTGCCGCACGAGCTGATCGCCAAGGGCGCGACGCTGGACTTCGAGATGGGCCCGCAACCGTCGCGCTGGGGCAGCGGCGCCGATGACGTGCCGCGCTCGTTGACCGCGCGCGGCCAGCGCCCGCAACTGCTGCACGACCTGCTCGGCAGCGGCGCGGAGGCGGCGTTGGCCGATGGCCGCGCGCTGCCGGCGCTGGTCGATGACGATGCGGCCACCAGCGTGGGCCTGGGTGGCGGCGCAACGATCACGCTGACCGGCCTGGGCGACGGCACGCCGACGATGTACACCCTCACCAGCGGTGACGGCCGCATCCAGGGCGGTGAATGGACGCTGGAAGCGCGCAACGGCAACGGCCGCTGGACCGTGCTCGACCAGCGCAGCGGCGAAGCCTTCGAGTCTGCCCGCCAGACCCGTCCGTTCCGCATCGCCCGGCCAGGCCGCTACGATGCGTACCGGCTGCGCCTGGCCGCCCCCGGCCGGCTGCCGCTGGCGGAGATCGAACTGTTGGCGCCCAGCGCCGTACAATGAACCCCATGCGCTACCGTCTGTTGCCCCTGGCCCTTGTTGCCCTTTCCTTCCCCAGCTTCGGCCAGACCCAGGCCTTCGACGCGCAGCTGACCCGCGACGGCGTCACGCTGAACTACCAGGACGCCCGGGGTGCCCTGGCCGCGCCGCAGCGCAAGCGGATCATCGATACGTTCTACTTCGCCTACCTGCGCGAACGTGCGGACTTCCACCCGGCCGCGCCGGCGATGGTGCGCATCGTGATCGATCCGGGCTACACCGGCATCGCTTTCGTCGGTGACAAGGACCAGGCGGCGACGATCACCATCAACCCCGGCTGGTTGGCGCAGCATCCCAACGACATCGACCTGGTCACCCATGAAGCCATGCACATCGTGCAGGGCTACCCGGGCTATGGCGATGCGCGGGTGCCGGGCTGGCTGGTGGAAGGCATCGCCGACTACGCGCGCGACCGCTACGGCATGGATAACGCCGCTGCCGGATGGGCACTGCCGGGCAAGGTCGAGAAAGGGCAGAACTTCGACAGCGGCTACCGGGTCACCGGCGCGTTCCTGAAGTGGGCCGACGCCGAACACCCGGGCCTGGTGCTGGCACTGGACACGGCCCTGCGCGACGGTCGCTATGCACCGGCACTGTGGCAGAAGCACACCGGCAAGGCGCTGCCGGCGCTGTGGGCGCAGTACGCCAAGCCGCGTTCGGATGCACCGCCGCCGGCGCCTGCACGCCGCGGCAAGCGGCGCTGACGCCCAGGTACCACCGGTTCGCCGGGCATTGCCCGGCGCCGTCGTCTACGCCTCAGCGCGACTGCACGAAACCGGCGTACAGCGCGAACAGCTGCTGGAAGTACCGCCGCGTCAGTCGATTGCGCATGACACCCTCGCCCATGAGAAGTTGGTCGGGCCCAGGGTGGGAAGGCCGGTCCGGTCCCTTCCCACGGCCGGGCCGCGTGGGCGTATTGGGCCGCAACGGCGTTGCAGGGAAATGACCGGGCGGCGTAGCGCGTGTGGCACAGACCGGGGTAGAGCCGGCCGCTGGCCGGCTGCCGTCGCGTGCCTGGACATCATTGCGGTTGCCGGCCAGCGGCCGGCACTACCCGTGTCCGCCGCGCGGAAACAGAAACGCGCCCCGTAGGGCGCGTTCTGCAGATCGAACCGGAAAGAAGGCTTATGCCTTCTTTTCCGCTTCCAGCTGCTTCCTGATCTGCGCATCGACTGCGGCAATCGCAGTCATGTTCAGGATCCGGCGCGAGGTCGCGCTGGTGGTCAGGATGTGCACCGGCTTGTTCACGCCCATCAGGATCGGGCCGATCGCCACGCCATCGGTGAACACGCGCACCAGGTTGTAGGCGATATTGGCCGCTTCCAGGTTCGGCAGCACGAACAGGTTGGCGCGGCCCTGCAGGGTCGAGCCCGGCAGCAGCTTCTGGCGCAGCGCTTCGTCCCACGCGGTGTCACCCTGCATTTCGCCATCCACGTTCAGACGCGGGTTGCGCTTGAGCAGCAGCTCACGCACCTGGCGCATCTTCAGCGCATCCTTCGAATCATGGCTGCCGAAGTTGGAGTGCGACAGCAGCGCCACCTTCGGCTCGATGCCGAACAGCTTCATGCGGTAGGCCGCCTGCAGGGTCGCTTCGCACAGCTGCTCGGCGGTGGGGTCTTCCTGCACGTGGGTATCGACGAAGAAGAACACGCCCTGCTGGTTGATCACGCCGGTCATCGCCGAGGTCGAGGTGACCTTCGGCTCCAGCGGCAACACGCTGCGCACGTAGCCCAGCTTCTTGTGGAAGCGGCCGACGATGCCGGTCAGCATCGCATCGGCTTCGCCACGGGCGACCATCACTGCGGCGATCAGGGTCGGGCGCGAACGCATCAGGTTCTTCGCCGCGGCCACGGTCACGCCGCGGCGGCCGGTCAGGCCGTGGTAGTACTGCCAGTATTCGTTGAAACGCGGGTCATCGTTGATGTTGGTGACTTCAACGTTCTCGCCGATCTTCAAGCGCAGGCCGAGGCGCTCGATGCGCGACTCGATCACTTCCGGGCGGCCGATCAGGATCGGGTGCGCCAGGCCGTCATCGACCACGTTCTGCACCGCCTGCAGCACCACTTCCTCTTCGCCTTCGGCGTACACCACGCGCTGCTTGTCGCTGCGCGCGCGGTCGTAGACCGGCTTCATCATCAGGCTGGTGCGGTAGACGAACTGGGCCAGCTTGTCGCGGTAGGCGCCCATGTCGTCGATCGGGCGCGAGGCCACGCCCGAGTCCATCGCGGCCTGGGCCACGGCGGCCGACAGTTCCACCAGCAGGCGGCGGTCGAACGGACGCGGGATCAGGTATTCACGGCCGAAGCTCGGCGTCTCGCCACCGTAGGCCGAGCCCATGTCGGTGGCGGCACGGCGGGCCAGCGCGGCGATCGCACGCACGCACGCGATCTTCATTTCCTCGTTGATCGCAGTGGCGCCCACGTCCAGCGCGCCACGGAACAGGTACGGGAAGCACAGCACGTTGTTGACCTGGTTCGGGTAATCCGAACGGCCAGTGCCGATGATCGCGTCCGGACGCGCGGCGCGCGCCACCTCAGGCATGATTTCCGGGGTCGGGTTGGCCAGGGCGAAGATCACCGGGTCCGGCGCCATGGTCTTGACCATGTCGGCGGTCAGGATGCCCGGCGCCGACAGGCCCAGGAAGATGTCCGCGCCGTCGACGATCTCGGCCAGGGTGCGCTTGTCGGTGTCGCGCGCATAGCGCTGCTTTTCCGGGTCCAGGTCGGTGCGGCCGGTGTGGATCACGCCCTCGCGGTCGAAGGCCAGGATGTTCTCCGGCTTCAGGCCCAGCTGCACCAGCATGTTCACGCAGGAAATGCCGGCCGCGCCCATGCCCGTGGTCGCCAGCTTCACTTCCTCGATCTTCTTGCCGGTGATCGCCATCGCGTTGAGCACCGCCGCGCCGACGATGATCGCCGTGCCGTGCTGGTCGTCATGGAACACCGGGATCTTCATGCGCTCGCGCAGCTTGCGCTCGACCACGAAGCACTCCGGCGCCTTGATGTCTTCCAGGTTGATGCCGCCGAAGGTCGGCTCCAGCGAGGCGATGATGTCGACCAGCTTGTCCGGGTCGGTTTCATCCACTTCGATGTCGAACACATCGATACCGGCGAACTTCTGGAACAGCACGCCCTTGCCTTCCATCACCGGCTTGCCGGCCAGCGCGCCGATGTTGCCCAGGCCCAGCACCGCGGTGCCGTTGGAGATCACCGCCACCAGGTTGCCGCGGGCGGTCAGCTCGCTGGCCTGCTGCGGATCGGCCTTGATCGCTTCACAGGCATACGCCACGCCCGGCGAATACGCCAGCGACAGGTCGCGCTGGGTCAGCATGGGCTTGGTAGCGGAAACCTTGATCTTTCCCGGCGGGGACATCCGGTGGTAATCGAGGGCGGCCTGTTTGAAATCTTCGTTGGACATCGATGTGGGTTACATGAATGGGCAGAAGGGACAGGGGATCATACCCCCGTTGGAGCGTCTGGACCTGTCGCTATCCTGTCGCAACCATGCTGCGACCGCACAATTCCGTGCCGTATGCGACCGGAGCCCAGACCAGCATCGGCGCTGCCCATGACAGCCATGGGACGCCCTGAAACGCCGCGGGGCCGCCCCACTGTCGTGGCCGGCCCCGCGGTACCACACACCTGAATCAGCCCTTGGCCGGCAGCGCCTCGGGCAGTGCATCGACCGGCGGCGGCAGCTCGCTTTCGCGGCCATCCAGCGCCAGCTGCAGGCGGTTGCGGTCCAGCGCGCCTTCCCAGCGCGAGACCACCACGGTGGCCACGGCATTGCCGATGAAGTTGGTGAGCGAGCGGCATTCGCTCATGAAGCGGTCCACGCCCAGGATCAGCGCCATGCCGGCCACCGGCACTTCCGGCACCACCGCCAGGGTGGCGGCCAGGGTGATGAAGCCGGCACCGGTGACGCCGGCCGCGCCCTTGGAGCTGAGCATGGCGACCAGCAGCAGGGCGATCTGGTGGCCCAGGGTCAGTTCGGTGTTGGTGGCCTGGGCGATGAACAGCGCCGCCAGGGTCATGTAGATGTTGGTACCGTCCAGGTTGAACGAGTAACCGGTCGGCACCACCAGGCCCACCACCGACTTGCTGCAGCCGGCGCGTTCCATCTTCTCCATCAGCGACGGCAGCGCCGACTCCGAGGAGGAGGTGCCCAGCACCAGCAGCAGTTCGGCCTTCAGGTAACGGGCCAGCTTGAACACCGAGAATCCGCACAGGCGGCAGACCAGGCCCAGGATCACCGCCACGAACAGGAACGCGGTGAGGTAGAACGAGCCCACCAGCCAGGCCAGGTTGATCAGCGAACCGACGCCGTACTTGCCGATGGTGAAGGCGATCGCACCAAAGGCGCCGATCGGGGCCGCCTTCATCAGGATGTGCACCAGCTTGAACACCGGGGCGACCAGCGCCTCCAGGAAGTTCAGCACCGGCTTGCCCTTCTCGCCCACCATCGCCAGCGCGATGCCGAACAGCACGGCCACGAACAGCACCTGCAGGATGTTGCCGTCGACGAAGGCGCTGAGCAGCGTCTTCGGGATGATGTCCATCAGGAACCCGACCAGGGTCAGGTCGTGCGACTTCTCGACGTAGCTGTGCACCGCGGTCTGGTCCAGCTCGGCCGGGTTGATGTTCATGCCGGCGCCGGGCTGCACCACGTGCGCCACGATCATGCCGACGATCAGCGCCAGCGTGGAGAAGAACAGGAAGTACGCCATCGCCTTGGCGAACACCCGGCCCACGGTGCGCAGGTGGGTCATGCTGGCGATGCCGGTGACGATGGTGAGGAAGATCACCGGCGCGATGATCATCTTCACCAGGTTGATGAAGGCATCGCCCAGCGGCTTCATCTTTTCGCCGATCAGCGGTTCGTAATGGCCGAGGATGGCGCCCAGGACGATCGCCACGATCACCTGGAAGTACAGCTGGCGATAGATCGGCAACGGCTTTGCAGGCGCCGGGGCTGCGGTCGGGATGTGCATGGCGGACTCCGGAAGGGGCGTTTTCAGGCACGTACGGCCCCGGGACTGCACGGGAACCGTTACCGTGGAAACTGATCGCAGCGCCTGCACGGCACGCGCAACGCTGAGACCAATGGACGCCTTTGTACGCGCCGGGCACGCCAGCGCAGATAACCTATTGGTACTAGCCCCCCGGTTCAGGTGGCACGGGTGCCTACACTGGCGCCGCACCGCCCGATCCCGGGGAACCTGGTGGCCCGGGCTGAACCGCTGGGCATGTCTTTGCGAAAGTTCCGGCCCTCGCGGCCGTTGATGTCCTGTCCACCTGCAATCCGAGAGAGCCGCACCCAACATGCGCCCGAATCCCACCCTGCTGGCCCTGTCGCTGGCCGCCCTTCCCGCCTTCGCCTCCGCTGCCGACTTCGACAACTGGCCGACCAAGTACACCTTCGGCGATGGCACCGAGCTGGCGGCCACCGCCAACATCGCCTACGACTACAACGACTTCTCCTCGGCCAGTGGCCTGGAAGACGACGATGCCGTGCGCCGCAAGGAATTCGGCGCGACGCTGAAAAAGAAGGGCGTCTACGACGCGATGGTGTACTACGACTTCCAGGCCGACACCTGGCTGGACGTGTTCGTGCGCTTCGAAAGCAAGGCCTTGTTCGGCCGTGACGTCGGCCGCTTCCGCTTCGGCTACATGAAGACCCCGGTCGGCCTGGATGCGAACACGTCCTCGCGTGCCGGCAGCTTCCTGGAGACCTCGCTGCCGGTGCAGGCCTTCTACGAAGGCCGCCGTACCGGTGTGGAGTGGGTGCTGGAACGGCCGCAGTACCTGCTGCAGGCCGGCGCCTATGGTGGCAAGGACCTGCAGGGCGACAATCCCGGCACGACCCAGGCCGTGCGTGCGGTGTGGACGCCGGTCAAGGCACCGGGTGATGTGATCCACCTGGGCCTGGCCTACTCGCAGGAAAACCCGCGTGGCTACAGCGATGGCCGCGACGTGCACCATGAGGCCAGCGCGCGCCTGCGTGCGCGCCCGGAAGCCGGCCTGACCGACATCCGCTACGTCGACTCCGGCGCGCTGGTCACCGCCGACCAGATCCGCCGCACCGGCCTGGAAGGCATCTGGATCCGTGGCCCGTTCTCGCTGCAGGCCGAGGCGCTGCGCGCCACGGTCACCCGCCATGACGGCAAGCCGGACTACACCGGCAGCGGCCAGTACGCGATGGCCAGCTGGGTGCTGACCGGCGAGTCGCGCCCATACAACGCTGGCGCGGTGGCCAACATCAAGCCGGCGCACAACTACGGCGCGGTCGAACTGCTGGCCCGATACAGCCGTCTCGACCTGGACGATGGCAGCATCCTCGGCGGCCGCCAGCACGACCTGACGCTGGGCGCGAACTGGTACCTGACCAGCCACTTCAAGTTCCAGGCCAACTACGTGAAGGTCGACGCCAGCCGTCGTGGCGTGCACAGCACGCCGGAGATCTTCGAACTGCGCGCGCAGATGCACTTCTGACCCCTTCCACGTCAGACCCCGGCGGGCGTGCACGCCACGCCCGCCGGCCCTGCGTAGACTGCCGCCATGTACTGGCTCAGACGCCACCGGATGCTGCTGCTGACCCTGCTGGTGATGGTCGGTGGCACCCTGCTGTGCGCGATTGCAGCCGGCCACTATGCGTGGCGCCAGGCGCTGGCCAGTGAAAGCGCCCAGGTGCAGCGCCAGCTGCAGCTGTATGGCCAGGGCCTGCAACAGCGCATCGACCGTTTCGGCACCCTGCCGCAGGTGCTCGCGCTGGATCCGGACCTGCTGCAGGCGCTGCGCGTGCCCCCTTCCCCCGCCGAACGGCAGCGGCTGAACCTCAAGCTGCAGCGCGCCAACGAAGTCACCCGCACGTCCACACTGACCCTGGTCGGCCACGATGGCGTGGCGGTGGCCGCCAGCAACTGGGACCAGCCGACCAGCAACGTTGGCGAGAACTACAGCTACCGGCCCTATTACCGCCAGGCCCTGGCCCAGGGCCGTGGACGCTTCTACGGCATCGGCATGACCACCGGCGTGCCCGGCTACTACCTGTCCCAGGCGATCGAGGAAGGCGGCAAGCGGCTCGGGGTGGTGGTGATCAAGGTCGAACTGTCCGCACTGGAGCAGGAATGGTTGAGCAGTCCGGACGTGGTGCTGGCCAGCGACGACCACGACGTGGTCTTCCTCGCCAACCGTGACAGCTGGCGCTACCGGCTGCTGCGCCCGCTCGGGGACATCGAGCGCCGTGAAATGCTCGACAGCCGCCAGTACGCCGATCGATCACTGCAACCGCTGCGCGCGCGCACCGAAGACCTGCTGGCCGACGGCGGGCGCATGGTGCGGCTGCTGGACCCGGCGCTGGCGCAGCCCATGCTGTGGCAGACCCTGCCGCTGCCCGTCGAAGGCTGGAACCTGCACCTGCTGCACGATGCAGGGGCGGCCAGCGGTGCAGGACGCGATGCCGCGCTGGCCGGCGGCGCAGCCTGGCTTGCGCTGGGCTTCCTGACGCTGTTCGTGCAGCAGCGGCGGCGCCTGGCCAAGCATCGCCTGCGCAGCCGCCGCGAGCTGGAAACCCTGCTCAAGCAACATGCACAGGAACTGCGCACCGCGCAGGACGGCCTGCTGCAGGCGGCCACCGAGGCCGACAGCGGCCTCAGCCGCAGCCTCGAACACCTGCCGCAGGGCGTGGTGGTGATCGACCGGGAACTGCGCCTGGTCGCGTGGAACTCGCGCTATCTGGAACTGTTCCGGTTCCCGCCGGAGCTGGTGCGGGTCGGCCGCCCGATCGAGGAACTGTTCCGCTTCAACGCCCGTCGCGGCCTGCTCGGCCCCGGCCCGGTGGACGAAGCCATCGAGCGCCGCCTGAATCACCTGCGCAGCGGCCGCCCACACATGCGCGAGAGCGAAAAAGACGACGGCACGGTGCTCGAAATCCGCGGCAACCCGCTGCCCGACGGCGGCTTCGTCACCAGCTATGCCGACATCACCAGCTACAAGAACGCCGCGCGTGAACTGCGCTCGCTGGCCGATGCGCTGGAACACCGCATCGCCGAGCGCACCCGCGACCTGGACGAAGCTCGCCGCGAGGCCGAGCAGGCGAACCGCTACAAGACGCGATTCGTCGCCTCGGCCGTGCACGACCTGCTGCAGCCGCTCAATGCAGCGCGCATGTTCGTCTCGGTACTGCGCGGCAAGCTGGGCGACCCGGCGCAGCAGCAGACCGCCGACCATATCGACGCTGCATTGGCCGCGCAGGATGCGATCCTCAACAGCCTGCTGGATATCTCGCGGCTGGAATCAGGATCGCTGCAGGTCCGCGTGCGCGCGTTCGCGATTTCACCGCTGCTGGAAACCCTGGCACGCGAGTTCGGTATCGCTGCTCAGAGCCGCGGCCTGCAACTGGACTGGGTGGACACCCGCGCGGTGGTGGTCAGCGATGAAGCGCTGCTGCGCCGTATCCTGCAGAACTTCCTCTCCAACGCGCTGCGCTACACGCCACGTGGGCGTGTGCTGATCGGCTGCCGTCGCGCAGGCGACCAGCTGCGCATCGAAGTGCACGACCAAGGGCCCGGCATTCCGGAAAGCCTGCAGGGCGAGATCTTCGAAGAGTTCCGTCGCCTGAACGATGGCGTGGAACAGGAACGTGGCGCCGGCCTGGGCCTGGCCATCGTCGAACGCATCGGCCGCCTGCTCGGCCACCGCATCAGTCTGCGCTCGACCCTGGGCAGGGGCAGCGTGTTCGCCGTGAGCGTGGCACTCGGGCGCGCCGACGATGTGGTGGCAACCACCGCAGCGCCGGTCGTGGCGAGCGAACCCGCCGACGACAGCCCGCTGCGCCAATGCCGGGTGTGGAGCATCGACGACGATCCCCACGTCTGTGCAGCGACCCGCGCGTTGCTGGAACGCTGGAGTTGCCAGGTGGAGCTCGCCGACGGCCCGCAGGGCGCCCTGGAAATCGCCAGCGCCTTGAACGTGCCGCAGTTGCTGCTGCTGGACGTGCGCATGGGGCAATGGCACGGGCCGGACCTGTATGAAGCGCTGTGCACGCTGTGGAAGGCACGGCCGCCGGTGATCCTGGTGACCGCCGAGCGTGATGAGGCCCTGAAGGCGCATGCCGCCGAACACGGCTGGGGCTTCCTGCACAAGCCCGTGCGACCGCCTGCGTTGCGGGCCCTGATGACGCAGTTGCTGTTGCGGCATCGGGGATAGGACGACTCCGCGGCGCGCGCCGCCGTGCCACGGCGCGAGAGGCGGTGCCCTTCGCAGATTCCCTACCGAACCCCAGACGTCTTCGCACACCATCTCTGGGTGGGAAGGAATGCCCCGCGTCGATAGGCAGGCAAGGGGAGATTCCGAGCAGAGAAAGGGCAGTCTCCTGACTGACCAGCGCCACCGAGGAACGGAAGATTCCCGCATTCGATGATCGACAGACCGTACTGGCGAGAGCCACAGCCTACGGCCGAGGATTCCGCATGCCCTGCCCTTACCCATCCATCGCCCTCCTCCGAGGCCGCCATCACATCACAGCGCTGCTCTTCTGCCTGTGCTGCGCGGGGTGCATCGCTGACAGAGCTTCAGCGCCCGACATCAAACACCTGTCAGAGGAGGCGGCATCCAGCCCCGAGGTGCAGGACCTGACCCGCCACTATCGGTCAGCACTTGAACGTGCGATGGCTCAGGAAGGTGTACTTGAAGGTTTTTCATGCGGCCTGAGCATCTGCATCGGTCTCGTCCGGAGCGGAAGCCTCGCCGGTCATGAAACTTGGAGCCGCAGGTTTGCGTTGGATGCGGCCGCCCCCACCTACAGCTACGCTGACGCGTCTGAGGATTCCAGGATGGGATACGAGAACAGATTCATCTTTTCGACCGATCCGGCACTGCGCGCGATCAGCGGCAACTGACACGCCGCATTCCGTTTTCGCCCCGGCGCCGTTCATTCAACCACTCCGAAGGTTCCGGACACCACTGGGGGGGCGTGCGGCCCACCCGGGTCAGCCGTCCATCCCTGCCCGCGCGTCGCCTTCCGGTTCCAGCGCCTTCACCAGCACCGCCGCCTGCGTGCGGCTATGGCATTCGAGTTTCTTCAGGATGGCAGTGACGTGCACCTTCACCGTGTTCTCGGCCAGGCCCAGCTCGTAGGCGATCTGCTTGTTGAGCAGGCCATCGGCCAGGCACAGCAGCACGCGGAACTGCTGCGGGGTCAGCTGGGCCAGGCGGCTGGCCAGCAACGCGTCGGCCTCCGAGCGCTCGGCGGCCATCGCCGGGAACCACAGGCCGCCGTCGAGCACTGCCTGCACGGCCTCGCCGATGGTTTCGGCCGGGGCCGACTTCGGGATGAAACCGGCCGCGCCGAACTGCTGGGCGCGGCGGATTACCCGCGGGTGGTCGTTGGACGAGAGGATCACCACCGGGATGTCAGGATGCGAGCCACGCACGTGCAGCAGCGCGGAAAAGCCATGGGCGCCAGGCATGGTCAGGTCGAGCAGCACCAGGTCCACGTCCGGCTGTGCGTCGAGCGCCTCGGCCAACGCATCGGCACTGGCCACCTCGCGCACCTGCGCCAGCGGCAGGCTCTGCCGCAGTGACTGCACCACCGCCGAACGCAGCAGCGGGTGGTCATCGGCGATCAGGATGGTGTATTCGCTCATGCCGCCATTGTACGGGCAGGTCGCCGCGTCAGCGCCCGGCCGGCTCGACGCTGCTGTGCCAGGCATCGAGGAACTGGCGGCGCTTGAGCGCATCCAGGTACACCAGCAGGCCTGGGCCCAGCTGGATCGGGCGGCGGCTGCGCCCAGGCGCATGGTCGCCACGCGCATTACCGGTCACGATCGGCATCAGGCGCGCTTCCCGCGACAGCACCTGCTGGCCACGCGGCGACAGCAGGTAGTCGAGGAAACGCCGCGCCTCCTCCGGATGCGGGCCGGTACGCGGAATTACCGCGGTGCGCAGCACCACCAGCGTGTAGTCCTCGGGTTCGATGATGCCCAGGGGCGCGCCTGCGTCGATGCGGGCCTGCGCGTAGGAGCCAAGCACGTTGTAGGCCAGCGACAGCTGGCCGCTGGCCACCCTGTCCAGCAGCACGCCGGTGCGCTCCTCGCGCACCACATCGTTGTCGCCGAGTGCGCCCAGCAGCGCACCGGCAATGCTGCCGCGCTGCGCATCCTGTGTCGCCAGCAGGTAGCCGACACTGCTGCGCTCGATGTCATAGGTGCCGACCTTGCCGCGCAGCGGTGCGCCCTCGGCGCGCAGCCGGTCGAGCAGCTGGCGGCGCGTGTGTGGTACCTGCGCCGCCGGCAGCGCGCGGGTGTTGTACACCATCACCACCGGCTCATAGCTGATCCCGAACGCCTCGCTGCGCCACTGCGCCCAGGCCGGCAACGCGGCGGTCTGCGCCGAGCGGTGCGGCAGCGCGTGGCCATCGTTGACCAGCTTGGTCTGCAGGTCCATGCCGCTGGAGATCAGCAGGTCCGGCGAGGCCGGTCCCGTACGGTCGTGCAGGTACCGCGCGTACAGGTCCTGGGTGATGATGTCCTCGTACACCACCTCGGTCCCGGGGTGCAGGCGCTGGTAGTCGGCGATGACCACTGCGAACACTTCAATATCGGTCGTACCGTGGATGCGCAGCTGCGCGGTGGTTCTTGCCTGTGCCGGGAAGCGGCGCACCTCACCCGGCGCGGCCAGCACCGGCAGGGCCAGCAGCAGGGCAACGGCGATGGCGAACAGGCGGATCATGCGCGGCTCCGGGGCAGGCGGATGGTGGCGATCAGTCCACCCTGCGGGCGGTTGCTGAGGTCGATGCGGCCGCCATGGCTGTCGACCACGCGCTTGACGATGGCCAGGCCAAGCCCGGCACCGCCGGACGGCGCGCCCTCGCCGCGCGCGAAGCGCTCGAACACGCGCTCGGCATCGGCCGCAGCGATGCCAGCGCCATGGTCGGCGATGGTCAGCACGGCCTGCCCGCCCTCCACGGTCAACGCGATCTGCAACGGGCCGTCGCCGCCATACTTCAGTGCGTTGTCCACCAGGTTCTTGATCGCCTCGCGCAGCAGCAGCGCATCACCGTGCACCTGCACCGGCTCGGCGGTCATCGCCAACTGCACGCGCGGTGCCGGGCCGGCCTGCGGCAGTGCTTCATGCAACGCCTGGTGCACTGTCTCGGCCAGGTCCACCGCCGCAAAGCGCTGCAGGTGCGAACGATGGATCACGCTGGCATCGCTGAGCAGCTGGTTGAGCAGGCGGCTCATGTGCGTGGCGTTGCGCTCGATCGCCTGCAGGCTGCGCCGCATGTCCTCTGGATCATCGTCATCCAGCGCCAGCTGGGCCTGCGCGCGCAGCGCGGCCAGCGGCGTGCGCATCTGGTGTGCGGCCTCGGCCATGAAGGCGCGCAGTGTCTCGTTGCTGCTGGACAGGCGTTCCATGAAGCGGTTCAACGCGGCCACCATCTGGTCCATCTCGCGCGGCACGCGGGCGTCCAGCGGCTTCAGGTCGGAGGGCTCGCGGCGCGACAGCTCGCGCTCCACCCGCACCAGCGGCCGGAATGCGCGATGCACGCCGAACGCCACCAGTGCCAGCAGCAGCCCGGACAGCACGCCGATCGCCAGCAACGCGCGGTTGACCATGTCCTGCGCGACGGCTTCACGCGCGCGCCGGGTCTGGCCGACCTGCACCTGTACCTCGCCCTGCGCCGAGGCCGCGGCGAAGCTGCGGCCGACCACCACGAAGCGCACGGTTTCACCGCTGTAAGCTGCATCGAACAGCTGCGGCTGCGTACCGGGCCGGCGCGGCGGCGCCGGCAGGTCGCCGTAGCCGGTGATCAGCGTGCCGCGGCTGTCGGCGACCCGATAGAACACGCGGTCTTCCGGGGCCATTGCCAGCAGGTCCAACGCTGCGTACGGCAGGTCGACCTGCCAGTGGCCATCGACCAGGGCCACCGAATCGGCGATGGACAGTGCCGAGGACACCAGCAGGTGATCATAGGATCGGTTGGCGGCACGCTGGCCATAATCGCGTGCGGCAAACAGCAGCGCCACCGCGAACACGGCCAGCAGCGCGCCGAGGTAGAGCAGCAGGGTACGCCGCAACGACCCCGGCGCCACGTTGGCGGCGCGCGTGTCAGCCGTCTGCATCGGCAGCGCCATCACTGGCTTCCAGCAGATACCCCACGCCGCGCACGGTGGTAATGCGCAGCGGCGCGCCTGCCAGCTTCCTGCGCAGCCGCCCCACATACAGCTCGATCGCATTCGGTCCGGCCTCGTCGTCGAAGCCGAACAGGCCGTTGCCGATCTCGTCCTTGCCCACCACCTGGCCAAGGCGACCCACCAGGATCTCCAGCAGGCGGTACTCGCGGTTGGGCAGTTCGATCGGCTCACCGTCGAGGCTGACCCGGTGCGCCGCATTGTCGAACTGGAAGCCGCCGATCTGCACCACTTCGCTGGCCTGGCCACGCGCGCGCCGCAGCAGCACGCGGCAGCGCGCTTCGAACTCGCGGAAATCGAAGGGCTTGCCCAGGTAGTCGTCGGCGCCGACATCCAGCGCCTGCACGCGATCCTCGATGCCGTCACGCGCGGTCAGCATCAGCACCGGCGTGCTGTCGCCACGCTCGCGCATGCCGGCCAGCACGCGCAGGCCGTCGAGCTTGGGCAGGCCGATATCCAGCACCACCAGGTCGAAGTTCTGGTAGCGCAGCACGCTGGCCGCGGCCAGTCCGTCGGCCTGCCAGTCCACCGCGTGCCCACTGCGGCGCATCCGGCGGATGATCGCATCGGCCAGGTCCGGATTGTCTTCGACCAGCAGCAGGCGCATGGGCACAGGTGTGGGAGGGGAAACGAATGCTACCGCATGCCGCCACCGCGCTTGCCGGGCGTGGCCCAGTGAGCGCAGCGGCCGGTTTTACGCTGCACCGCACAAACCGTTGACAGGACGATGACAGCTTGCCCGACCCAGACTGCGGCCGCGCACCGTCCGGTGCCCACGATTGCCGCGCGCCTGGCGCGCACCTGGGAGGGTTTGTGGAATTCACGTTTGCCTGGCGGCGTCCTGTCGCCATGATGGCGCTGGCTGCCCTGTCGGCGCCGGCCTTCGCTGCCGAAGACGACCGTCCGGTCACCGCCACCCTCGGTGGCCGCCTGCACCTGGACTTTGCCAGTTTCGACAACGACAACCGCGGTACCCCGAACAAGGACGACACCGAGATCCGCCGTGCCTGGGTCGATGTATCGGGCAAGTTCTTCGTGGTCGACTACAAGCTGGAAGCCGACTTCTCCGGCGACCGCGTCGAGGCGAAGGACGTGTACCTGGCCCGCAGCTTCGGCAAGGTAGGCAAGCTGACCGTGGGCCAGTTCAAGCAGTACTTCTCGCTGGATGACCGTACCAGTTCCAACTACGGCACCTTCCTGGAGCGCGGCAACGCCGGCACCACGCTGGCCCCGCTGTACCGCCTGGGTGCCTCGTGGCAGTCCAACCCCGGCGACTTCACCTGGGCAGCCAGCGTCTACAGCCTGGAGAGCATCGACGCCTGGCAGGTGAAGGGCCGTGCGGCCGGTGGCCGCGTCACCTGGTCGCCCTCGCCCAGCGACGGGGACGTACTGCACCTGGGCCTGTCGCTGGCCCGCGAGGCGTATGACAACCCCGGCGCCAATGGCGTGCCCGGCCTGCGCATCCGCCCGCGCCCGGCCGGGCACCTGTCCGACGAGAGCCGCCTGACCCTGGTCGACTTCTCCGCCGGCCGCGATACCGACGTCAACAAGTGGTCGCTGGAATACGCGCAGGTGCGCGGCCCGCTGTCGTGGCAGGGCGAGTTCAGCGGCGCCACCTTCGATGACGGCGCCCAGCGCGGCGACGTGATGGCCGCCTACGGCATGCTCAGCTGGTTCGTCACCGGCGAAAGCCGCGCCTATGACCGCAAGACCGGCCGCTTCGCGCGGGTGAAGGACATCCGCCACAAGGCCGGGGCCTTCGAAGTGGCGCTGCGCTACGACCAGATGTGGGGCGCACAGCACCTCGACGGCGCGCCGGACCTGCGCCGTGGCAGCACTGAGGCGTGGACGCTGGGTGGCAACTGGTACCTGCGCGACAACCTGCGCTTCATGCTCAATGTGATCGAAAGCCGCAACCGCGACCGCCTGGCCGGAGTCACGGTGGACCGCACGCGCGCGGTCACCGGCCGCCTGCAGTACGACTTCTAGGCCTGACATTCCGGGCGCGCGGCGCCCGGCCCCTTCCACTCCCCACGTCCTGTTTTCGCAAGGAGTCCGCAGATGATGCTGAGCATCCTCGGCTTTGGCATGGTCATTACGTTCATGTACTTGATCATGAGCAAGCGCCTGTCGCCGCTCGTCGCCCTGATCACCATTCCCATCCTGTTCGCGCTGATCGGTGGCTTCGGTGCCGGCATCGACGAGATGATGCTGGAGGGCATCAAGAAGATCGCGCCGACCGGCGTGATGCTGATGTTCGCCATCCTCTACTTCGGGGTGATGATCGACGCTGGCCTGTTCGATCCCCTGGTGCGGGTGATCCTGCGCTTCGTCAAGGGCGACCCGATGAAGATCGTGCTTGGCACCGCGGTGCTGGCGATGCTGATCTCGCTCGATGGCGACGGTTCGACCACCTACATGATCACCGTCTCGGCGATGCTGCCGCTGTACCAGCGGCTGGGCATGAACGCACTGAACATGACCTGCGTGACCATCCTCGCCGGCGGCGTGATGAACCTGACCCCGTGGGGCGGCCCGACCGCACGCGCGGCCACCGCGCTGCACGTGGACCCGGCCGATGTGTTCGTGCCGCTGATCCCGTCGATGGTGATCGCCTGTGCCGGCGTACTGCTGCTGGCCTGGTACCTGGGCCTGAAGGAACGTCGTCGCCTCGGCGTGGTGACCCTGCCCAAGGGCGGCAGCTGGATGGACAACAGCGTGTCCGATGACAGCAATCCGCTGCCGACCGTGGAAGACGCCGAAGACATCAAGCGCCCGAAGCTGCTGTGGGTCAACCTGGCGCTGACCGTGGCGCTGATGACCGCGCTGATCATCGGCGTGCTGCCGATGCCGGTGCTGTTCATGGTCGGCTTTGCCATCGCCCTGGTGATCAACTACCCGAACCTGGCCGAGCAGCGTCGCCGCGTGGTCAACCATGCCGGCAACGTGCTGTCGGTGGTGTCGCTGATCTTCGCCGCAGGCATCTTCACCGGCATCCTCAACAACACCGGCATGGTCGAAGCGATGTCGCACAGCTTCCTGGCGGTGATTCCGGAATCGTGGGGCCCGTACCTGGCGGTGATCACCGCGGTGGCGTCGATGCCGTTCACCTTCTTCATGTCCAACGACGCGTTCTACTTCGGCGTGCTGCCGATCCTGTCCGAGGCCGCCGGCAACTACGGCATCACCCCGATGGAAATGGCGCGCGCCTCGCTGGCCGGCCAGCCGGTGCACCTGCTCAGCCCGCTGGTGCCGTCCACCTACCTGCTGGTGGGCCTGGCCAAGGTCGAATTCGCCGACCACCAGAAGTTCACCCTGAAGTGGGCCATCGCCATCTCGATGCTGCTGATGATCGGCAGCCTGCTGTTCGGCCTGTATCCCCTCGCCGCCTGACCCTTTGCCAAGGAGCCTTCTGCAATGACGCTTCGAATCGCTTACGTCACCAGTGGAATGGGCAGTGTCGGCACTGCCATCTGCCAGAGCCTGGCCCGCAGCGGCCACACCGTGGTTGCCGGCTGCGCGCCGAACTCGCCGCGCAAGGCCAACTGGCTGCGCGAGCAGCGCGAACAGGGCTTCGACTTCATCGCCTCCGAAGGCAACGCGACCGACTGGGCCTCGACCAGCGCGGCGTTCGCCAAGGTCCGCGCCGAAGTCGGTGAGGTCGATGTACTGGTCAACAACTCCGGCGGCAGCCGCGACCTGCTGTTCCGGCAGATGACGGTGGAGGACTGGAACGCGGTGATCGCCTCCAACCTCAATGCGCTGTTCAACCTGACCAAGCAGGTAGTCGACGGCATGGCCACGCGCGGCTGGGGCCGCATCATCAACATCGGCTCGGTCAGCGCCCACAAGGGCCAGATCGGCCAGGTGAACTACGCCACCGCCAAGGCCGCGATGCATGGCTTCAGCCGTGCACTGGCCGCCGAAGTGGCTTCGCGCGGCGTCACCGTCAACACGCTGTCGCCGGGCTACATCGCCAGCCAGGCGATCAGCAGCTTCCCGCCGGATGTACTGGACCGGCTGGCGGCCTCGGTGCCGGTGCGCCGCCTGGGTCGCCCCGAAGAAGTGGCCGGCCTGTGCGCGTGGCTGGCCTCGGATGAAGCCTCGTACGTGACCGGCGCCGACTATCCGGTCAACGGTGGCCTGTACATGGGGTGAGCCCTCCTCCAGGCAGCGCGTGGACCGCCTCCCCCACGGAGTGCGCGGGGCCGGTGAACCTTCGCTTGCGAAGGGAATCCGGCCCCTTTTTCATCCGGCTGCCGGACCTGCGCGGGGGCCCTGCACCGTTCGTTGGTTTTCCGTAAAGAAGGTTTCATGTTCCGTTCGCATAGTGGCCCTGCACCGCGCACGCGTGCCGGTGATCACTCCCCATGCAACGGACCACCATGCAGACCCGACACCTGACGATCGCCGTAGCGATCGCGCTCTCCGCCGCTGCCAGCGCCCATGCCGCCACCACCGCCGATACCGGCGCCAGCACCGATGCCGCGCTGAGCGCGCAGACGCTGGATACCGTCTCTGTGATCGGCCAGGGCGAGACCCGCCAGGTGCAGCGCATCACTGCCGTGGACAAGCAGGTGCTGCCGCCGGGCACCAGTGGCCAGAAGATCCTCGACCGCCTGCCGGGCGTGTCGGTGCAGTCCAACGATGCCTTCGGTGCCAACGAGGAATCGCAGACCATCAGCCTGCGCGGCTTCGACAAGAGCCGCCTGGGCTACACGCTGGACGGCATCCCGCTGGGCGACAACAGCTACGGCAACTACAACGGGCTGAGCATTGCCCGCGCGATCATCGCCGAGAACCTGGCCGGCGCCGAACTGTCGCAGGGCATCGGTTCGCTGGGCGTGGCCTCGACCAGCAACCTCGGCGGCACCATCCAGTATTTCTCGATGGACCCGTCCACCGAGTTCGGTGGCCGCGCCAGCGTCACCGTCGGCGACAACAACCAGCGCCGTGGCTACCTGCGCGTGGACACCGGCGACCTCAACGGCTTCTCGGCCTACGTGTCCGGCGTGCACCAGGACCAGGACATGTGGGCCGCGCCGTACCAGAACCAGACCACCCGCCAGTTCAATGCCAAGGCAGTGTGGAATGTCGGCGACCACCGTTTCGGTGCGTTCGTGGCGACCTCGCGCGCCAGCCAGGCCAACTACGCCTACCTGTCCAAGGACATGCTGGCACGCGGACTGGGCTATGACTGGAACATCTACGCGCCGGACTGGGATCGCGCCGTCGCCGCCGCGTACTGCGCGCCGGGCACCTACAACAAGGCGCGCTGCAAGTTCAGCGGCGGCGTCAACAGCATCGACGATGCGTACTACCAGAGCCGTGCGCTGCGTGACGACAACCTGTACTCGATCGATGCCGACCTGCGCCTGGGCGAGCAGGGTCGCCTGAAGGTGCTGGCCTACCACCACGACAACCGTGGCCAGGGCCACTGGTGGGCGCCGGGCCAGCCGTCCTACCCGGGTACCGACAGGATGCTGCCGATCTCGATCCGCAGCACCAACTACACGATCAACCGCGATGGCCTGACGGCCGCGCTGTCGTGGACGGTGGGCATCCACGAGCTGGAAGCCGGCCTGTGGTACGAGCAGAACGACCATAACGTGTCGCGCAACTTCTACTACATCAGCGGCCCGTTCCTGGACGACCTGTACCTGAAGAACCCCGACCGCCTGCTGTTCAACCAGGACTTCGACATCCGCACGCGCCAGTTCTACGTGCAGGACCGCATGCGCTTTCTGGACCAGCGCCTGACCGTGGACGTGGGCATCAAGAGCCCCAACACCCGCATGCGCGCCACCGCGCAGCCCGGTGTCGAGACCCGCATCGCCTCGGGCACGCTGACCGCCAAGGAATCGGTGCTGCCGCAGGTGGGCGTGGGTTTCAAGCTCAACGCCAACAATGAGCTGTTCGCCTCCTACGCCGAGAACATCGCCGCCTTCGTTGGCGGTGGCAGCGGCGGCCCGCTGCAGGTGTCGCCGGAATCGTTCGCGGCCAGCGCCGGGCTGGAGCCGGAGAAGTCCAAGAGCCTGGAAGCCGGCTTCCGTACCTTCGGCGAGAAGTACCAGGCGTCGATCGCCGCATACAACGTCACGTTCGACAACCGCCTGCTGTCGCTGAACCCGTGCTCGAGCATCGAGGTCGGCACGCGCCCGGAGTGCGTGACGCGCTTCATCAACGTCGGTTCGGTGAAGAGCCATGGCGCGGAACTGACCTTCATCCTCAAGCCGATCGATGGCCTGCAGTGGTACAACGCGCTGTCCTGGAACAAGACCACCTACGAGGACGACTATCTGTCCGGCGGTGCGGTGGTGCCGGTGGCCGGCAAGATCACGGTGGACACGCCGCAGCGCATGGCCTCCAGCGAGATCAGCTGGAACCGTGATGGCTTCTTCGCCAGCCTGCGTGCCAAGTACACCGGCAAGCGCTACTACACCTACACCAACGACCAGTCGGTGCCGGGCGTGACCACCTTCGACGCCGGTGCCGGCTACGACTTCGGCCCGGGGCTGGGCCTGCGCAACGTGCGGGTGTCGTTGAACGCGACCAACCTGACCAACAAGCGCTACGCGGGCCAGCTGAGCTCGTTCGCACCGACCGACCCGAACGGCACGCGCTATGCGATCCACGCGAGCGCACCGCGGCAACTGTTCATGACGGTGGCGGCGGAGTTCTAAGTCGAAAGCGTTGCTCCGCGGCGTCTTGATTATCATCGCGGGGCAGAGCCGGATGGGCCGGCGCAGGACACGCCGTAAACCCATCCATGGGGGCTCGATGGCGCCATCCATGGCGCCAACGGTCCTGCGCCGGCCCATCCGACCCTGCTCGACGGCTTCCCGCGCCACGGTGCGGAAGGCAAAGAAGAGCAAAAGCAAAGAGCCGGGCATTGCCCGGCTCTTTGCTTTTCAAGCGCAATCCCTTCGGCACGGTGATGTGCTGCCGCCCGCGCGGGAAACTGTCTGGCGGCGGTGGGGCACCCTGGCCAGGACCGTGAGGCGCATGGATGCGCCGATCGAGCCCCCATGGATGGGTTTACGGCGTGTCCTGGCCAGGGTGCCCCACCGCCGCCCAGCGATATCCATCGAGGCGCCAGCGCATCATCCCGCCAACGCATTTCATTCCGGCGCCAGCTGGTCCATCCGTATGCGGTTGGCAAACAGCGAGAACGCCAGCATCCCGGCCAGGCCGTTCGCCCGGCTCACCCAGTGCGGCAGCCAGCGCGGCGGCTTCAACACCCCCGCCTCGAACAACGGCGCGAACGCGATCGCATCGGCCAGGCTCATCTTGCCGGCGAACAACCAGCGGCAGACCTGCAGGCGATCCTCGGCCAGCATGTGGCGGAAGAAGGTATGCACCGACACCAGCCCGCGCAGGTACACCGTATCCTTGGTGAACGCCAGGCCGCCGCTGGGCGGCACCCCGCGGAACACGCGCTGTGCCGAGGCGAAACTCTCCTCCGGGTTCTGCCCGGCATCGCAGAAGTAGCGGAACACTTCGATGAAGTCGGCGCCTTCGCGTGCCATCGCGATCGCTTCGGTGCGCAGGCTGATCCGCTTCAGGCGCTCGATGTCGATGCTGCCGGTGATCTGCTCGGCGAACGTGGCCAGCCCTTCCTGGGTCGCCGTCACCCGTGGCGAGGACAACGCCAGGCTCGGCAGTACCGGCTGGCCGCGGCCATTCAATGCGGTCAGCGAGTGCACCAGCGCTTCATGGTGGAACAGCTGCGCGCGGTCGTAGGCGCTGAAGCGCGCACTGGTGCGCAGGCGGATGCGGGTCGGGCCGGCGGCGGCCTTGGAAACGAGTTCAGGATCCAGCTGCACCTGGATGATGCGCGATTCGAAGAACGCATCCAGATCGTTCTGCAGCTGCAGTTGCAGGGCAATGGCCGAGACCGGCACCTGCTCTTCGGGCGCCAGCAGCTCGTGGTCCAGTTCGGCGGCGATCTGGATGAAGTGGCGCGCCGCGTCGCGCGTACTCGGGCCATTGCCCGGCAGCGGCTGCTCGGGGGCACCGAACAGCTGCACCGAGCAGGTATCGACAGCGGCAGTGCCCAGCCCTTCCAGCAGCTGCGCGGCCAGGTCCCAGCTCTGCGCCGACTGCTGCACATAGTGGCCCAGCGGGTGGCTGTCATCGCAGTCGGCGGCGATCGCGGCCAGCGCACGGCGCTCTTCGCTGAAGTCGAGCCGGGGGTAATCCACTTTCGGCAGCACCGGCTGGCCGCGCGCCACGCTGTCCAGGAACGGTGCCTGCACCGTGGCCGGCCAGCTGGTCAGCCCCAGCAGGCGGATGCCGCCCACGGCCTCGACCAGGCGCGCATCGAGCGCTGCATGGTGGGCCACCTCACGGTCCAGCGTCGCGGTCGGTTCCATGCGCGGACTATAACGCCCTGCCCGCGCGTTGGTAGGTGCCAACCGTGGTTGGCACCCAGCCGAAGCAGGCAGACGCAGATTCATTGCAGGGGTCAGAACCCATTACGGTGCAATGGGATCCGACCCCGCGATACCGATCAACGCCGGCGCGGTTTGCCTGCCGGGCGGAACTGCTGGCCCTTGCCCTTCCTGCCGCCGCGCTCCTGCGCGGTTTCGGCCTGGCGTACCGCCAGCTTGGCGGCAGCGGCCGCCACTTCTTCCTTCAGCTTGAAGTAGTTCAGCAGCCGGCTCTCTTCGATCTCGCCGGCCTCGATCGCCGCCCGTACCGCACAGCCCGGTTCCTGGTGATGCGAGCAGTCGCGGAACCGGCACTGTTCGGCCAGCGCTTCAATATCGGCGAAGCCCCCTTCGGACAGCGTCTCTTCGCCGGTCGGCTTCAGCTCGCGCATGCCCGGCGTATCGATCAGGCAGGCGCCGGTCGGCAGCGGCATCAGCGCACGGTGCGTGGTGGTGTGGCGACCGCGCGAATCATTGGCACGCACCGCATTGGTCTTCATGCGCTGCTCGCCAAGCAGGGTGTTGGTCAACGTGGATTTGCCGGCTCCGGAGGAACCGACCAGCACCACGGTGCGGCCCGGGCCCAGCCATGGCTGCAGCACCGCCACGCTGTCGGCATCCAGGCCGTTGATCGCATGCAGCGCGATACCCTGCATTTCCAGCTCTTCCAGCACCGCCAGCGCATCCTCGCTGTACTCGGTCTGGTCAGCCTTGGTCAGCACCACCACCGGTTCGGCACCGCCACCGCCGACCAGCAGCAGGTAGCGCTCGATGCGGCGCGGATTGAAGTCGGCATCCAGGCCGCAGACGATGAACACCGTATCGATGTTGGCCGCGATCACCTGCTGGTGGTAGTGCTCGCCGGCGGCGCCACGCTTGATCGCGGTACGGCGCGGCAGCAGCGCAACGATGCGGATGCCGTCGAGCAGCACCCAGTCGCCCACTGCAGGCCGCTCGTGGCTGGGGAAGCGTGGGCGCTGCCATTCCGGCAGCGATTCGGCCTTGATCGACGCATCCGGGCCATCGGCCACCACGTAGTGGGTGCGGTGTTGTTCGATCACCCGGGCCGGGCGGGCCTGCGGGTGCGTGGCCATCACGGCCTGCCAGTCGGCCTGCTGCGCCGGGCCCGGCCAGGGCCAACCGATGGTCTGCAGGGCGATGAAATCGGGGGTCTGGGTCATCGCCGCCATTCTACCTGTGCCAGCCCCCTGCCAGCCCAGCAATGACAAGCCCGGAGCCCTTGCCATGCGCTGCAGCAATTCCGGTAGGATGGAAACCCCACGCCACTGACGGCCCAGCCCCATGTCCACCCCCTCGCCCAAGCCCCTGGCCATCCGCGAGCGCCTTTCCGAAGTGCGCTACGAAATCCGCGGAGAACTGGCGCGGCGAGCCCGGGAGCTGGAGGCGCAGGGCCGCAAGTTGATCAAGCTCAACATCGGCAACCCGGGCAACTTCGGTTTCCGTGCACCCGAACACCTGCAGCGCGCGATCGCCGATGACATGGGCCGCACCGACCCGTACACCCACCAGCAGGGCCTGCCGGTGGCACGCGAAGCCATCGCCGCGTACTACGCCCGCCGTGGCGCGCCGGATGCGCATCCTGACCGTGTGTTCGTCGGCAACGGCGTCAGTGAACTGATCGACCTGTCGCTGCGCGCCCTGCTCAACCCGGGCGACGAAGTGCTGGTGCCTTCACCCGACTACCCGCTGTGGTCGGCCTCGACCATCCTCAACGATGGCCGCCCGGTCTACTACCGCTGCGCCGCCGAGAACGGCTTCCAGCCGGACCCGAGCGAGATCGAGACGCTGGTGTCCTCGCGCACCCGCGCCATCGTGCTGATCAACCCGAACAACCCCAGCGGCGCCAGCTACCCGCGCGAACTGCTGGAGCGCGTGGTCGAGATCGCGCGCCGCCACAACCTGCTGCTGCTGGTCGATGAGATCTACGACCAGATCCTGTACGACGATGCGGTGTTCCAGCCGGTCGCGCCGCTGGCCGGCGACCATCCGTGCCTGACCTTCAGTGGCCTGAGCAAAGTGCACCGCGCCTGTGGCTGGCGCGTGGGCTGGGCCCACCTCAGTGGCGATGACGCACGCCTGGGCGATTTCCGCGCTGCACTGGACCTGCTGGGCGCACTGCGCCTGTGCGCCAACGTGCCGGGCCAGTACGCCATCGAGGCCGCAGTGAACGGCCCGGACACCATCTCCGAACTGTGCACCCCGGGCGGGCGGCTGTATGAAACCCGCCGCGCCGTGATCGAGGCCTGCGCAGCCAGCGAGCACCTGTCGCTGGTCGCGCCGGCCGGTGCGCTGTACGCATTCCCAGCCGTGGTCGGTGCCGCCGCCAAGGGCTTCGACGACCACAATTTCGCACTGGACCTGATGAACAACGAAGGCGTGCTGGTGGTGCCGGGTTCCAGCTTCAATGTGCCGTACCGCCATCATTTCCGCGTGACCCTGCTGCCGGAAGCGTCGGTGATGCGCGATGTGTTTGCCCGCATCGACCGCGTGCTGGCCCGCCGTGCCGAGGACGCGACCAAGGTCGTGCCGTTGAAGCCGCGCCGCTCGGTGGCCTGAGCCGTGGCGCTGTCCTACCTGGCGCTGGGCGACTCGTACACCATCGGTGAAGCGGTTGCGGTCGAAGGCCGCTGGCCGCACCAGCTGGCCGCCGCCCTGCGTGCGCAGGATGTGGCGCTGGCCGACCCGCAGACCATCGCCACCACCGGCTGGACCACCGACGAGCTGGACGCCGGCATCGATGCGGCCGCGCCGCAGGGCCCGTTCGATTTCGTCAGCCTGCTGATCGGCGTCAACAACCAGTACCGCGGCCGACCGCTGGACGAGTACCGCGTGCAGTTCCAGGCCCTGCTGCAGCGGGCGATCGGCTTGGCCGGTGGCCGTCCCGGGCGCGTGCTGGTGCTGTCCTTCCCCGATTGGGGCGCAACCCCGTTCGGTATCGGCAGCGGCCGTGACCTGGCCGCGATCGAGATCGAGACCGACGAATTCAACGCGGCCGCCGAAGTGATCTGCACCCAGCAGGGCGTGGCCTTCGTCGACATCACCGACATCAGCCGTGACCAGGGAGGCAATCCGGCGATGATCGCCGACGATGGCCTGCACCCGTCGGCCCGGATGTACGCACTGTGGAGCGCTCGCGCACTGCCGGTCGCCGCGCACCTGCTTGGCGGAACGGACTGAGGCGATGGACGGCACGCCACGGAACGGCTCGCCCCTGCCCTGCACTCCCCTGGCCGCACCGCAGGCCCGTGCGATCGCCGAGGCATTCCGCCCCGCGCACGCCTGGGCCAGCCGCCGCGACTACTACTACACCCGCAGCAAGCTGGGCAGCGACCCGCTGTATGACGGCGTGCTGCAGCACCTGCCTGGCGACGGGCAACCGGTGCTGGACCTGGGCTGCGGGCTGGGCCTGTTCGCCCACGTGCTGCGCCAGCGCGGCGGCTCCCAGCCCTACCTGGGCGTGGACGTGGACGCCGGCAAGATTGCCCGTGCGCAGCGTGCCGCCGCCGGCCTGCCCGCTGTGCGTTTCAACTGCCTGGACGTGCAGGCTCCGCTGCCTGCGCAGGCCGGGCACGTGCTGCTGCTGGATGTGCTGCAGTACCTGGATGCGGGCCCACAGCAGGCGCTGCTGCGCGCGGCCAGTGCCCGGGTCGCCCGCGGTGGTCGCCTGCTGCTGCGCACGCCGCTGGCCACCGGCGATGGCCGCGACCGCACCACGCGGGTGGCGGACCGGCTGGCTTGGCTGGTCGGCTGGATGGGCACGCGACCGCGCCATTACCCCGACCCGCAGGTGCTGCAGGCGACACTGGCCGAGGCCGGATTGACGGTGACGGCACCGCGCGCCCTGCACGGGCGCACGCCGTTCAACAGCTGGTTGCTGGTGGCCGAACGCCCCGCGTCGTAGCGCCGAGCGCAGCATGTGCGGCGCTGCGCTACAGGATGATCGCCAACCCTTGCAGCGCCGAGCCCATGCTCGGCTGCTCCATATCACCAGGCTGGCGTTACGGGACCGGCAGCCGCGCCTTCAGCCCACGCTCGTCCAGCACCTGCAGCACGCGCGCGATGATCGCCAGGTTGTGGCCGTGGGCGGCGCCCTCATGCAGCAGCACGATGGCGCCCGGCCGCAGGTCCGGCAGCAGGCGGTCGAGCACGCCCTCCGGCGTGCAGCCGACACCGTCGTAGCCACGGGCGCTCCAGCCCACGCGCACCAGTCCCAGCGTCTTCAGCACCGGCGCCACGAATGGATTGGTCATGCCGACCACCGAGCGGTACCAGCGCACCGGACGACCGCCCACCGCCTGCAGCGCATGCTGGCAGCCCTCGATCTCGGCACGCATCGCTGCCGGGCCCAGCCGCCAGAAGCGCGCCTGTGGATGACTGTGGCTGTGGTTGCCCAGGTCGTGGCCGCGGCGCAGGATCTCCTGCACCAGTTCCGGCTGTGCCAGCGCGCGCTCGCCCACCAGGAAGAAGGTGGCGCGGGCCTGGTGCTGGTCCAGCAGGTCGAGCACGGCGCGGGTTTCCGGGCCGGGACCGTCATCGATGGTCAACCAGACGCTGTTGCCGGCCTCCGGCAACCGGCTCAGCACCGGCGCGTAGAAGCGGCTGTTGGGCAGGAACACCGGCACCAGGAACAGTGCGTGGCTAGCCACCATCACGGGCAGCCCCCAGCGCCAGCCGGCCAGGGCCCAGACCAGGATCACCGCCAGCTGCGACGCCACCAGCCAGGGCAGCCAGCGCCAGGGCCGGGTCGGGATGCGATGCAATGTTCCTGCGTTGCTCATCCCCCATGATGCCATGAGGGGTAGAATTGATGATTCGAATTCCCGGAACCCCGACGTCCATGTCCCTCGATCCCGCCCTGCGTTCGCGCATCGAATCCATCCTCAACGCCAACCGCGTCGTGCTGTTCATGAAGGGCCAGCCGTCGATGCCGCAGTGTGGTTTCTCGGCCAAGGCCGTGGGCGCCCTGCAGGACCTCGGCGTCGAGTTCGCCCACGTCAACGTGCTGGCCGACCAGGAAATCCGTGAAGGCATCAAGGCCTATGGCGACTGGCCGACCATCCCGCAGCTGTACATCGACGGCGAACTGGTCGGTGGCAGCGACATCGTGCTGCAGATGGCCGCCAGCGGCGAGCTGAGCAGCGTGCTCGGCCTGGCCGCTCCGGATCGCACCCCGCCGAGCATCACCGTCACCCCGGCCGCCGTGGAAATGCTCAAGGGCGCGCTGGCCGATGCCCCGGGCGCTGCGCTGCAGCTGACCATCGACGCGCGCTTCCAGCCGAACTTCCAGCTGGCCCCGCACGACGAAGGCGCCATTGCCGCCGAGTCCAACGGCCTGCGCGTGCAGTTCGACCTGGCCAGCGCCCGTCGCGCCAACGGCATCACCATCGACTGGGTGGACGACATCCGCGGCAAGGGTCTGGCCATCGACAACCCGAATGCGCCCAAGCCGGTGCAGGAAATCAGCGTGCGCGATGCCGACGACCTGGTGCGCGCCGGCACCATCACCCTGGTGGACGTGCGCCCGGCCGATGAGCGCGAGATCGCTGCCGTGGGCGTGCCGTTCAAGACCTTCGACGGCAACGGCCGCGCCGCGCTGGAGGCCCTGCCCAAGGACACCGCGCTGGCCTTCCTGTGCCACCACGGTGGCCGTAGCGCGCAGGCCGCCGAGCAGTTCCGCGCCCTGGGCTTCACCAAGGTGTTCAACGTCACCGGCGGCATCGACGCCTGGTCGGAAGACGTCGACAACGGCGTGCCGAAGTACTGATTGAAGGCCCGGGGTCAGAGCCCTTTCCTGCGGAAAGGCGATCTGACCCCTAAAAAGGGGACGGAGGGGATTAAGTCGTTTGTGGCATAAACGACTTAATCCCCTCCGTCCCCTTTTTTCAGCCGGCGAATCCGCCCTCGGCCAGGTAGTCCAGTTCCTCCGGCGAGGGGATGCGCCCCAGCACGGCGTTGCGGTGCGGGAAGCGACCGAAGCGGCGGATGATGTCGCGGTGCAGTTCGGCGTACTGCAGGTATTCCTTGTCGCCCAGCACGTCGAACATCGCCACCGAGCGGTCCTGGTCCAGCGGGTCCTCGGAATGCTCGAACGGCAGGTAGATGAAGGCGCGCAGCTTCGGCACCAGCTGCAGGTCCAGGCCTTCCTCGATGGCGCGCATGGCGTAGTGCCGGGCCAGGCCATCGGTGGCATAGGAGTGGGCGGTACCGCGGAAGCAGTTGCGCGGGAACTGGTCCAGCAGCAGCATCAGCGCCAGCGCGCCCTCGGCACTGCCCAGCCAATGCTCGCGCGCGCGCGATGCCGCAGCGTAATGCTCATCCAGGAACAACTGGCGGAACTGCGCGTCGAACGCGTCGTCGCGGGCGAACCACTTCGCAGGGCCCGCCTCTTTCCAGAATTCCACCACGTGCGCGGCAACGTCCATTACCTACTCCCCAGGGCCGGCGCGCCGCGCCAGGCCATCATCATCATTCGTCGAAGCGCAGGTGGCGGACCGACTTGCCGTTGCGCCGGATAAGCTTAAGCGCCTCGATACCGATCTGGATATGGTTTTCCACGAACTGGGAGCTGACCTTGGCATCGGAGGCCTCGGTCTTGACCCCGTCGGGGATCATCGGCTGGTCCGACACCAGCAGCAGTGCGCCGCTGGGAATGTGGTTGGCGAAGCCAGCGGCGAACACGGTGGCGGTTTCCATGTCGATGGCCATGCAGCGCATCGCCCGCAGCCGCTCCTTGAAGGCCTCGTCGTGCTCCCAGACCCGGCGGTTGGTGGTGTAGACGGTACCGGTCCAGTAGTCGTGGCCAAGGTCGCGGATCATGGTCGAGACCGCACGCTGCAGCGCGAAGGCGGGCAGCGCCGGCACTTCCGGCGGCAGGTAGTCACCTGAAGTACCCTCGCCGCGGATCGCCGCGATCGGCAGCACCAGGTCACCCAGCTGGTTCTTGCGCTTCAGGCCACCGCACTTGCCCAGGAACAGCACCGCCTTGGGCATCACCGCCGACAGCAGGTCCATGATGATCGCGGCATTGGGGCTGCCCATGCCGAAGTTGATCATGGTGATGCCATCGATGGTGGCACTGGCCATCGGCCGGTCCAGGCCGATGACCGGGGCCCCGGTCAGCGCGGAGAAGGTGTGCAGGTAGCCGCCGAAATTGGTCAGCAGGATGTGCTGGCCGAACTGGTCCAGCGGCACGCCGGTGTAACGCGGCAGCCAGTTGTCGACGATTTCCTGCTTGCTCTTCATGGGCAGTCCGGTACGGCGGGGGACCGCATAGTTTCAGCCACCCGGCCGGTGCCGTCGAGCGACCGTCGGCAGGCCTGTGAAGAAGGTCACTTGGCAAGCCCGCCATCGCCCGGCTAGCGTCGGCGGCTGGATCACGCTGCGAGGGGAACTGCATGGCATCACCGTTGTTGCGCACCAGCCTGGGGCTGGCGCTGCTCTCACTGGCAACCGCACCCGCGACAGGCGCCTCGCGCTTCGTCGCCGATCCCTACCCCAGCACCTACCAGGCGCATCCCGATGCGCCGGTGCTGATCCAGAACGCCACCGTGCTGACCGGCACCGGCCAGCGCCTGGACAACGCCGACGTGCTGCTGCGCGAGGGCCGGATCGCCGCCGTGGGCCGCCAGCTGCAGGCCGACGTCGGTGTCACCCGCATCGATGCGCAGGGCAAGTGGGTCACCCCCGGCCTGATCGACGTGCACTCGCACCTGGGCGTGTACCCCAGCCCGGGCGTCGGCGCGCACAGCGACGGCAACGAGATGACCGCGCCGGTCACCGCCAACGTCTGGGCCGAGCACTCGGTCTGGCCGCAGGACCCGGGTTTTGCCACCGCGCTGGCCGGCGGCGTGACCAGCATGCAGGTGCTGCCGGGCTCGGCCAACCTGGTCGGTGGCCGCGGCGTGACCCTGAAGAACGTCCCCGCCATCACCTACCAGGCGATGAAGTTTCCCGGCGCACCCTGGGGACTGAAGATGGCCTGTGGCGAGAACCCCAAGCGGGTCTACGGCGAAGGCAAGGGCGTGACCCCGGCCACGCGGATGGGCAACGTCGCCGGCTATCGTGCCGCCTTCATCGATGCCGCCGACTACATCGCCAAGAACAAACCGAAGCCGGCCAAGCGCAAGGGCTGGTTTGGCAGCGACAAGGGCGACAGCGCCGGTGATGCCGGCGGCAAGCGCGATCTCAAGCTGGACACGCTGGCCGGCGCGATCGAAGGCGACATCCGCGTGCACATCCACTGCTACCGCGCCGACGAGATGGCCACCATGCTCGACCTGGCCAAGGAATTCGGCTTCAAGGTGGCAGCCTTCCACCACGGCGTGGAGGCCTACAAGCTGGCCGACCGGCTGGCCGCCGACGGCGTCTGCGGTGCGCTGTGGGCCGACTGGTGGGGCTTCAAGATGGAAGCCTTCGATGGCATCCCGGAGAACATCGCACTGGTCGACCGGCCGAAGAACAGCTGCGCCATCGTCCATTCCGATTCACCCGAAGGCATCCAGCGCCTGAACCAGGAAGCGGCCAAGGTGATCGCGGCCGCGCGCCGGGCGCACATGCCGGAGATCGCCCCCGAACACGCCATCACCTGGATGACCGCCAACGCCGCCAAGGCGCTGGGCATCGAAGGCCAGACCGGCACCCTGGAGGCCGGCAAGATGGCCGACGTGGTGGTGTGGAACGGCAACCCCTTCAGCTCCTACGCGCTGGCCGAGCAGGTCTTCATCGACGGCCGCCGGCTGTACGACCGCAGCGTACCTGCGGCCACGCCACGTTCCGATTTCCAGCTTGGCCAGGAGGTGCACTGATGGTGGCGCTCAAGCAGTTGGCGCGGTCTGCGGCGAAGGGCCGCCGGGCATGGCTCGGCGCGACGGTCATGGTGCTGGCCTGCCTTTCCGCATCCGCACAGGCGCAGGACCTGCTGGTGCGCAACGCGACCGTGCATACGGCCAGCGCGCGCGGCAGCCTGCAGGGCGCGGACGTACTGGTGCAGGGCGGCATCATCCGCGCGGTCGGCCGCGGCCTGTCCGCCCCGGCCGGCACAACCGTGGTCGACGCCGATGGGCGCCCGCTGACGCCGGCGCTGTTCGGGGGCATCACCGAGATCGGCATCGAAGAAGTCTCCGGTGAAGCGAGCACGGTCGACAGCACGCTGAAGATCGGCGAACAACCGTTGCGCCCCGAATTCGATGTCACCCTGGCCTACAACCCGGCCTCGGTGCTGATCCCGGTGGCGCGCCTGGATGGCATCGGCTTCACTGCGCTGGGGGCCGCCACCGGTGGCGGCTTCGTTGCTGGCCAGGGCGGTGTGATGCGGCTGGACGGCAGCGCCGACCCGCTCGGCCCGCGCGCGCTGTTCCTGCGCCTGGGGTCGGCTGCGGTGGAGTTGACCGGACACTCGCGCGCTGCGCAGTGGATGCTGCTGCAACAGATGGTGGACGAGGCGCGCGGCCAGGTTGCCGCCGACTCGCCGCACGCGCTGCTGACGCCGGCCGGGCGCCGCACCCTGGGCCGTTACCTGGCCGGCCAGGGCCGCATCGTGGTGGAGGTGGACCGCGCCGCGGACATCCGCCAGCTGCTGCGTTGGGCGTCCCGCGAAAGGGTGAAGATCGCCATTGCCGGTGGCAGCGAAGCCTGGCAGCTGGCACCGGAGCTGGCAGCCGCGCAGGTGCCGGTATTCGTCGACGTGCTGTCCAACCTGCCGGCCAGCTTCGACCAGATCGGCGCTACGCTGGAAAACGCGGCACGCCTGCAACGGGCCGGCGTGGCCGTGTCGTTCGTGCAGCGTGGTGATGCTTCGCACAACGCACGCAAGATGCGCCAGCTGGCCGGAAATGCCGTGGCCAACGGTTTGCCCTGGGCCGACGGCCTGGCCGGGCTGACCCGGGTGCCGGCGCAGGCGTTCGGCGTGGCCGACCAGATCGGCAGCATCGAGCCGGGCAAGCGTGCCGACCTGGTGCTGTGGGAGGGCGACCCGCTGGACGTGGCGCACTATGCCGAACAGGTCTGGCTGGGCGGCCGGGCGATGCCGATGCGCTCGCGCCAGACCGAACTGCGTGACCGCTACCTGCAGCGCAACGCGCAGCCCTGACCGCATTGAAGGACACCACCATGGCCACCCTGCGCTGGTATTTCGACTTCGTTTCGCCGTACTCCTACCTGCATTGGCAGAAGCTGAAGCAGCTGCCCCAGTTCCCGCGGATCCAGCCGGTGCCGATCGCCTTTGGCGCCGTGCTGCACCACCTGGGCAATCTCGGGCCGGCCGAGATTCCGGCCAAGCGCCGCTTCATGTACCGCCAGCTGCTGTGGACGGCGCAGGCCGAGGGCACGCCGCTGCACTTCCCGCCGGGCCATCCGTTCAACCCGCTGTCCGCCCTGCGGCTGTGCCTGGCTGCTGGCGCCGGCACGCAAGCGGTGGACGTACTGTTCGACTGGATCTGGCGCGAGGGGCACGCGGGCGATAGTGCCGAGGCCCTGCGCGAACCGGCTGCGCGGCTGGGGATCGAGGATGTCGCCAATGCCATCGCCGCGCCGGCGGTCAAGGAGCAGCTGCGCCGCAACACCGAGGCCGCCATTGCCGCCGGCGTGTTCGGCGTCCCCACCCTGGCCATCGATGGCGAGTTGTTCTGGGGCAACGATGCCCACCCGCTGATGGCGGCGGTGCTGGCCGACCCGGACCTGCTGCAGCAGCCCGAATGGCAGCGCCTGGCCGAGCTTCCGGTGGCGGTGCAGCGCAGTCGCTGAACAGGGCGTGGCGCATTTGCCGCGCGCGCCACGCCAGATTTTGAGATAGATTTCACGTTTCCGAACCTACAACCGCCCTGGAGGGGGAGCCGCGGATGCGCATCGGAATCGTCGTCGACTCGGCCTGCGACCTGCCGCAGGACTTCATTGCCGAGCACAACATCGTGCTGCTGCCGATCACCGTGCGGATCGGCGAAGCCGTGCTGGCCGATCATCGCGATGAGCAGGCCACCCTGAGCTTCCTGCACGCGCACGTGGCCGAGCACGGCGCCGAGGCGGAGACCATTCCCTTCAGCGTCAACCAGATCCGCGACCTGTTCCTGCAGCAACTGGTAATCGACTACGACCACGTGTTCTGCATGACCATCACCAAGACCCGCAGCCCGATCCACGACAACGCGCTGCAGGCCAGCTTCGCCATCCTCAACGACTACAAGCCGGTGCGGCAGGCGGCCGGCCACAACTCGCCGTTCGCGCTGCGCGTGCTCGACACCCAGAACCTGTTCGCCGCGCAGGCGGTGACTGCGGTGGAAGCGGTACGCCTGCGCGCCAGTGGCGCCAGCGTGCAGCAGATCCGCGAACGCCTGGAAGAACTGGCCGGCAACGTGCACGGCTACATGGTCACCCGCGACCTGTACTACATGCGCGCACGTGCGCGGCACAAGGGTGACCGCAGTGTCGGCCTGCTCAGCGCGGCGCTGGGCAGCGCGCTGGACATCAAGCCGGTGCTTCACGGTTACCGCGGCGAGACCGGGCCGGTGGCCAAGATCAAGGGTTTCGACAACGCCGTGCAGAAGCTGTTTGCGGTGGTCGGCCAGCGCGTGCGCGCCGGGCTGATGACGCCGACGGTGTGCATCAGCTACGGCGGTGAACTGGACGAACTGCGCGCCCTGCCCGGCTACGCCCAGATGAAGGACGTCTGCGCCGGCCACGGCGTAACCGTGTACGAAACGGTGATGAGCCTGACCGGCATGGTCAACGTCGGCAAGGGCGCGGTCACCGTGGGCTTTGCCGATGGACCGCATCGGTTTGAATGAAGCCCAACCGCCGCGGAACTCTGCACATCGATTCCACCGCGGTTGTGCCAGCCTTGCCGCACTTCAAGGAGAACACCATGCCTGCGCAGTACCACATCAGCCTGCCCGACCCGTCCAAGGCACGCGGCAACGACCCTGACCTGTCCTTCCATTCGCAGGGCGCCGCCGGCTTCGCCGAGGAGCTGCAGGATGCCCTGCGCAGCGGCACGTTGTTCGAACGCTGGAAGGCCAAGCAGCCCGACCCGGATGCAGTGGAGCCGCAGTGGGGCGCAACCGATCCCGAGGCCACCGTGACCGGTGAGCAGAAGGACCTGCGCATCAACCTGGTGGCCACCACCCGCATCGACAGCGATGTGTTCAAGCAGCGCCTGCGCCTGCTGGCCGGCAGCCACTGGGAACTGCGCGACGTGCGTTGAGGCATCCTACCCCGCCGGGCACGGCGCGGCGCTAACGTGCCCGTGTCGTGATCGACCCGGTGCCGATGACCATGCTCGGGTGGACGCCAACCTTGGGCGGCGCTTGCACAAACGACTGCCAACCAAGGGTGGCAATTACTGATGCACCGTCGGACATGGCCCAGCGCTACTGAAGCCTGCTCCGGTAGGCGCCAACCTTAGTTGGCGCTTTCCAACCCGCCGCGCATGTGGCTGGCACACTATGGGAATGAGAAACAGAGATGCCATCACCCGGCCGGGTACGCGCGGCGAGAAGAAGCTGCGCGATGCCCCACGCCGACTACGCGACCTGCAGCATTGGGCTGACTGCTTCAGCGGTGCGTTTCCCTCGTCGGAGGAGCTGGGCAGTCAAGCTCGCTACTGGAACTACAAGGTTCCGACCCGAGCAGGTCTGATCGAGCCCGGCCACCACCCTGAGAATCCAGCGTGCCTGCGCCCAATCGCTCATCAGCGCCTGCGCAAATCTAATCCAGTCGCGGCCCGCTTCACAGGCTAATGTGCGGGTAACCTGCTGCATCGCCCAGCCGGGGATGTTCTCCAGCGAGATTTGCCTTTACCTGGACGAAGCGTACTTCCAGGGCCACGTCGCCTCGACAGCGGATGGTCAGGTCACCGCCATCACCTCGCGCAGCCTTTCCGCCGAATGGCAGCTCGTCCTACCTCGAGGGGTTGAGGAGCGAGGTGTGCAGGTCAGCATTCCTCCCACCGACCACGATGACGGTCTGGAACAGGAATACTGGTTCTACGGCGAGGTCGCCGACAGGCGTTGGTGAACGAGAACGCAAGCTCGGTCGGCGCTTCCGGGAAGCGCTGCCAACCAAGGTTGGCAACTACCGAACCGCCGGGTAGTGGCGGCCGCTACCCAGGGCGCGGTACAGCGCTATGCGCACGATCGCAGCTCCGGCCTGACTGTAAAGCGCGATGTCCTTGGATGGCCGGAACCCCAAACAGGCTGGTTCTGTACGACCAGCGGCGAGCCGGATTGGCCTGGCCGAACAGGATGAGGCGGTTTGGCGGCAACGGGCAGCAGCGCGTGACGGGCTGGCCTGCTCAGCAATCCATGGTTCCGTGCGCGTTGCCCTCGTCATCCAGCACGTGTGCATGCAGGACCACCTGGTTGCGGCCGGCACGCTTGGCGGCATACAGGCCGGCATCGGCATCGGCCAGCAGCTGATCGGCGCTGGCCATCGCTGGCGGATGCAAATAGCCCACGCCGATGCTGATGCTGACCGACCCTTCAGGCAGCGGCAGCGCCGCCACCGCCTCGCGCAGGCGCTCGGCCAGTGCCAGCACGCCCGACAGCGCACTTCCGGGCACGATCACCGCGAATTCCTCGCCGCCGTAGCGCGCAACACGGTCACCGGCGCGGCCGGCGCTCGCCTTCAGGACCGCTGCCACGGCCTGCAGGCAGCGGTCGCCGGCGGGATGGCCGTGGCGGTCGTTGAAGGCCTTGAAATGATCGATATCCAACAGCAGCAGGCCCAGCTCGGTGCCACTGCGCCGTGCGCGGTTCCACTCGGCCAGCAGCAGCGCGTCGAACTCGCGCCGGTTGGCTACGCCGGTCAGGCCATCCTGGCGCGCCAACTGGTCCAGCGAGGCCTGCCGTTCCATCAGGTCCACCTGCAACAGGATGCTGCGCAGGCCGAACCCCAGCGTCGCCACCACGAACCCGCTCACGGCCAGGGGCCGGGCGTGGTCGACCACCAGCGTGCCTACCACCAGCAGCAGCAGCGGCAGGATCATCGGGCCGGCCGCCTGCACCGTGCGCGCCATCCGCGGATGCGGCGCCAGGACCCGCGCCGGTGCCTGGCTGAGTGCGAGCAGCGCCAGCAGCAGGAACGGCAGATCGATCAGCAGGTCGGCATAGGCACCGAACGCATCGCCGGAGGTGTAGTGGTTGATGTAGTACGCCACCAACAGGTAGGTCACCGCATACATCGCCAGCGCGCGGAAAAAGGTGCGCCGCTCGGGGACGTCGCCGGCCAGCCAGCGCACCACCGCGAACACGGCGATGCACAGGTTCTGGATATCGAACATGCGTTGCATGTTGGCCAGCGCGTGGTCGTCGATGTCAACGCGGGCGGCAAACGACTGCGCGTGCACGAAGAACAGCACGCCCAACAGCGCCGCCATCGCCGCATCGATCAGGCTGATGCTGACCCGTTCCCGGCGCGCCCGGGCCAGGATGAACACCAGGGGCACACCGTAAAGCACGTAAAGGAACAGGCTTGCGCGCGGGGTGAAATCGGCACGCCCGGCGCCCAGGGCATCAATCATGTTGAACGCCATGCCGCCGGCCCACAGCAGCAGGGCCAGTGCCGTGGCGCGCCACCCCAGTGCCGCGCGGTCGCGGCGGGCCCGCCACAGGCAGGCGATCGCAGCCAGCAGCGGGGCGCCGGTCAGGAAAACGAAGGAACCCGCCCCGGCGGGACCGGGCCACAGGGCCAGCACCAGCCCATGGCACAGCACATACAGCAGCGCCAGCACTACCGGCATGCCTTCCCCCATCCGCAAGGCCGTATGGGCGCACGATAGCGCGCCGGCACGCCACAGCGGCGTGATCCACTGCGGCAAAACAACACGCTGCGTGCACCGCCAGGGTCGTGCCGGCCGCTGGCTGGCATCCGAGGGAATCACGCGGCGGCAGGTTGCCGGCCAGCGGCCGGCACTACCGGCAAGGCCTCAGGCGTGCAGCGCGTGGGCGTGGTGGGGCTGGCACGCCACCACCGCGTGATCCACTGCGGCGAAACGACGCTCCGCGTGCACCGCCAGGGTCGTGCCGGCCGCTGGCCGGCATCCGAGGGAATCACGGGGCGGCAGGTTGCCGGCCAGCGGCCGGCACTACCGGAAGGCCCCCAGGCGTGCAGCGCGTGGGGGTGATGGACCGGTACGCCACAGCGGCGTGATCCACTGCGGCGAAACGACGCTCCGCGTGCACCGCCAGGGTCGTGCCGGCCGCTGGCCGGCATCCGTGGGAATCACGCGGCGGCAGGTTGCCGGCCAGCGGCCGGCACTACCGGAAAGCCCCCCGGGCGTGCAGCGTGTGGGCGTCGTGGGGCTGGCATGCCACCACTGCGATCCACTGCGGCAAAACAACACGCCGCGCGCACCGCCACGGTAGTGCCGGCCGCTGGCCGGCATCCGAAGGAATCACGCGGCGGCAGGTTGCCGGCCAGCGGCCGGCACTACCGGAAAGGCCTCAGGCGTACAGCGTGTGGGTGCGATGGGCCGGCACGCCACAGCGGCGTGATCCACTGCGACAAAACAACACGCCGCGGGCACCGCCACGGTAGTGCCGGCCGCTGGCCGGCATCCGTGGGAATCACGCGGCGGCAGGTTGCCGGCCAGCGGCCGGCACTACCGGAAAGGCGTCAGCCGTGCAGGGCGCGGGCGTGGTGGGCGATGTGCTCGCCGATGAAGCTCGCGATGAAGTAGTAGCTGTGGTCGTAGCCCGGCCGCAGGCGCAGGGTCAGCGGATGGCCGGCCGACGCGCAGGCCTCCTGCAGGCGCTGCGGCTGCAGCTGGGTCTGCAGGAATTCGTCCGCCTCACCCTGGTCGACCAACAACGGCAGCCGCTCGCTGGCCGCGGCAATCAGTGCGCAGGCGTCCCATTGCGCCCAGTCGGCCGGGTTGTCACCCAGATAGGCAGTGAACGCCTTCTGCCCCCACGGGACATGGCTGGGCGCGACGATCGGCGAGAACGCTGACACGCTGCGGTAGCGCCCCGGGTTGCGCAGCGCGATCACCAACGCACCGTGGCCGCCCATCGAGTGACCGCTGATGGCGCGAGCGCCGGTCGCCGGGAACTCCGCTTCGATCAGCGCCGGCAGCTCGTGCACTACGTAGTCATGCATGCGGTAGTGCTTCGCCCAGGGCGCGCGGGTGGCGTTGAGGTAGAACCCCGCACCCTTGCCGAGGTCGTAGCCTTCGGCATCGGCCACGTCATCACCGCGCGGGCTGGTATCCGGCGCGACGATGATCACGCCGTGTTCGGCCGCATAGCGCTGCGCGCCCGCCTTGGTGATGAAATTCTGCTCGGTGCAGGTCAGCCCGCTCAGCCAGTACAGCACCGGCAGCGTCTGCGTTTCCGCCTGCGGCGGCAGGTACACGGCGAACTGCATATCGCAGCCCAACGTGGTCGAATGATGGCGGTAGACGTCCTGCCAGCCACCGAAACAGGCGCGGTGTTCAATGCGTTCCATCAGGCTCTCCTGCGCACCGGCCTCAGCCAGCACGTCTATTGATCAGTTCATCCAGCTGCGAAAGCAGGTGCAGAAGCGGCTCGACACCGGGCTGGCCGTCGAGGTTGCGGTACGCCGCCACCGCCACGTCGCTGCGCGGTGGCCACTGGCCGTCGGCGCGGGCTTCGTGCAGGCGCGGCAGGAACACCTGTGCCAGCCAGTGCTCGAACGGCATCTCGTCGATACCGAAAGGTGAATCCACCGCACGCGGTGGCCCCACCTCGCCGTCGACCCAGCCCAGCGCACGCAACGCCTGCTCGATCGGCGCCACCAGGGCCGCGCGCGGGTCTTCCGCACGCGGCCGGCGCAGGGCATCCAGCCAGCCCATGACGCGGCTCAGTAATGGACCACCGAACGGATCGACTTGCCTTCATGCATCAGGTCGAAGGCGTCGTTGATCTTGTCCAGTTCCATGGTGTGGGTGACGAACGGCGCCAGTTCGATATCACCCTTCATCGCGTCTTCGACCATGCCCGGCAGCTGGCTGCGGCCCTTCACGCCGCCGAAGGCAGTGCCCATCCACTTGCGGCCGGTCACCAGCTGGAACGGGCGGGTGGAGATCTCCTGCCCGGCACCGGCCACGCCGATCACCACGCTCTGGCCCCAGCCACGGTGCGCGCATTCCAGCGCCGCGCGCATCACGTTGACGTTGCCGATGCACTCGAAGCTGTGGTCCACGCCCCAGGTGGTCATCTCGACGATGACCTGCTGGATCGGCGTGTCGAAGTCCTTCGGGTTGATGCAGTCGGTGGCGCCGAATTCGCGCGCCAGTTCGAACTTGGACGGATTGGTGTCCACTGCGATGATGCGGCCGGCCTTGGCCTGGCGCGCACCCTGGATCACCGCCAGGCCGATGCCCCCCAGGCCGAACACAGCTACGCTGTCGCCTTCCTGCACCTTGGCGGTGTTGTGCACTGCGCCGATGCCGGTGGTGACACCGCAACCGAGCAGGCAGACGTGCTCCGGGTTCGCGTCCGGGTTGATCTTGGCCAGCGAGACTTCGGCCACCACGGTGTACTCGCTGAAGGTCGAGCAGCCCATGTAGTGGTACAGCGGCTCGCCGTTGTAGCTGAAGCGGCTGGTGCCATCGGGCATCACGCCCTTGCCCTGGGTGGCGCGCACCGACACGCACAGGTTGGTCTTGCCGCTCTTGCAGAACAGGCACTCGCCGCACTCGGCGGTGTACAGCGGAATCACGTGGTCGCCCGGCTTGACGCTGGTCACGCCCTCGCCCACCTCCACCACGATGCCGGCGCCTTCATGGCCCAGCACCACCGGGAACAGGCCTTCCGGATCATCGCCGGACAGGGTGAACGCATCGGTGTGGCAGACACCGGTATGGGTGATCTTCACCAGCACTTCGCCCTTCTTCGGCGGGGCGACGTCGATCTCGACGATCTGCAGCGGCTGGCCGGGACCAAAGGCGACGGCGGCACGGGACTTCATGGTGGCTTCTCCAAGGGCAGGCAGTAACAGGATGGGCGGCGCACTGTTGCGCCGTCGTTTATTTCAGGTACGAGCGGATCAACGCGCTCATGTCGCGCACGCGTTCGGCGCGTTGTTCGTCAGAGGCGGCGGGCTGGCCGAACTCCTCGCGCAGATGGGCTTCCATCACCTCGGACATCAGGCCGTTGACCGCGCCACGGATGGCGGCGATCTGCTGCAGCACCGGCCCGCAGTCGGCGCCAGCTTCGAGCGCGCGATCCAGCGCATCGCACTGGCCGCGGATGCGGCGCACTCGGGCCAGGACCTTCTTCTTCTCTTCGGGGGAGTGCGGCATGGCGGGCCACCTCGAAACTATACTGGGGGATAGTATACACGGCCACCCTGCCAGTGTCACCGAAGCTCCCCGCCGCCATCGTGATCCGCCGGCAGAGCCGGGCTAAAGAACCCCGCCACGCAGCCGTTATCCGGTGCCTGATGGCGAATGAGTCGCCGGCAATGACACGGAGTTCTGATGATGGTGCGTTCCCTGCTGCCCGCCTGCCTGGCCATGGCCCTGGCATTACCCGCACTGGCCGGGCAGGCCCCCACTGACGCGGCGGCCCAGGTGGATCTGCAGCAACCGGCGCGCATCCGCCTGTTCAGCGCCAATGGCCAGTATCTGGCGATGCGCAAGAACCACACGCGCAGCGGCGCCGAAGCCGAGGTGGTCAGGGTGGAGAGCAAGGCGTCCAAGGGTGTGTTCAGCACGCTCGCCTCGCTGGCCACCGGCAATGAAAGCACCTCGATCGGCATGCCCGAGTCATTCGCCACCGGTACGCTGGGCGGTATCCGCAAGCCCTTCTATCGCGAATTCGCACTGGTGCCGGGCCAGCTGGTCAATGTGATGGCCAACTTCGAGGGCAATCGCCGCTGCGTTCCGGCGGGCGAAAGCGTTCGCGACCTGCGCTTCACGCTGCCGCCCTCGCTCCTGCTGACGCCGGAACCCGGCCTGGACTACGAAGTATCGTTCGGTACCGACGGCAGCAGTTGCGGCATGAACGCCAGGCTGCTGCTGGCCGACGGGCGCTCAGTGCCACTCCCCACCGAGTTGCAGCGGCAACGCTCAGCAAAGACGTACAAGGTGGAAGGAACGCATCTGTATACCTTCCTGTTCCGCCCGGGCAGCGTGTACTACCGCCCGGTCGGCGAGGCGGAGGACCTGCAGCTGCGCATCGACGATGCCGAACATGCCGACGCATTCGAAACGGCGATGCGCGAGATCGCCTCGCGGCCCGGCACCCAGATGTGCATCGTGCTGCCGGACTTCTTCTACAAGAGCCCGCTGAAAGACCGGCTTGACCGCGTCCTGGACGAGCAGGACAAGAATTTTCCGGCGATCCTCGAACCGATCGAAGGACTGCGCAAAGTCCGCCAGCTTGAGGACCATGTGCCCACCACCTTCCTGGATGCTGCCGCGTACTGCCAGTTGGCAGGGATGATGGCGTTCCCGCCACGCAACACGCTCGATGGCGCACCCGACGTGGCAGCCCCGGCTCAGTCAAACAATCCCTGAGCCGCCAGCCGCGCCAGCTCATCCACCACATAACGTACCTTCGGCCGCAGGTGGCGGGTTGGCGGCCACAGCGCATGGATGTCGATATGCCGCTGCATGTGCGCATCCAGCACCGATTGCAGCGCGCCGGATTCCAGGTGCCGGCGCACCAGTGACTCCGGCATCTGGCAGATGCCCAGCCCAGCAATGGCGCCGTCGATCACTGCATCGCCGTCGTTGAGCTGGTAGGCCGCATTCGGGATGAACGTTCCTTCGGCATCATCACTGCCAATCCGCCACGCCACCGGTTGCCCGTGGCGAAAGCCGACGATGCTGCGGTGCTGTGCCAGTTCCTCCACGATCGCAGGCACACCATGCGCCTGCAGGTACTCCGGCGATGCGCAGGTGACCAGGCGCTGGCGACCCAGCCGGCGCGCGACCAGGTGCTCTGCGTGGTGCAGCCCACCGAAACGGATCAGCAGGTCGATGCCCTCTTCGACCGGATCAACGAAGTGATCGGTGAAGGTCATCGTCAGCTGCAGGTCCGGGTACTGCCGGCACAACCGCAGCAGCACCGGCAACACCACCAGCCGCCCGAACGAGGACGGCATGTCGATGCGCAGCCGCCCACTGGGCAGGCCGGCCGAACCCAGGCAGGCCTCGGCGGCGGAGATTTCTTCCAGCGCCGCCGCACACGACGCGTAGTACGCCTCGCCGTCGGTGGTCAGCGCGATGCGGCGCGTGGTGCGGTGGAACAGGCGCACGCCCAGCCGCGTTTCCAGCCGGGCGATGGCCTTGCCCACCGCCGAGCGTGAGACGCCCAGTGCATCGGCCGCTTCGGTGAAGCTGCCCGAGCGGGCCGCGGTAACGAAGGTCACCAGGCCATTCAACGATTCCAGCGGCAGCATTCTTTCCCCCACATTGGGGACAAATAGTCCCACGCTCAGGGAGATCGAAGCGCTTTATGCGCCCGCATGTCAACTCCATCCTGTGGGCATCGCGCCGCTGGCGCTCCTCCCCCCGCACCGAGATGACCGACATGACCGCCACTCTGTTCCGCCCCTTCGACCTGTCAGGCACCCTCCTGCGCAACCGCATCGTGATGGCCCCGATGACCCGTGCCCGCAACCCCGGCTCGGTCGCCAATGCGCTCACCGCGCAGTACTACCAGCAGCGCGCCAGCGCTGGCCTGATCATCAGTGAAGGCACCCCGGTCTCGCCGCAGGGCCAGGGGTACATCGACGTGCCGGGCATCTGGTCGGCCGAGCAGGTGGCGGGCTGGAAGCAGGTGACCGAGGCCGTGCATGCTGCCCAAGGCACGATCTTCGCCCAGCTCTGGCATGTGGGCCGCATGTCGCATGCCTCGCTGCAGCCCGATGGCGGACAACCGGTCAGCGCTGGCACTCGCCCGGTCGCCAGCGCACCAAAGAACACCTCGTTCGTCTACCTGGACGACGGCAGCCGCGGCCATGCCGATCCCACTCCGGCGCGTGCGCTGGCCACCGAAGAGATCCCCGGCATCGTCGACGACTTCGTGCGCGGCGCGGAGAACGCCATCGCGGCCGGCTTCGACGGCATCGAGCTGCATGCTGCCAACGGCTACCTGTTCGAACAGTTCCTCAACCCGCTCATCAACCAGCGTGAGGACCGGTATGGCGGCTCGCTGCCCAATCGTGCGCGCCTGATCCTGGACACCGTCGATGCGATGGCGCAACGCATTGGTGCCCACCGCATCGGCGTGCGCCTGGCACCGAACAACCTCACCTTCGACATGCCGTTCTACCCCGACAACGAAGCCACCTATCTGTATCTGGCCGAGGAACTGGGCAAACGCGGCCTGGCCTACGCGCATCTCAACGACAACCTGCAGGCGGGCCAGTCGGTGCTGGGCGAGGCCTTCCTGCAGCAGTTCAAGCAGGCCTACGGCGGCACCCTGATCCTGGCCGGTGGCATGACCCGCGAACGCGCGCTGCCGCTGGTCGAGGCGGGCACCATCGACCTGGCCGCGTTCGGCCAACCGTTCATCGCCAACCCGGACCTGGTCGAGCGCCTGCAGCGCGACATTGCGTTGGCCACTCCGGACCGCAGCAGCTACTACGGCGGCGGCGAAGCGGGTTACCTCGACTACCCAGCCGCCGGCTGATCCCGCACGGGGTCGGATCCCCGCCACAGGGGGGGCTCCGACCCTTGGATCAGGCGTCCTCGCGCACGTAGGCGAACGACTGGTCCAACCGCTCGAAGCCGATCACTTCAGCGACGATGGCCTGCGCATCCTCGTCGCTGATACGTCCCTCGGCAATAGCGTCAACACGGGCGAACAGCCGCTGCAACGCCGCGTACTGGTCATCGCGCAGGAACGGTTGATGGCTGTGCAGCCAGCGCTGCAGATTGCTGGCCAGCTCGCCATGCGAAAGCAGCGTGTACGTCGCTTGGTAGTCGGCAACTGCTTCGACCATCTTGCGGAACAGGAAGTCCTGGTAGCTGGCGGCCAGCACATCGGCACGATCATCGTCATGCCACACCAGCACGACCGGCGATTCGGCAACACCGGGCGCGTTGCTCCAGAAGCAGTAGCTGTCGCCGCCCCCCGTCCGCGCAAACGGCAGCAGCTGCAGGTCCGTGCGCAGGGGGTTGTAATGATCCTCGGCGGTCAGTTCCTGCCACGCCTCGCGCAGTTCATCGTGTTCCAGCGGTTCGTATTCCTGGGCGTACAGCAGCACCGGCGGATCCGCCTGCAGCGTCGGGAACACCACCTTGGACCATTCCGGATGTGGGGCACCCCAGCTCAACCGACCCGCTGCATGCAACTGCTTGAACAGGGGCGGGAAGGACTGGCCGGTGGCCCGTTCGATGTCAGATAGCGTGCTCATGGATGTCCTTGTCGATAGAGACCGCCCAGCTTGCCCGAATGCGCGCAGCAGATGAACCGGCGGCAGCACGCGGCAGGACTAGACTGCGACCACCGGATGCCGCCCATCGCTGCCATGAACGCCCCTGCCCACAGCTTCATCGTCAACATCGACGTGCCCGACCTGGCCGCCGCCGAAACCTTCTACGTGGCCGCGTTTGGATTGCGCATCGGCCGCCGTCTCGGCCCGGAGGCCGTGGAATTGCTCGGTGGGCCAACACCGCTCTACCTGCTGCAGAACGAGGCGGGCAGCGCCGCCACCGAAGACGGCGACGTGCGCGACTACGAGCGCCACTGGACCCCGCTGCACCTGGACTGGGTGGTGGATGACATCGACGCCGCGCTGGCACGTGCAGTCGCAGCCGGGGCGACACTCGAGCAATCCGTGCGCGAGCGTCGCTGGGGACGCATCGCCGTGCTGGCCGATCCATTCGGCCACGGCTTCTGCCTGATCCAGTTCAGTGGCGAAGGCTACGACGCGCTGGTGACATGAGCGATTGGGGTGGGTGCCGGCCGTGGGTCGGCACTGCATCCCTTACCGCCACTACGCCCGCAGCATATCCACGAACGCCCGCAGCGCGCCCGGCATCTGCCGCTGCTTCGGGTAGTACAGCGCGAATCCGGCGAACGGTTCGCTCCAGTCTTCCAGCACTGCCACCATCTGCCCCGAGTCGATGTACGGCCTTGCCGTGTCTTCAAGCACGTACGCCAGGCCGATGCCATCCAGAACGGCGCGCACGATCGTGCCCTGCTCGCACAGGGTCAGCCGCCCCGGTACATCGATCTCCAGCGCCTGCCCACCGCGCTCGAACTGCCACTTGTACAGGTGCCCGCTGGCGAAGCGGAAGCGGATGCATTCGTGTGCGGCCAGGTCGCGCGGATGCTGTGGCGCCGGGCGCCGCCGCAGGTAGTCCGGCGAGCCGACAATCAAGCCACGCAGCGGTGGGCCCATCGGCACCGCCACCATGTCCTCGGGTACGAACTCGTGCAGGCGCACGCCGGCGTCGTAGCCTTCGGCAACGATATCGACCAGGCCATCGTTCTCGGTCAGCTCCACCCGCACGTCGGGATGGGCGTGCAGGAAGCGCGCCAGCCGCGGCCCCAACTGGGTCGGCACCGCCGCGCGGGTGGCGTTGATGCGCAGCAGGCCGGCCGGGGCGGCGCGGAAGTGGTTCATTTCTTCCAGTGCGTCGTGCACCTGCCCCAACGCCGGCTGCAAGCGCTCCAGCAGGCGCTGCCCGGCTTCGGTCAGGGCCACGCTGCGGGTGGTGCGATGGAACAGGCCAACGCCCAGCCGCTCCTCCAGCGCGCGGATCGCATAGCTCACCGCCGAGGTCGACAATGCCAGTTCGGCACCGGCGCGGCGGAAGCTGCGATGGCGGGCGACTGCGGCGAACGCGGCCAGATGGGTCAGGTTGTCAGTGGCCATTGTGCAGTTTCACTTGATGAATCATGCCGATATCCGCGCTTCTTGCCACTGGGCATGGGGCGTATTGTAAAGCGCCTTTCGATAAACCCTGCCAAGGATTCCCCATGTCCCTCGCCCGTGGTTACGCCGCCCATTCACATACCGCCCCGCTGGTGCCCTACGCGTTCGAACGTCGCGCGGTCGGCCCGGACGACGTGCGCATCGAGATCCTCTACAGCGGCATCTGCCATTCCGACCTCCACCAGGCCCGCGATGACTGGGGTGGCTCGATCTACCCGATGGTGCCGGGCCACGAGATCATCGGCCGGGTGACCGAAGTCGGCAGCAACGTCACCCGCTTCAAGATCGGCGACCACGCCGGCGTCGGCTGCATGGTCGATTCCTGCCGCCACTGCGACGCCTGCCAGCACGACCTGGAGCAGTACTGCGCCGAGGGTGCGACCTGGACCTACAACGGCCGTGAACGCGAAACCGGCGCGCCGACCTACGGCGGCTATTCCGACCACGTGGTGGTCGAGCAGCGCTTCGTGGTGAAGGTGTCCGACACCCTCGACCTGAAGGCGGCCGCACCGCTGCTGTGCGCCGGCATCACCACCTGGTCGCCGCTGCGCCACTGGAAGGTCGGTCCGGGGCAGAAGGTGGGCGTGATCGGTCTCGGTGGCCTCGGCCACATGGGCGTGAAGTTCGCCAAGGCATTGGGCGCGCACGTGGTGATGATCACCACCACGCCGGAAAAGGGTGCCGACGCCAAGCGCCTGGGCGCCGATGAGGTACTGGTCTCGCGCGATGCCGCGCAGATGAAGGCGCACGCCGGCAGCTTCGACTTCCTGCTCAACACCATCCCGGTCGGCCATGACACCAACCCGTACATGGGCCTGCTCAAGCGCGAGGCCACCATGTGCCTGGTCGGCGTACTGACCGAACTGGACCCACCGCTGACCGGTGGCAGCGTGATCTTCGGCCGCAAGCACCTGACCGGCTCGGCGATCGGCGGCATGGCCGAAACCCAGGAAATGATGGACTTCTGCGCCGAGCACGGCATCGTCAGCGATGTCGAGATCATCGACATCAAGAACGTCAACGAAGCCTGGGAACGCATGGCGAAGAACGATGTGCGCTACCGCTTCGTGATCGACATGGCGACGATGAAGGACGCCGCCTGATCCAACGCAGATGTGGAAATGAAAAACCCCGGCAATGCCGGGGTTTTTCTTCTGGTAGTGCCGGCCGCTGGCCGGCAACCCCGCATGACGATCAGTACGCGAATTCGCGGAACACCGGATCGACGTCGCCGTGCCAGCGGCCATGGAACAGCGCCAGCTTGCGCTCGGCCGGGGTCAGGCCGGACTCGACGATCTCCTGCAGCACGTCCAGGAACTTGCTCTCGTCCTGGCCGTCGGCATTGCGCGCCGCGCGGCGCTTGAGGCCTTCGACGGAAATCTTCACCGCTTCCCGGGCCAAGTCGCGAACCGTGCCATTGCGGAACGGCAGGTTCATCGCATGCTTGGGCACGCCATCGCGCAGCGCATGGCGCTCGGCCAGGGTGAAGTCATGAACCAGGTCCCAGGCAGCATCGAGTGCGGTGTCGTCGTACAGCAGGCCGACCCAGAACGCGGGCAGCGCACACAGGCGGCTCCACGGGCCGCCATCGGCGCCACGCATTTCCAGGTACTTCTTCAGGCGCACTTCGGGGAACGCGGTGGTCATGTGGTCCGACCAGTCGCGCAGGGTCGGCAGCGCACCCGGCAACACCGGCAGCCTGCCCTGCATGAAGTCGCGGAAGCTCTGCCCGCTGGCGTCGTGGTAGATGCCATCGCGGTAGGAGAAATACATCGGCACGTCGAGCAGGTAGTCGACATAGCGCTCGTAACCGAAGCCATCCTCGAACACGAAGTCGAGCATGCCGGTGCGGTCGGCGTCGGTGTCGGTCCAGATGTGCGAGCGGTAGCTCAGGTAGCCGTTCGGCTTGCCTTCGGTGAACGGCGAGTCGGCGAACAGCGCGGTGGCGATCGGCTGCAGCGCCAGCGACACGCGGAACTTCTTCACCATGTCCGCTTCGGTGGCGTAGTCCAGGTTCACCTGCACCGTGCAGGTGCGGGTCATCATGTCCAGGCCCAGCGAGCCGACCTTGGGCATGTACGAGCGCATGATCTTGTAGCGGCCCTTCGGCATCCACGGCATTTCATCGCGCTTCCACTTCGGCTGGAAGCCCATGCCGAGGAAACCCAGCTGCAGTTCGCCGGCCACCTGTGCCACTTCGTTGAGGTGGGTGCCGGTCTCCACGCAGGTCTGGTGGATGGTCTCCAGCGCCGCGCCGGACAGTTCCAGCTGTCCGGCCGGTTCCAGCGTCACCGAGGCACCGTCGCGCAGCAGCGCGATCGTGTTGCCGTTTTCCTGCACCGGCTCCCAGCCGAAGCGGATCAAACCGTTGAGCAACGCTTCGATGCCGCGCTCGCCCTCGAACGTCGGCGGGCGCAGGTCATCCAGGCGGAACCCGAACTTCTCGTGCTCGGTGCCGATGCGCCACTGCGCGCGGGGCTTCTCGCCGGAGGCGATCACCTCCACCAGCTGCGAGCGGTCGGTAATGGGGGTATCGGCGACGTGGCTGGGGCTCGACAAGGGGAAGGCTCGCTGGACGGTGGCGGGGGATGTGGGGCTCGCGGCCTTCCATCGCAAGGGCGCACTATAGCGTGGCACCCCGTTGCGTCATGCGACGGTGACGGGTTTCAGCATCCTACCGACGCCCTCTTGACCCTCGTACACTCAGCGCATGAGCCGCCATTCGCGACACCCCGAACTGCACCGCTCCGAGCGCGTCGGCTGGCTGCGTGCCGCCGTGCTGGGCGCCAACGATGGCATCGTCTCGGTGGCCGGCCTGGTGGTCGGCGTGGCGGCCAGCGGCGCCTCCGCTGCCACCCTCCTCGCCACCGGCGTGGCCGGCACCGTGGCCGGCGCGATGTCGATGGCCGCCGGCGAGTATGTCTCGGTGCAGACCCAGGCCGACACCGAAGCGGCCGACCTGGCCATGGAAACACGCGAACTGCGCGAAGACCCGCACAGCGAGCTGGAGGAACTGGCTGCGATCTACCGCCACCGCGGCCTGGAGCCTGCATTGGCCCGGCAGGTGGCCGAACAGCTGACCGCCCACGATGCACTGGGTGCCCACGCCCGCGATGAGCTGGGCATCACCGACACCCTGCGCGCGCGCCCGCTGCAGGCGGCGCTGGCCTCGGCCGGTGCGTTCACCTGCGGAGCAGCGCTGCCGGTGCTGACCGCCCTGCTCGCGCCGGTCGACAAGGTCGCATTGATGACCACTGCCAGCACCCTGCTCGGCCTGTGCCTGACCGGCGCGGTGGCGGCCCGGGCCGGGGGCGCACCGCCTGTGCGCGGCGCGATCCGGGTGATGTTCTGGGGCGCGTTGGCGATGGCTGCGGCGGCCGGCGTCGGTCGCCTGTTCGGTGCCCAGGTGTCATGACCGGCATGCTGCCACCGGCCACCGCGGTGCTGGCCGAGATGGCCAGTCTGGCCGGCTGCGGGCACGCCGAGGGCTACGCCTGCATCACCGCGCGCCGCGAGCATGGCGCCAGTTCGGTAGAGGTTCCGCAGCCGCAGTTCGCGATCCTGCTGGAAGGCCGCAAGCAGGTGCGCACTGCACGCCAGTCGCTGACGTTCGTTCCCGGCGACATCCTGCTGCTGACCCAGCGGTGCCGCATCGACGTGGTCAACACCCCTGATCCCTGCAGCGGCCGCTACCTCAGTGCCATCGTGCCGCTCTGCGCCGAAGTGCTGGCGGCGGCGCGTACGCTCTGGAACGAAGAGCTTCCCGCGCCGGGCCCGGCGATGGCGCGGCTGCCGTTGATCGAACATGCCGTGGTGCTGCGCCAGTGGCGGCAATCACTGCAGGACGGGCGTTACAGCGAAGCGCGACTGGCCCTGGCCTCGCTGGTGCTGACCCTGTGCCGCCAAGGTCATGGCAACCTGCTGCTGCCGCAGGCGCCGAGCCTGAGCGAACAGATCCGCGACCGCATCGCCGCCGAACCGGCACGCGACTGGCAATCACGTGATGTGGAAGCGCAGTTCGCGCTGAGCGGCGCCACCCTGCGCCGCCGCCTCGCCGCCGAAGCCACCAGCCTGCGCCAGCTGCTCACCGAGGCGCGGTTGGCGCATGGCATGCAGCTGCTCTACACCACCGACCTGCCACTGAAGACCGTCGCCGCACGCGCGGGTTACCGGTCTGCGGCGAGTTTCAGCAAGCGCTTCGCCGAGCAGTACGGACTGGCTCCGACCGACATTTGAGGGGGTTCGGCAGGGCTGCGCCCTGCACCCGCCGAAGCGAGTGCAAGAGCCGGAGCAACAGCAACAGCGTGCTATCCGTGGGATGGCGGGGCGGTGCCGGAGTGCGGGGACGCCGCAAGTACGTCCCTGTAGGCTTGGCAGCCGCATCCATGCGGCTGACACCCCGCACTCCGGCACCGCCCCACCTGCGACAGGTTCACTCGGCTGTTGGTAGGTGTCGACCTTGGTCGACACATCTGTCAGATATCGAAATCGATCTGGGGTCAGATCCGTTTTCCTGCGGAAAACGGATCTGACCCCAAGAGCATTTCCAACAGATCGCGGAAAACTGTCGAAGGCGGGGTGGGTCCGGTTGCGGGAGTGTCCGCGGCATGGATGCCGCGGCCAAGCCCCCATGGACGGGTTTACGGGGTCTCCCGCAACCGGACCCACCCCGCCATCCCACGGATAGCCCGCTGTTGCTGTTGCTGTTGCTTCGGCCATTGCCGTTGCCTCTGCGGGTGCAGGGCGCAGCCCTGCAGACAACCCCCCCTCCCTGAGCATTCCGCGCAGCGGATTGAGCGCCGCGCACACGCCCGTCACGGCACGCTGGCACCACGGAATCACCCGTTCACCGAGAACCGCCATGACCCTGCACCCCCTGCCGCTGCGCGGCGCCCTGCTGCTGGCCCTGTCCTCCCTGCCGCTGGCTGCGCTGGCCGAAGCTACCTCGCCCGCGCCCACCCAGCAGGTACCCGGCGTCTACCACCAGCGCGTCGGCACCTTGCAGGTCACCGCGCTGTTCGATGGCGTGGTCGCGCTGGGCCGTCAGGAAGTGGTGGATGTGCCAGCGACGCTGGTCAGCCGCCTGCTGGAAGGCCGCTACGTACCGGAAGACAAGAAAGGCCTGCAGACCGCGATCAACGCCTTCCTGGTGCGCCAGGGCAACCACCTCACCCTGGTCGACACCGGCACGGCGCAGTGCTTCGGCCCCGGCCTGGGCCAGGTGCTGGGCAATCTGCGTGCCTCCGGCGTGGACCCGTCCGAGGTGGATGAGGTGCTGCTGACCCACGCCCATCCGGACCACCTGTGCGGCGTACTCGACGCACAGGGCAAGCCGGCCTACCCGAATGCCACGGTGTGGCTGTCCAAGGCGGATGCCGATTACTGGCTCAACCCGGCCAGCGAGGCCACCGCGCCGAAGGGCGTGCGCTTCGCCTTCCCGCTGGCACGCAACGCGGTGGCGCCGTATCAGGCCAGCGGCCACCTGCGCACCTTCAGCCCCGGCGATGCCCTGCCCGGTGGCGCGGTAGCGATGGATACCCATGGCCATACCCCCGGCCATGTCTCCTACCGGTTCGACAGCCAGGGCCAGTCACTGCTGGTGTGGGGCGATGTGCTGCACTTCCACGCGGTGCAGTTCGCGCATCCAGAGGCGGCGTTCGAGGCCGACTCGGACCGCAAGGCGGCCATCGCCAGCCGCCGGAGCCTGCTGCAGCAGGCCACCGCCCGCGGCTGGTGGGTGGCCGGTGCACACCTGCCGTTCCCGGGCCTGGGCCACGTGCGCAGCGAAGGCCAGGCGTATGCGTGGGTGCCGGCGGAGTATTCGCCGTTGTGAGGGTGTGCCGACCAAGGTCGGCACCCACCCGATCGGGTAGCGCCCGGCTGCCAGCCGGGCGACCGGAGAGCCTTATTCCAGCCCCAGCCAGCCGCCGATCACGCCGCGGGCTTCGTCCACGCCGGTGCGGTCTTCGCCGGAGAACACCTGCACGCTGACGCTGTCGCCATAGGCCGAGTGCAGCTCCTTGCGCACCTTCTGCAGCGTCTGCATCTGCTGGCTGCGGCTGAGCTTGTCGGCCTTGGTCAGCAGCGCGTGCGCCGGCAGGCCGCGCTGCACGGCATAGGCCAGCATCTGCCGGTCGTAGTCCTTCAGCGGATGGCGGATGTCCATCACCACCACCAGCCCCTTCAGGGCCTCCCGGGTGCGGAAATACCTGTCGATGAAGGCCTGCCAGTGCGCCTGCAGGTCCAGCGGCACCTTGGCGTAGCCATAACCGGGCAGATCGACCAGGTGCGCGTCCGGAGTGATCTGGAAGAACACCAGCTGCTGGGTGCGGCCGGGAGTCTTGGAGACACGGGCCAGGGCGTTCTGGCGGGTCAGCGCGTTGAGCGCACTGGACTTGCCGGCGTTGGAGCGGCCGGCGAAGGCCACTTCGGCCCCTTCATCGGGCGGCAGCTGCCGCACGTTGTGGGCCGAGAGGTGGTAACGGGCGCGTTCGATGAGCAATGACATATGCCTAGGATCGCATGTTGCGGCGCCGCGCGCCCGTCCCGGCGGCCCGTGCCGGCATTTTTGCTGCACTGCTGCGTTGACCGTGCGCGGAAACGGCGTTGATAATCCGGGCGATGCCGGCCGCCATCGCCCGGCCCGGTCCATACGGAGCTTCAGCATGCGCCACGCTCGCGTTCTTGCCGTATCCGCCCTTGCCACTGCCGTAGTCGTTGCCGCCGCTGCGTTCGCGCAGACCACGTTGACTCCGCTGCCCGACAACGGGCCGATCCGCACCGCGTCGCTGGAGGTGGACTTCAGCAAGACCCACTGGGGTGATGCCAAGGCCGGCCAGACCAAGGCGACGGCCTGTGCGGCCTGCCATGGCGCCGACGGCAATTCCACGGTGGAGATGTATCCGTCCATCGCTGGCCAGAGCGAACGCTACGTGGCCCAGCAGATGGCCCTGATCGCCAATGGCCAGCGCAGTTCCGGCGCCGCGGTGGCGATGGTGCCGTTCGTGCAGAACCTCACCCCGCAGGACATGCGCGATATCGGCGCCTACTTCGCCACGCAGAAGGCCAACGCGGGCATCGCCGATGACACGGTGGTCACCGACGGCCCCTACAAGGGCATGAAGTTTTACGAGATCGGCCAGCAGCTCTACCGCGGTGGCGATGCCAAGCGTGGGCTGCCGGCCTGCATGGCCTGCCACGGCCCCAGCGGTGCCGGCAATCCCGGCCCGGCCTATCCGCACCTGGGTGGGCAGCACGCCAGCTATGTCGCGCGCCGCCTGCAGGAGTACCAGGCCGGCCAGACCAACGAGACCGACAAGGCGCACTTCCAGATCATGGCCACGGTCGCGCAGAAGCTCAGCGAGCAGGAGGTGCAGGCCCTGTCGAGCTACCTGCAGGGCCTGCACAACAAGGCCGACGATGTGGCCGCTGCGGCCGCGCCGACACAACCGGCTGCCGCCCCCTGAGCACCACTGGTCGGCCGGGGCCGCGACGTCGGCCCACGGCTGCGGTATGTTTCCTTCACGCCGGCGGCTGCGCCGGCGTTGCTTTTTTCAACGGAGATGCGTGTCAATGAGGTTGATTTCCCGCCTGCTGTTGTCCGTGCTGGTGCTGCTGCCGCTGGCAGCCTGCGCCGCCACCCCCGCCAATGCCCCGCTGGTCGAGGGCAAAGACTACGAGCGCATCGCCCAGCCGGGCCCGTTCCAGCCGCTGGCCGGCAAGATCGAGGTGGTCGAAGTCTTCGGCTACACCTGCCCGCACTGCGCCCATTTCGAACCGCAGCTGGAAGCCTGGGCGGCCAAGCTGCCGGCCGACGTGCGCTTCACGCCGGTCCCGGCGGCCTTCGGTGGCGCCTGGGATGCCTGGGCACTGGCCTACTACGCCGCCGACGAAGTCGGCGTGGCCAAGCGCAGCCACGCTGCCGTGTTCAAGGCCCTGCACGAGCAGGGATCGCTGCCGATGCAGAACGTCTCGGCCGATGAGCTCGCCACGTTCTACAAGGCCTACGGCGTGACCCCGGACCGCTACCTCCAGGCGCTGCGCGGCGATGCCGTGCAGAAGAAGGTCGAGGCCGCGCGCGCGTTCGCCCAGCGCACCAAGGTGCCGGGCACCCCGGCCATCATCATCAACGGCCAGTACCTGGTGCGCGGCAACAGCTTCGACGACCAGCTGCGCATCGCCTCGGCGCTGATCGCCCAGGCCCGCGCCGCCCGCGGCCGCTGAACCAACGCCCACCCTCGACACGGCGCTGTCGCCGCCGCATGTCATCATTTCCCCCTGGCTGGCGCCTGGCGCCGGCCCCACCTTTCCAGATGCTGGAGACGTTTCCATGAAGATCCGTTACGCCCTCGCCCTCGCAGCGCTGCTGCCGATCCTGGCTGCCTGCAAGGCTGATGACGGCAGCACCAACACCACCGCGGCCCCGGCCGCACCGGCCGCCGCCCCGGCCACCCCCGAACCGGCCGCTGCGCCGGCGGCGGGCAGCGAAGGCGCCGCGCCGGCTGCCGCCGAAGGCGACAAGGTCCCGGCCGAAGCGACTCCGGCCGCCGCGCCGGCCCCGACCACCGCCGCGCTGACCGGCCCGGCCCCGGTGGAAGGCGCCGATTACCAGGTGATCCCGAACGGCCAGCCGTTCCAGCCGGCCGCCGGCAAGATCGAAGTGACCGAGATCTTCGGCTACGTCTGCCCGGCCTGCGCCGCGTTCCAGCCGCTGGTCGGCCCGTGGAAGGCCGGCCTGCCGAGCGACGTCAACTTCGTCTACGTGCCGGCCATGTTCGGCGGCACCTGGGATGACTATGCCCGTGCGTTCTACGCCGCGCAGACCCTGGGCGTGCAGGAAAAGACCCACGAAGCGCTGTATGCCGCCATCCACTCGCAGAAGACCCTGAAGGGTGAGCGCGGCCGTGATTCGGTGGAAGACATCGCCAAGTTCTACGCCGCCTATGGCGTGGATCCGAAGCAGTTCGCCGCCACCATGGGCAGCTTCGCAGTGAACGCCAAGACCAACTCGGCCAAGCAGTTCGCCCAGCGCAGCCAGATCAGCGGCACCCCGTCGATCATCGTCAACGGCAAGTACCTGGTGAAGGGCAAGAGCTTCCCGGACATGCTGCGCATCGCCGACCACCTGATCGCCCGCGAACGCGGTGCGGCCCAGGCTCACTGATCCAAGAGACGCATTTCCCGGCCGTGAATTCCCCCCGTACACGGACCCTGCGCTTGCTGACGGCCAACATCCAGGCCGGCTCAAGTACCCGCCGCTACAGCGACTATGTGACCCGCAGCTGGTCACATGCGCTGCCGGCGGGTCGCAAGCGCAGCAGCCTGGACGCGATCGCCACCCTGGCGCGCGACCATGACATCGTCGGCCTGCAGGAGGCCGACCCGGGCAGCCTGCGCTCGGGCTTCACCAACCAGACCCACTACCTGGCCCAGCGCGCCGGCTTCAACTACTGGAGCCACCAGCCGAACCGGCGCATGGGCGGCGTGGCGTCCAGTGCCAATGGCCTGCTGAGCAAGCTGGAACCGGTGGAAGTGCAGGACCATGCCCTGCCCGGCCGCATCGGCGGGCGCGGCGTGCTGCTGGCCAAGTTCGGCGACGGTACCGATGGCCTGGCGGTGGCGGTGGCGCATCTGTCATTGGGCGCGGGCTCGCGGATGTCGCAGCTGGGCTTCATCGCCGAGCTGCTGTCCGACCACCCCAACGCGGTGCTGATGGGCGACTTCAACTGCCTGGCCGAACGCCCGGAAATGCAGGTGCTGTACCAGAAGACCCGGCTGCAGCCGCCCGGCTGCATCGTGCCGACCTTCCCCAGCTGGCGCCCCGATCGCGCCATCGACCACATCCTGGTCAGCAGCGGACTGCTGACCCGCACCGTGGAAGCCGTACCGGCCGCGTTCTCCGATCACCTCGCCCTGGCGATGCAGATCGACGTCCCGACCGACGCCCTGCGCTGAACCGCCGCCCTGGTAGGTGCGGACCGTTGGTCCGCACGCTTCGCACCGGCCGCCGCCTGGCGCCCCCTAAATCAGGGCATAAACGACTTAATCCCCTCCGTCCCCTTTTTTCAGGCGGTGACGGGCGCCTTCAGGCGCCGCGCGGTCATCGTGCTGCCCACCGAGGCCAGCACCGTGCAGCCGATCGCCAGCCACTGCAGCCCATGCAGGTGTTCGTGCAGCAGCAGCATCGCCCACAGTGCGGCCACCGCCGGCTCCATGCTGATCAGGATGCCGAACGTCTCCTTCGGCAGGCGCTTGAGCGCCATCATTTCCAGCGACATCGGGATCGCGCTGGAGACCAGCGCCACCAGCAGGCCGGCGGCCAGGATCTTTGGGTCCAGCAGCGCCGCGCCGGCGTGCACCACGCCCACCGGCACCACCACCAGCGACGCCGCCAGCAGCCCCAGCGACACCGAATGCCCGGCGTGCAGGTGGCCGGCACGCTTGCCGAACACGATGTACAGGCCCCAGCACGCCGCAGCACCCATCGCATACAGCACGCCGGCCGGATCCAGCGCCGGGCCGCCGCCGATCGGCAGCAGCAACAGCAACCCCACCGCCGCACAGCCCACCCAGAGGAAATCGATCGGCCGCCGCGACGACAGCATCGCCACCGTCAGCGGCCCGGTGAACTCGATGGCCACCGCGATGCCGAAGGGAATCGTACGCAGGGCCATGTAGAACAGCAGGTTCATCAGGCCCAGGGTGAGCCCGTAGCGCAGGATGGTGATCGCATCCGCGCGGCCGGTCTTCCAGCGCCACGGCCGCCAGAACAGCAGCAGCAACAGGGCCGAGAAGCCCACGCGCAGCGCGCTGGTGCCCTGCGCGCCGATCAGCGGGAACAGGTGTTTTGCATAGGAGGTGCCGATGGCCAGCGAGGTGACCGAGCCAAGCACCGCCAGCGCCGGTAACATCGGCGCGAGTCGTGGGGTCTGCATGGGCAAAGTCTATTGCGCCGGCGCCGAGCACTTGGCTCAATTGACGGCCCGTTCGTGCAACTTCTGCTCGCCATGGCCACCGCCCCCGTGCTCGACAGCTTCGACCGCGCCATCCTCGACCTGCTGCAGCGGGACAACACCCTGCCGCAACGCGAAATCGCCGAGGCTGTGCACCTGTCCGCGCCGGCCGTGCAGCGCCGCATCAAGCGCCTGCAGGACGGCGGCGTGATCGCCGCCAACGTGGCGGTGGTCGACGCGGCCAGGGTCGGGCGACCGCTGACCATCATCGTCGAGGTGCGCGTGGTCAGCGAGCAGCGCGACCGCGTGGCACCGTTCAAGCGCCGCGTGCAGGACGACCCGGCGGTGCAGCAGTGCTACTCGATCACCGGCGATGGCGATTTCCTGCTGCTGGTGTCGGCCGCGTCGATGGAAGAGTACGAGGCAATCACCGAGCGGCTGTTCGGCGCAGATGACAACATCGAGCGCTTCCGCACATCGGTGGCGCTGGGCACGTTGAAGCGCAGTTTCGAGGTGCCGCTGGCATGACATCCGCTGATTCCCCCTCTGCGGCCCGCCGCCTGCGCCGCTGGCTGCTGCGCGGCCTGTGGCTGGCCGTGGCCCTTGTTGCGGTGATGGCGGTGTGGAACAGCCCGTGGGCGGCCGCACCGAAGATGCTGTGGACACTCTCGCGGATGCCGCCGGCCACCGGACTGCCGGTGCCCGTGGACGGCGTCAGACCCGGGCAGATCGCCGATACGTTCGGCGCACCGCGCGGTCGCGACCGCTCCCACGCCGGCATCGACATCTTCGCCAGGCGTGGCACCCCGGTGCGCAGCGCCACGCCTGGCGTCATCGCCGACGTCCGTGAGGGTGGCCTCGGCGGGCGCCAGGTGTGGGTGATCGGGCCCGGGCGCGAACGCTACTACTACGCGCATCTCGAAGACTGGGCGGAGGGCCTGGCGCGCGGCCAGGTGGTCCAGGCCGGCGACCTGCTCGGCCACGTCGGCGACAGCGGCAATGCCAAGGGCACGCCCCCGCATCTGCACTGGGGCATCTACGGCACCGACGGTGCCCGCGATCCGCTGCCACTGCTGCGCTGACCCCAACTGTTGCGTCGGGCTCTGCCCAAGCGCCTTCCTCGTTCAGGATTTGTAAATAGGAATAGTTCGTATTAACATTTCTTTCGTTTCCGGTGGTGCCAGGACGGCCTGCCCGCCCTTCCCCTACCCGTAGCGCCTCGCCTCCTGGATGCCGGCCGAGCGCGCGTGCTCGCCCAGGACCTCCATGACCCGTTCCGCCCTCCGTATCCCGCAGCCGCAGCGGCTGTCCGTTGCCGTGCTCGCCGTGCTCTGCAGCGTGGCCCCGGCCGCCTTCGCCGACACCGCCGCCGACCCGACCACGCTCGACAAGGTCGTGGTCAAGGGCGAACGCGCCGAAGGCTATTCGGTGCGCCGCACCTCGGCCGGTACCCGCTTCGACCTGGCGCCGCGCGAGATCCCGCAGTCGCTCAGCATCATCAGCCACCAGCGCATCGAAGATCAGAAGCTGGACGACATCATCGACGTGCTGGCCAACACCACCGGCGTGACCAGCACCCAGTCCGACAGCGAGCGCACCGAGTTCTACGCGCGTGGCTTCTATATCGATGCCTACCAGTTCGATGGCCTGCCCACGCAGATGGTGCAGAACTGGAGCTACGGTGACTCCGGGCTGGACCTGGCGCTGTATGACCGTGTGGAAGTGGTGCGAGGTGCCACCGGCCTGCTCAGCGGCGCCGGCAACCCGTCCGCGTCGGTGAACCTGATCCGCAAGCACGCCGACAGCGCCGAGCTGGCCGGCAGCGTGTCGGTGAACGTGGGCAGCTGGGGCCGCACCCGCACCACCGTGGATGTGGGCAGCGCGCTCAATGCCAGCGGCAGCGTGCGTGGGCGCGTGATCGGCAGCTATCTGGACACCGACGGCCAGATGGACCGTTACAACCAGCGCAAGACGCTGGGCTATGCGGTCATCGATGCCGACCTGACCCCGGACACGCAGCTGAGCGTAGGCTACGACTACCAGCAGAAGCGCGCCAATGGCGCGACCTGGGGCGGTTTCCCGATGCTGTATTCGGATGGCTCGCGCACCGGCTACGACGAATCGTTCAACGCCAGCCCGGAGTGGACCTATTGGGACACCACCAGCAAGCGGGCCTTCGCCACCCTGCAACACGCCTTCAGCAGCGGCTGGAAATTCAAGGTGGGCGCCACGCACGATGAGACCAGGGCCGACGACAAGCTGTTCTACCCCGCCTACAACGACTGGACCACGGGCGCCTCGAACTTCGACCGGGCCACTGGCGCGGGCATCTCGCCGTCCGCAGGCCTGTACAACACCGAGCGCAAGGTCACTGGCGTCGACGGCTACGTGGATGGCCCGTTCCAGCTGTTCGGCCGCGAGCACCAGCTGATGGCCGGCCTCAGCTACAACAAGCGCGAGTACGCCAACTACGGCGACTACCAGGTCGGTGGCCCGGGCCAGACCTGGGATCCGTTCGCCAGCTATCTGAACTGGACGGGCAAGATCGGTGAGCCGAACTGGAACCCGCTGGCCCTGGCCAGCGAGGGCACCATCACGCAGAAGGCCGGCTACGCGGCCGCGCGCCTGTCGCTGGCCGATCCGCTGAAGCTGATCATCGGCGCACGCTACACCGACTGGAAGAGCGAGGGTGAAGGCGCCGACCGCGCGCACAAGGTGACCACGCCGTACGCTGGCCTGGTCTTCGACATCAATGGGACGTACTCGACCTATGCCAGCTACACCGAGATTTTCCAGCCGCAGACGCTGAAGGACCGCAATGGCAGCTACCTCGATCCGGTCGATGGCAAGAGCTACGAGGTGGGCGTCAAGGGCGCGTGGTTCGACAACCGCCTGAACGCCTCGCTGGCCGTGTTCCGCATCGAACAGGACAACGTCGGCCAGGCCACCGGCGAGCCGGTGCAGGGCAGCCAGAACGAGTTCGCCTATCGCGCTGCACGCGGCACCGTCAGCCGCGGCTTCGAGTTCGAGGTGAACGGCGAACTCGCCCCGGGCTGGAACGCGACCTTCGGTGCGTCGCGCTATGTGGCCAAGGACATCAACGGCGCCGACATCAACACCAACCTGCCGCAGACCGCGCTGAAACTGTTCACCAGCTACACCCCGCAGTCGCTGCAGGCACTGACCGTCGGCGGCGGCGCCAACTGGCAGAACCGCATCTACTACCCGGTGCCAGCCTACGGCCGCATCGAACAGAGCGGCTACGCGCTGGTCAGTGCCTTCCTGCGCTACCGCATCTCGCCGGAGTTCAGCGTGCAGGCCAACCTCAACAACCTGCTGGACAAGAAGTACCTGTCGCAGGTCAACGGCTACGGTGCCTACGGCGATGGCCGCAATGGCTCGCTGACGTTCACCTGGGCGTTCTGATCAGACGCGGGGTACGACCACCCCGCGCCTGTTGAGCCGAGCGCGGGCTCGGCTCTACGCCCGCAAGGCAGCGCCGGAACTGACCGGCGCTGCCACCGTCACATCAGAACCGCAGGTCCGCGCGCAGGTACCAGTAGCGGCCACGCGGGATGTCGTAGGTCGAGGCGTCATACCCGTTCAACGAACACGACAGGCAGATCGGCGGATCCTTGTCGAACACGTTGTTCAGGCCCGCGGTCAGCTGCAGCCCCTTCATCCAGTCGATCTTGTAGCCCACCTGCACGTCGTGGAAGGTGGTGGCCGAGAGCGTGTTGGTACCGGCGGCCTGGTTGCTGCAGACCGGGAATGCCACCGCATCGCCACAGTTCTCGGTCAGCTCGGAGATGTGCCGCACCGTCCAGTTCGCACTCCAGCGGTCCAGCGTCCAGCCGATGCTGGCGTTGCTGGTCCACTCTGGAATGGAGCTGTCGGCCACTTCCACGCCCGGCTTCTGCGGCTGCTTCTGCCCGGCCGCGCCGGTGGCTTCGTAACGACCGACGAAGGTGTTCTTCCAGGCCAGCTTGAACTGGCCGACCGAGGTCTGCGGCAAGGTCCAGAACAGGTCCACGTCCCAGCCATCGGTCTTGATCGAGCCCAGGTTGGTCAGCCGGTTGTTGAAGCTGCTGACCGCGCCGGTGCTGGCGCGGGTGATGCCACCGCAATACAGCGGGTCAAGCGTGTCCACGCACAGGTCCAGCTGGGTCTGGGCGTTGATGGCCTGGATCGCACCATCGATGGCATGGCGGTAGAAGGTCACTTCCACATCGAAGCGCTCCGACCAGGACGCGTTGTTGCCGAACCACGGACTCCACACGAAGCCGGCGCTGAAGCTGCGCGAGCGCTCCGGTTCCAGCTCGCGGTTGCCGCCGGTGGTCACCGAAATCTGCGAGTTGGCCTGCTGGAAGCCGGCCGGGACGCCCAGCGCGGCGCAGTTGGCGGCGCTGCCGCGCGGCGGCGTACCGCCGAGGCCCACCGAGCACGGATCGAACAGCTGCAGGTCGGCGCGTGCGGCCGAGCCGTACAGCTCGCCGATCGATGGCGCCCGGAAGCCCTCGGCGTAGGTGGTGCGCAGCACGAAGTCGTCGGTCACCTGCCAGCGCAGGCCGTACTTCGGGGTGAACTCGCCACCGAAGGTGGAGTAGTCCGAGTAGCGGCCGGCCAGGCTCAGGTCCAGCTTCTTGCCCAGCGGCGAGTCGGCGAAGATCGGAACGCTCAACTCCAGGTACGCTTCGTTGACGTCATACGAACCGGACGTCGGCTGCGACGGCACACCGTTGTAGTGGCCGATCACCGTCAGCGGGTCGGGCTGGTACCAGCCCTTGTACTTGCGATATTCGTAGCCGCTGGCGAACGACACCGGACCGGCCGGCAGGGTGAACAGGTCGCTGGACAGGTTGGCGGTGAACAGGCTCAGCTCGTTCTGGCTGCGGTCGCGCACCACCGGCTGGATCCACTTCAGCATGTCCGGGGTGATCGAGCCGGCGCCACCGAAGATGTTCAGCGGCACGCATCCCGGGGTTGCCGCACACACCGCCGGATCGCCCAATGCCAGGTTGACGTTGTAGATGTTGTAGCTGCCATAGTTGGTCTGTTCGGCCTTGTTCTTGCTGTACATGCCGTTGACGTCCCAGTACCAGCTGCGGTCGGCGGCATGGAAGTTGCCGACCAGGCCGGTGGCCACGTAGGTGGTGTTGACCTCCTGCTTGAACACGCGTGCCCCGCCCTCCACCGGGCGGCGGCCGATCAGGCTCATGTTGTCGCCGGACACCAGATCGAAACCGAACGGGTTGTAAGGGTTCAGGCGCGAGACCACGATGTTGTCGGCCAGCGGGTTGCCGGTGGCGCCGTCAGGACCAAAGAACAACGGCTCCGGTCCGGCCTGGTTGGTCGACTCGCGGCGGTTGCCCAGCGCCTTGATGTACCACTGCACGTTGTCGGTGATGTCGAAACGGAACTGGCCGAACAGGCCTTTGCGCTCCGACGGCGTGAGTACCATGTTGTATTCGGCGAAGTTGAAGCGGTCGGCGGTGGTGAAGCAATGGTAGTCATCGCTGCGGTTGCAGCCGGCGCTGCCGTCGTACCGTGGATTGCTGACACCGCTGTTGGGCACGATGTTCTGCACCGCGCCGGTGTTCGGATCGGTGAACATGAAGCGGCCCTGCGGGATGCCACCGCTGCCGAAGGCCAGGCCGGTGCCGGGAATCGGGAAGCGCGACTGTTCGCGGTCCTTGGCAAACACCGGATCCTGCTTGGTCCAGCTGGCGCCCAGGAACAGGCTGAAGCGGTCGCCGCTCTTGCCCCAGGCCAGATCCACGCCCTTCTGCGTGCCGTCGCCCTTGCTGTACTCACCATAGTTCAGCGTCACCTGGCCGCCGTCGAAGTCGCGGCGGGTGATGATGTTGACCACGCCGGCGATGGCATCGGAGCCGTACAGCGACGATGCGCCGTCTTCCAGCACCTCGATGCGTTCGACGATGGCCAGCGGGATGGTGTTGAGGTCGGTGGCGGCACCCACACCCGATGCGGACGACTCGTTGACCCAGCGGATGCCGTCGACCAGCACCAGCACGCGCTTGGCACCGAGGTGGCGCAGGTCGACCTGCGCCGAGCCGGCACCCACGCCGCTGCCATCTGGCGGGAAGCCGAAGTTGCCGGACGAATTGAACTTGGCATTGAGCGCCGAACCCGAGCCGGTCAGTTGCTGCAGCACCTCGCTGATCGAGTTCAGGCCGGTGCGTTCGATGTCACCGCGGGTCAGGGTCTGGATCGGGACCTGGCCCTCGACTTCAGCGCGCTTGATGCGGGTACCGGTGACTTCCACCGCATCCAGGTTGGTGGTGGATTGTGCAGCGGCACCCAACGGGGCCAGGGCCATCACGCACAGCGCGACGGCAACCGCCAACGGGCGGTGGTGCAGGTGATTCATTCGCTCTCTCTCCAAAGGAATGTCGGGACATGGACTGCCGCGCTCCCCCCCTGCATGGCGGCAGCGTCTCCTTTGTAAACAAGCGGTAAAAATCACGGCGTGACGATCGACACTCTTTCACGCGGAATTGACGCAATTGCATGACATTTGCGTCAGATGAGTGCCGTTTAGAACCGGACGGTAATGTTCCGCCGCCTTCGCTTTGATGCTGGCCGCGACAGCGCGCGCCGGAAACTGCCGCGCGCATGAAAGTGCCTTTGCCGAACCATTTCAGGAATAGTCTGAAATTCCTTCATTCAGAAGGCCCGCTTGATCGACCCGGTGCAGACTCGCACCTCCAGCCATTCGCGGGAGGATCGATCATGAAAGCATCAACTGCCGTGCCAAGCGTCATGATGGTGATCACGCTGCTTCTTCCCCTGGCCGGCGAATCGAGGGCAGGTGGCGTGATCGAGTGCAACAACTGCCCCTCTCCCAGCGATGCGGCCTCGGCCTCAGGAGAGGGATTGACGGTTGTGGTGGATTTCGAGAGCGCCGCGTTGACCGCTTTCGACGTTGAACATGACCCTGAAACCGGAAGGTGGCGAGCACATCCGACCCCGGTTCCGGCGCAGATTGAAATGGCTTTTCTGCGGATCCTGGATGCGACGCTGTCAGCAGGGCAAGCGCCGCTCATGCAGCAATCACCGCATGAGCGGCAGTGAGACAACGCTCTATCGCACGAAGGCAATCCGCTCCATGCCGGTCGCCTCGGCCGCAGCCAATATCCGCGCCATGCCTTCGTACTCGGCCGCCGGATCGGTGGCGATGCGCAGCTCCGGCAGGTTGCCGGCATGTTCGCCCACCTGTGCCTGCAGGCGCGCCTGCAGCTCACTGATCGCCATCGGCTGGCCATTCCAGCTGAGCTGGTTGCCAGCGTCCAGGCGCAGCTCGATCGGCGGGGGCGATTCGGGACGGTCAACCACGCGATCGGTAGCCTGTGGCAACTGCACGGCGATTGGCCGAGCCACGATCGGCGCAGTCACGATGAAGATGATCAACAGCACCAGCATGACATCCACCAGTGGCGTGACATTGATGTCCGCCAGCGGGCCGCTTCTTCCTGCGCTACTGAACGCCATGTGCCGCTCCCTGCAGCCGGGCCGTTCGCCCAAGGCCGACGTTACGACGACTGTCACTCGCTGCGGCAGGGGCTTCTACGGATTCATTCAGCTGTCGTTGCCGACGCCCGGCGTGCACGCAATGCGAAACTGAATTCAGCCACCGCCCGCTATGCTGCATGCCATGACCCGACGATCTCCGACCGCCCTGTCCCTGCTGCCCTTGGCCACCACGCTGCTGATCGGTTGCGCCAATGCCCAGTCCCTCGACGCCCAGAACGCGCAGTTGAAAGCCGCGATCGCGGCCGCCGAACGCGGCCAGTTCGATCCTGGCCAGGCCGCTGCGCTCAGCCGCCACCCGGCGTACGGCTGGCTGGAGTACGCCAACCTGCGCCGCAACATCGACACCGTCGATACCGCGCAGGCACAGGCCTTCCTCAAGCGCTATGAGGGCCAGGCCGTGGCCAGCACGTTCCGCAGCGTGTGGCTGCCCTCGCTCGCCCGCCGCCAGGACTGGCCGACCCTGCTGGCCAACTGGGCGCCCACCGACAACGCCGGCCTGCGCTGTGCGCAACTGACCGCGCGCCAGGTAACCGGCAAAGTCGATCCGCAGTGGATCAGCGAAGCGCAGGAGCTGTGGCGCAAGAACGGCAAGCCGCTGCCGGACAGCTGCGATGCGGTGTTCACCGTGCTGCAGGCCCAAGGCGGCCTGAGCGACGCCCTGCGCTGGGAACGGATCGATGCCGCCGCCGACGCGCAGCAGCCCGCCGTGATGCGCAGCGCGGCCCGCGGCCTGCCTGCCACCGATCTGGCACTGGCCAACACTTACGCCGCCTTCGTCGACAAGCCCAATGCCAGCGCCCTGAACTGGCCGCGCAACGAGCGCAGCCGGCGCATCGCCACCGATGGCCTGGCCAAGCTGGCCAAGGCTGACCCGGCCGCCACCGAACAGCAGCTGCCGCAGTACGCGCAGGCGCTGGGGCTGAGTGCCGACCAGCAGGGCCAGGTGCTGTACCAGATCGCGCTGTGGACGGTGGCGTCCTACCTGCCCGATTCGGCACGCCGCCTCAACGCGGTGCCGGAGTCGGCCTATGACGAACGCCTGCACGAGTGGCGCGTGCGCGAAGCGATGTCGCGCGGCGACTGGCCGGCGGCGCTGACCGCCATCCGCAAGATGGGCAGCAAGCAGCGCAGCGACCCGCGCTGGCGCTACTTCGAAGGCCGCATGCTGGAGAAGACCGGCCAGGCCCAGCAGGCGCAGCCGCTGTTCCGCGAAGCCGCACGCGCACCGACCTTCCACGGTTTCCTTGCCGCCGACAAGCTGCAGCAGGGCTATACCCTGTGCCCGTGGAAGCCCAACGACAGCGCGCAGGCACAGGCCGTGATCGCGCGCGACCCGGCCATCCAGCGGGCGATGGCGCTGTACCAGATCGACCGCGCCGGTTGGGCCGTGGCCGAATGGAACAGCGCGCTGTCGCGCTTCGACGACACCCAGCGCCGCCTCGCCGTGCGCGTGGCGCAGGACAACGGCTGGTTCGACCGTGCCGTGTTCGCGCTCGGCAAGCAGCCGCAGGAACAGCGCCTGTACGACCTGCGCTTCCCGCTGCACCACGACGCCACCATCCGCCGCGAGTCGGCACGCAACGCGATCGATCCGGCCTGGGTGGCGGCGGAGATCCGTGCCGAGAGCACGTTCACCCCGCGCGCGCGCTCGCCTGCCAACGCCATGGGCCTGATGCAGGTGCTGCCGGCCACCGGTGCCAGCGTGGCCAAGTCGATCGGCCTGACCGGCTACGGCGGCGCCGACAGCCTGTACGACCCGGACACCAACATCGCGATCGGCACCGCCTACCTGCGCCAGCTGATGAACAAGTACGACGGCCTGCCGTACGTGACCATCGCCGCGTACAACGCGGGGCCGACGCCGACGGCACGCTGGCAGGGCCAGCGCCCGGGCTTCGATCCGGATCTGTGGATCGAGACCATCAGCTACAAGGAAACCCGCGAGTACGTCGCCCGCGTGCTGGCCTTCAGCGTGATCTACGACTGGCGCCTCAACGGTGATGCACTGCCGCTGAGCGACCGCCTGATGGGCCGCCTGGTGGACAAGCGCAAGCGCTTCAGCTGCGCGGCCGACGCCGAGCAGGGCGGCGATTGATCGCAACACGGTACTGCCGGCCGCTGGCCGGCATTCCCCGGTGTCCACGCCCTGGGGAGTGAAACGATGCGCCTGCTGGCCTGGATCAGGCTGGCCGCTGTATCGGTAGTGCCGGCCGCTGGCCGGCAGCTTCGGGGTGACTGCGGTTGCCGGCCAGCGGCCGGCACTACCGGTGCATCTGCACCGGGCATGCGATGATTCCCGCCATGAAGATCTATCTTGTCGGCGGCGCCGTGCGTGACCGCCTGCTGCAGCGACCTGCCGGCGACCATGACTGGGTGGTGGTCGGTGCCACGCCCGCGCAGATGGAAGCGCAGGGCTACACCGCCGTCGGCCGCGATTTCCCGGTGTTCCTGCACCCGAAGACCGGCGAGGAATACGCGCTGGCGCGCACCGAGCGCAAATCCGGTCGTGGCTACCGCGGCTTCGTGGTCGATGCCGATCCGGCGGTGACGCTGGAGGAGGACCTGCAGCGCCGCGACTTCACCATCAACGCGATTGCCTGCGACGAGGACACCGGCACGCTGGTCGATCCCTACGGCGGTGTGCGCGATATCGAGCAACGCGTGCTGCGCCATGTCGGCCCTGCGTTCGTGGAAGATCCGCTGCGCGTGCTGCGCGCGGCGCGCTTCATGGCGCGCTTCGCGCCACTGGGCTTCACCGTCGCCGAAGAGACCATGGCACTGATGCGCGAGGTCGCCGCCAGTGGCGAGCTGGACGCGCTGGTGCCCGAGCGCGTCTGGCAGGAGCTGCGCAAGGCGCTGGTCAGTGAGCGGCCCTCCGCGTTCCTGCGCACATTGCACGATGCGCATGCACTGGGCCCGATCCTGCCCGAGCTGGAAGCGCTGTATGGCGTGCCACAACGTGCCGAATTCCACCCCGAGGTCGATACCGGCATCCACCAGGAAATGGTCAGCGACATGGCTGCCAGGCTGGCGCCGGGCGATGACCTGGTCGGTTTCGCGGCCCTCACCCACGACCTCGGCAAGGGCCTGACCCCGCCGGAGGAATGGCCGCGCCACATCATGCACGAGCAGCGCGGCATCAAGCCGCTGAAGGCACTGTGTGCGCGGTTGAAGATTCCCGCCGAACACCAGCAGCTGGCTGAAGCGGTGTGTCGCGAGCACTTGAACGTGCACCGCATCGACGAACTGCGCGATGCCACCGTGCTGGAACTGCTGGGCCGCTGCGATGCGCTGCGCCGGCCGGAACGCGTGGCCCGCATCGCACTGTGCTGCGAGGCCGACAAGCGCGGCCGGCTCGGCTTCGAGGATGCCGACTACCCCCAGGGCGAAACGCTCAAGCGACTGCACCAGGCGGCGCTGTCAGTGCAGGCGCGGGATCTGGATACCACGCACCTGAAGGGCCCGGCCATCGGCGAAGCGCTGGCCAAGGCGCGGGTGAAAGCCATCGCCGCCGCCCGCTGATCCGCAACCGCCGTGGCGGCCGCGCACCGACTCCCACGGGTAGTGCCGGCCGCTGGCCGGCACCCCTATATCACTGGCTTCAGTGCGCCATCCCACGGGTAATCGCCGCCGCACGCTGCTTCAGCTGGGCCACGGCATCGGGAATCATCTCCATGCCCACGTCCAGGCCCGGGTTCAGCACCAGGCCGACGCCGTCGCCGATACCGGCCAGCAGCGCATGCACTGCGATCGGCATGGCATGCGCAAACTGCGGCAGCTGCTCGTGCCACAGGCCGGCACGCTCGGGCGCGGTGAACACCGCGAACATCGGCTCGCCGCTCTCGCTGGTCAGCACCAGCGGCGAGATGCTCTCGTCCCAGGCACCATCTTCGCCGATGGCCTTGTCCAGCAGCACGAACGCCGTCGAGGTCAGCAGGCCGTCGAGGAACTGCGCTGCGGTCAGCGTGCCGTCCTGGGCCTGCAGCAGGCGCACCTCGAGGTCGTTGAGGGGTTCGAACGGGGTGTCGTGGTCCATGGTCGGTTCCGGTACGTGGTTGCAGGCTGCAACTTTAGCAGGCCGGGCACGAGGCACGGCAGCGCCTCGGCAGGGACACCGGCTTCAGCGGCCGATGAGGCTTTCCGCGGGAATGCCCAGGTTGCGGTGAAGCTTCCGGATCATTTCCAGAGTCAGACCGCGCTTGCGATTCAACACCTCATAGACACGATTGAGCTGGCCGATGGACGGCACCAGATCCTTCACGGTCAGACCGCCCTGCTCCATGCGGAAGCGGATTGCGTCGATGGGATCTGGCGGTTCGATCGGGTAGTGCTTCGCTTCGTAGGCTTCAACCAGCGTTACGAGAATTTCGAATCGATCGCCCTCCTCGCTGCCCGGCTCCGGCTCGTTGTCCACATAGGCCGAAATCTCGCGCAGCGCATTTTCGTAGTCGTTTTCCGTACGGATGGGCTGGATGTTCATAGAAGCTCCACAGTGTCGGCGTCGATCCGGTCGTACTCGGCGTGGGTGCCAATGAACTTGATGTAGACCACTTGAAACCTGTAACTCACAGCGACGATGAGCCGGTAGCTGTTGCCCTTTATGTTGAACACCACACGACTGTTCGCCACGAAACTTGCGCTTGCATAACGTTGGCGTACGTCGTGCGGCGTGTCCCATACGGCGTGCCTGACTTCGTCGTACCAGGACCTCAGCACTGCTTCCGAATCAGGGTGACGTTCCCAGAATCGTTTCAGCGTTGCCAAAGCAACCACCTTCATCCCCACATCCTAGTCCCAATATGGGACATAAGCAACCGTTTCATCTTCATCAGCGGCCGATATAGCCGTGCCGCCATAGCCAGCCCAGCGCGGCCAACCCGGCCACGCCCACCAGCATCAACGGCAGGCCGAAGCGGTGCTGCCACGGGATCGGCACCCCGCCCAGCTGCTGGTCCATGGTCTCGGTATCCAGCACCCAGCCGTGCTCGCACCGGGTACAGGCCAGCTCGTAGCGGCGCTGGTAGGTGAACCCGAACAGCAGGTCGATGCGCGCCATCTTGTAGCGCAGCTGCGGGGCGAATTCGGTTTCCGTCTGGCAGCGCAGGCAGTGGTGCGCTTCGGTGGGGCCGACGATCAGCACCCGTTCCTGTTGGCCGATCAGGATCATGTCCGGTTGCCCCGGCAGGTGGGCTGGGCCAGCAGCCAAGCCTGGGCGGCGGCGACGGTGGCCGCGTCACCCTCCACGCGCTGGTCGGGCTCGATCTTCAAGCCATCGCCACGATCATTGCGATCCCGCATCACGCTGGTGGTCAGCAGCAGCGCGCTGCCATCAGCCAGCGGCCGCATCACGTTAGCGGTGGACAGCCCCGAGGTGGGCTGGCCGAAACTGCGCGTCTGCGGCCGGCCGCGGAAGGAAAGTACGGTGGCCTCTCCGGAGCTGGCAGTGCGCGGGCCGGTCAGCACGGCGACGGGCGCGCCCGGATGTTTGAGCAGATAGCCGGGCCCACCAAGATCGATCCGCACGCGATCGCCAAGACGCACACTGGATGAGGTCAGCTGCCAGAGCGACGGACCATCTGCGGCAGCGAAGGAACCCACGTTCTCGTCGGCGCTGGGCGTGACGCGCAACAGCGGCGCCACGCCCAGCAGCATCGGCCACATGTTGCCACCGGTGTTGTCGCGCAGATCGACAATCCAGCCGCAGCGGCTGCCGTTGTCCTGGTCATCGATGATCGCCTGCCAGCGCTTGGCACGCTCCTTCATCTGCTGGTGCGCCGTCGGGCCCTGCATGACGCCGTAGCCCTCGATCTCCACCCAGCCGATGCGCGGGTCCGGTGCTCCGGCCAGGGACGTCGTTGCTTTCGGAGCCGCTGTCGCTGCGCCATTGGCGCGCTCCAGGCGTTCTGCCTTCGCCTGCAGCTGCTTTGCGCTGATCCAAGCACCGTGCCCGCCGGAACTGCGACCGATGGCCTGCCGGAGCACTGCGCGGACCTCAGCCGGGTCGTTCTGCGCCGCCTTCAGGCGCGTGCGGATGGCCCGCCAGTCCACCCGGTCGCGGTACAGCGATTCCTTCTCCAGCATGTCCAGCAACTGGGCCTGTGCCTGTGCTGTCGGCAGGTCGATGGCGTCTGGTGCCACGGCCTGTGCGGTGGTGCAGAACAGGGCGCCCAGTGCAGTGGCCATCACGCGGCGATCAATAGACATTCGACGTTCCTTCGTCGTGAGCAAGTACCGCAGCATACGCGCTTGCCGCCGCCGTTGCGTGTCGGCTTTGGCACTCCCATGCGGGGCGTGATTTACAACTTTGCTCATGTCGTTGTTCGAGTGAAAGCGCGAAGTTGGCTGTGCCAACGTACGTTGCGCTGGCCGGGATTGGCGTCCCGAATCAAACATCGAAGCGATCGATTTGCCGCATCAACGGCAATCGCGACAATGCACCGGCTTGCCCATGGTGGGCGGTGCGTGGGGATCCTCGTGATCCGTCGGCTTTTTCGCTTTGATTTTGACCGGCACGCCAACCCGCACCGCCCGCCACCTTGCATCCCGCAGGTGGCCTCGCCTCGTGAGGTTGCCGCCATGAACACGCCCCACCCCACCTATCCACGCCTGCAGGCATTGCTCGGCGCTGCACTGCCCGGCCTGCAGCTGTCCACTGCCGTCGCCGAAGCGTTGGAAGATGCACTCGCCGAAGCCAACGAACAGGCGCCACCGTCGGCGTTCTTCGCCCGGTTGCGCGGCATCGCTCACAGCCACGCAGCCGACGGCCAGGCGTGGCGCGAGCGGCAACTCAGCGAGGCGCGCGGCCGGGACCTGGCCGAGGCAACGCGCTGCCTGGCGGCAGTGTCTGCGTGTGGGGGCGTGTTGCTGGCGGCGCAGTCGGCACGCGAGATGGATGATGCGCAGGCGCAGTGTCCGCCGCAGGTGGAGGAAGGCTTGCTGCACGCAGTGGTGGTATTGGCCGATCATGCCGGAGCGTTGGTGGAACCGGATGCGTGCGCACCGCTGCTATAGAGCTGAGCCTATGCTCGGAGGCGCAGAGGTCATGGCGTGGGTGGGATTCGTGCCGACCAAGGTCGGCACCTACCAGAGCAACGTCATGGCGCCGTTGGATCTGTGCCCACCAAGGTCGACACCCACCAGAACGGGTCATGACACCCATACCGCGCGCTACCAGTCCGCGCGCAGGCCGATGTTGCCTTCGATGATGCGGCGCTTCTCGTTGCGGTCGCCACCCAGCTCGCGCGTGTAGTCGGCCACGGCATAGGCGCTGATGGTGCGGTTGAAGCGACCGACCACACCCACGCCGGCTTCCAGCGCGCGCGAGCGCTGCGAATTGACGATCACGTCGTCGTCGAAACGGATGCGGTCCTCGCCGGAACGGCCATGCCAGTAATTGAGCTTGAAATACGGCTGCCAGCCGTTGTCGGCCAACTGATAATCGCCGGCCAGGCGCAGGCCGATGCGGCCGGTCCAGGCGTTGTCGTTGTCGAAGCGCACGCTCGATACTTCATCGCGACGGTCATCCAGCGAAGCGCGCTGCCAGATCACCTGCACCTGCGGTTCCAGCCACCATGCGGACTGCCCGACGTGCAGCAGCGGCTTTCCGGCCTCCACTGACACGCTGGTGCCATCGCCCTTGATGCCGAAGCCGAGCCCACGCGAGGAACGCACGCGGCCGTCGTAGCGGCTCTGCATCGCCACGGCGTCGATGTAGCCGCCACTGCTGTCGGTGAAGGTCCAGTACAGGCCCACGTGCTTGTCGTCCAGGCGGTTCTGGCCCACCTGCACGTTCTCCCAGCCCAGTGCCAGACCCGTGGTCTTGCCCTGCGCGCGGGTGCGGCCAACGAATACGCCGATCTGGTTGCGGTGGTTGTCAGACGCCGCAGCCCACACGTCGAGGCCGGCCTGCAGGCCCATCACATCGCCATCGAAGCCCGGCTGCGCATCCCCCTTCCAGTGGATCTCGCTGCTCTGCCCCACCAACCGGCCCCAAGCGGTGCGGAATGCGCCCTGGTTGTACAGCAGGCGCTGCTCGCCCTGCCGCTCGTGGAACGTGCCGAGACTGGCCAGCGAGGTCTCGCGCAGCAGCGGTGGCACCACGGCGTAGGCGGCGGTCTCCACGCGGTACAGCGGTACCAACACGCCTTCGGCCGGGCGTGCACCCGGCGTTGGCGGAGTGCCGGTACTGGGCAGCGCACCGCCGGCCACCGGCACGTCCGGCACCGCCGGGTCGCTGGGCGGCGCCACCGGTGCCGGTTCCGGTGGCGGCGGTGGCGGCGCGGTCTCGCCGGCGGTCAGGTCAGGATCGGTGGCGCCTTCCGGTGGCGGCGGCGGTGCCGGGGTGATCGCCGGCGGCGGTGCGACCGGCGGCGTCAGCGGCGGTGGCGCTGCGCTGCCATCACCGTTGGGTGCCGGCGTTGGCCCGGTCACCAGCGTCGATCGCAGGTACCAGTTCTCGCTGGTGCCGGCGCTGACACCGCCCTTGAACAGGAAGTACTCGTAGGCACCGGCCGCGACCGGCGCAAACAGCGAGAACGCGCCCGGCGCGGTGCGGCCACCATTCAAGGCCTGCACCACCAGGATGCCATCGGCCAGCGTGGCGGCACCGCTGCCGCCCGCATTGAGCACGCCGATGCCGGTGGTGCCGGTGGCGGAACCGCCATCGATCACCAGGCGGTCGCTGGTGGAATTGTCTGCGCCCAGCACGGTGCGCAGGTACAGGCCACCGCCGTCGCCGCGATAATTGCCGCGCACGGTGAACACGTCGCCTGCGCCGGTGCCGGTCAGGTCGATGCGCCCGGCATTGACCATCTCCACCAGTGCACCACTGTTGAACGGACGGATGGCATGGCCGCCACTGCCTGCATAGACGGTGCTCGTGTCATCCACCGTGAGCGTGCCGGTGCCGGTACTGCTGTCGCCCAGCACCAGATCGCCATCGAAGGTCAGCTCGGTGCTGTTGGCCAGGCGCACCGTCTCCCAGTTCTGGAAACGGCCCACGCCCGCCGTCTTGACGTTGCTGAGGTTGAGCTGGTCGATGCCGCTGCCACCGTCGAACAGCGGCACCGCCCCCAGGTTGCCCTGGTTGAGGTTGCCGAGGGTGGCGACGTCGTTGTCCGGCCCCATGTCGATCGCACCGTAGACGATGCCACCGCCATTCCAGTTGAAGGTGTCATCGCCGGTACTGAGCAGTACCTGCCCGCGCACGGTGCCGTCGGTGATGGTCACGCTGTCGTTGCCGCCGCTGACGCTGATGTTGCCGCCGATATAGGCCGTGCCAGAAATGATGATGGTGTCGGTGTCGAAGCCGGTCACCACGTTGCCATCCACGGTACCGCCGGACTGGTCCCACAGGTTCTTGTCCAGCTTCATGTTGACGCGGCCGATGCGGCCTGCGGTCATCCAGGCCTGGTCGCCATCCTCGAACGCACCGATGATGCGGCCACCGCTCATGCGGAAGGTATCGATGTTGTCGCCCTGCTGCAGCGCGCCGATCGTGCCGCCACTCATGACGAAATCATCGCGGCCACTGCCCTGCGCCACCACGCCGGTGACGGTGCCACCGGTGACGGTCATCTGGTCATCGCCACTGCCCTGGTCGACGCTGTCGATCGTACCGTTGCCCAGCACCAGCACGTCGTTGCCATCGCCCTGCAGGACGCCGCCGCTGATGCTGCCGGCCTGCATGTCCAGGCGGTCATTGCCGGCACCGAACTGCACGCCGGTGCGCCCGCTGATCGTTCCGCGGTTGACCAGCACGCTGTCGCCCGCGCCGACGAACTGCAGCGCGGTGTTGTTGCCGGTACTGATGCTGCCCGCATTTTCGACGCGGCTGCCGCCACCGAGCTGGACCGCCAGGCCGCCCACCGAACTGATCGTGCCCAGGTTGGACAGCAGGTGCCCGCCGGCGCCGACAAGCGAAATCGCGCTGCTGCCACCGCTCTGCTGCAGTTGTGCCGTGTTGGCGACAGTGACGGTGATGCCGGCGGCGCCATTGGCGGTGATGGGCACGGTCTGCGGGTTCGGCGCGTTGGCATCGCAGGTGACCGTCTGGCCGGCGACGGGGGCGACGCTGTCACAGCCGGCCCAGGCGGCGCTGGCGGTCAACAACATGACGGACGGAACAGCCAAGGCCTGCAGTACGGAAACAGTGAGGCGGCGCATACGCACTGCGCGCGGGACGGCATGGGACATACAGCACTCCTGGCAAGGGATCAGGAACTGCGGATATGCGGTACTGCGAGCGCAGTCTGCGCCGTGGTGAATGGTTTCGTCAGGTGAATTTGCGTGCCGCTCATCACAGTTCAGATGCGAACTTGATCGGGCATCACCTGGCCTCTACGTGCCTGAAATCGTTCATCTTTGCAGCGGTCATACGTCGCGAGA
>NZ_JAJNOF010000009.1:0-185726 GCF_027854495.1 Stenotrophomonas sp. PI_27
TGTGCGCAGAACATGCGGGTAGTGCCGGCCGCTGGCCGGCAACCCCATGGCCCAGCATCGTCCCGGGAGATTCACGCGATGCGTGGAGGGGCTCCACGCGCAACCACGGTGCCAACCAAGGTTGGCGGCTACCGAGGGCAGGCGGATCAAGAGTAGAACCACGTCATGCGTGCATGGGTTGTTCCTGCGACAAGCCTAAGCAATAAAAAAACGGCGCCCTGCGGGCGCCGTTTTCCTCAACGCGCGACGCAGGACCTCATCACGCCGCCCGCGACACTCCGTGCAGTTCCTGCTGGCGGAACACCGACACCGCCTCGGTGAGCGTGCCTGCCTGCGACTGCAGCTCGCGTGCGGCGGCGGTCGCTTCCTCCACCAGCGCGGCATTCTGCTGCGTAGCCTGGTCCATCTGCACGACGGTCTGGTTGATCTGCTCGATGCCGATCGACTGCTCCTGCGAGGCCGCGGAGATCTCATGCATCAAGTGGCTGACATTCTCCACGCCGCCGACAATGCCCTGCATGCGCAGGCCGGCATCGGCCACCAGCTGGGCACCCTCGCCGACCTGGCGGCCGGCCTCATCGATCAGCTTCTTGATCTCCTGTGCCGCGGCGGCCGATCGCTGCGCCAGCACGCGCACCTCACTGGCGACCACCGCGAAGCCGCGGCCCTGCTCACCGGCGCGTGCGGCCTCGACCGCTGCGTTGAGTGCGAGGACGTTGGTCTGGAACGCGATGCCATCGATGACGCCGGTGATGTCGCCGATCCGCTTCGAGGCGCCTTCGATCGCCTGCATGGTGTCGACCACCCGCTGCATGGCGACATTGCCGTCGCTGGCGGCGGCCTGGGTAGTGACCGCCAGCTGGCTGGCCTCGCGTGCATGGGCGGCATTCTGGCGCACGGTGGCGGTCAGCTCTTCCATCGACGCCGCGGTCTCCTGCAGATGCGCGGCCTGGCGCTCGCTGCGCTCGGACAATGCGCCGTTGCCGGCGGCAATCTCGCTGGCAGCGGTGCTGATCGACGCCGCGCATTCCTGGATGCGACCGACCATGCGTGCCAACTGGCCGGCGGTGGCGTTGGCATCACGCTGGATCGCGGCGAACGCACCGTGATACTCGCCATGCATGCGCCGATCAAGATCGCCGCTGGCCAGCGCCGAGAGCATCTGCCGCACTTCGTCGACAGTGCTGCCCAGCGTATCCAGCAGCTGGTTGATGCCACCGGTCAGGCCATCGAGAAAGCTGGCGCCCTCGGCTGGCTGCAGGCGCTGGTCAAGGTCGCCAGCGGCGGCGGCGGCGACGATGCCCGCGACGGCATTCTCCAGCTTGAGCTCCTGGGTGCGGTCATGCCACTCCACGGCAAAGCCCAGGCGCGTCCCCTGCGCGTCGAAGACCGGCGTAACGACCTGCGCGAAGTGCACCGGGCCGATCTGCACCTTGCCGTTGTGCGCGACCTGCAGGCCGTTGAGGATCGCGCGGATGCGGTCCGGGTTGGCGTGGAAGCGATGGATGCTGCTGCCGACCAGGCGCTCGGCGTCGAAATCAGGAAAGGCCTGGCGCAACGTCGCCTGCTGGTTGCGCAGCAGTGCCACCACCGAGCGGTTCACGTAGCGGATCACATGCTCATTGTCGGCAATCATCATCGCGGTGCGCGACGCATCCAGCGCCTGGCGGATCTGCGCGTTCTCGGCATGCGACGCGGCTTCCCGTCCCCGCTGGGCCTGCACGTGGCGCGCAGTGTCGGCCAGCGCGTGGGCCAGCGAACCCGGTGCATAGGCGCCGGTATCGGCATGTGCCCCAAGATCGGCACCCGTGGCGATATCGCGTGCGAGTGCGGCAAGCCGACGCGGGCCATGGCCCAGTGCTTCGGTCTGCTGGCGCAGCCGTAGCGCGACCTGGCCGAGGAACAGGGTCAGCCCCGCGAGCATCGCGGCCTGCAGCAGCGTCGGCCACAGCGCAGCACCCGCCTGCGGCGCTACCAGCAGCGCGAGCGTGCCGACGCTGCCGGCCAGCCACACCGGCCAACGATCGCGATGGCCGAGCAGCACCCCCAGCAGCACGGCGATCGGCAACGCCGGCGACAGGCCGACGATGGCGCATGCCAGGGCCAACTGCAGCGCGACCAGGACCGCCAGGCCGTTGCGGGCGATGCTGCGGCCGGCCAATGGACCTGCCAGCCACAGCGCCGGCAGCACCGCAGCCGCCATGCATGTAGCGGCCACGACCTGCGGGCCACGCAGGGCCAACGCCAGGCCTGCGACGGCCAGTGTCGCGCTGCCGATCAACAGTCGACGGTCAGCGCCGCGGGCGAGTTGCTGCAGATGCGGCAGGCGGGCGGCATCGGGGGGACGGGAGGATGCAATGGACATCGGAGGCTCCTGGATCAGCAGACGACAACGACCACGCCGCAGCGCACGCAGCAGGGCGTGACCGGGGCATGTGTCGGGAATTCGAGGAATGCGGCGCGATCAGCGACGCGGAGACGGGACACCGTGGCCACATCCTGTGGGTGACGGTGCAGCAGAGCGGGCATGCGGACTTCCTTGCAGAACCAGACACACGCCGCAGGCCCGACCGGGCCCGCGTGCAGCGGGCGCAAGGGCCCGCAACTGGTGTATCGGCCGCGAACGCGCAGAGTGAAGCGCGTGCTCGCCTGCGCTCAGCCGGCGTTGTCGTTGCTGAAGAAGCGCAGGATCACTTCGGCGACCCGCGCCGGATCTTCCATGTGCAGGTGATGGTTGCCGGGAAACACCGCCAGCCGTCCATCGCGCAGGTGCCGCAGGCGATCGCTGCGCATCGGTTCGGGATAGTAGGGCTGTGCGGGAGTGGCGTAGATCACCTGCGTCGGGCAGGTGATCGCCTGCAGCAGGTTGTCGATCTGGCCCTCGCTGAGGCGGATCGCCGTGGGCAGCATCAACCGTGGATCACTGCACCAGCGATAGCCACCCTCGACGGGCTCCACGCCACGCTCGACCAGCAGCCGTGCGCAGTGTTCGCTGAGCTGGTTGGTCATCATCCGCGCGCGGATCGGCGCGGCGAGGTCGGGGAACACGCGCAGCTGCTTGCGTGCCAGCGCCCGCGTCGCGTTCACGTGTTCGCGCAGGCGATGCGCGGTGTCCTCTTCGGGGCCACGCAGGCCACCGAGTGCTTCGATCGCCACCAGGCGCTCGATGCGATCACTGACGGCGGCGGTGAGGCTGGCGATGCCGGCGCCCATCGAATGGCCGAGCAGGCTGAAGCGGTCCCAACCCAACGCGTCGGCGACGTCGAGTACGTGGCAGATGGCAGCGGCCGTGGTGTAGCTTGCGCCGGCCGGAAGATGGGCGCTGTGGCCGTGGCCAGGCAGGTCGACCGCCACCAGCTGCAACGACGGGAGGTGCGGGGCCAGCGGCACGAAGCTGGCGGCGTTGTCGAGCCAGCCATGCAGGGCCAGCACGCGCGGGCCGTCACCGGCGGTGCGCAGGCCGGCGACGCGTGCGCCCCCGACCTGGAGTTCAAACGGTTGCAGACTCATGCCAGCGAGGACACGGCCAGCCGCGCCAGCGCACGCGCGTGCGCCGGATCGGCGTTGAGGCAAGGAATGTAGCGCATCGTTGCGCCGCGCTCGGCCAGCGTTTCGGTGAAGCCCAGCGCGACCTCCTCCAGCGTTTCCAGGCAGTCGGTGGCGAATCCGGGGCAGACCACATCGATCTGCTTCACGCCGGATTCGGCCAGCGCCCACAGGCTGGGTTCGGCATACGGCTGTAGCCAGCGCTCGCGGCCGAAGCGCGACTGGTAACCCATCTGCCAGTCGTCCTTGCCCAGGCCCAGTGCATGGGCGATGGCCTGCGCGCTGGCCGCGCAGCGCTGCGGATACGGATCACCCGCGTCGGCCAGGCGCTGCGGGATGCCGTGGAAGGAGAACATCAGTTTCTGGCCGCGGCCGTGCTGTTCCCAGTAGCGGCGGATCGAGCCGGCAACGGCCTCGACCCAGCCCGGGTCGACCGAGTAGTCGCGTATCAGGCTGACGGTCACGCCCGGGTTGCGCCGCTGCCAGGCATCGACCCGGTCCTCGACCGAGGCGGTGGTGGTGGTGGAGTACTGCGGGTACAGCGGCAGCACTACGATGCGGCGTGCGCCTTCGGCGGCGAGGCGGTCGAGCTCGCCGGCCAGTGCCGGTTCGCCGTAGCGCATCGCATGGCGGACCTTCAGCGTCGGCAGCAGGGACTGCATCGCCTCCGCCAGTTGACGGGTATGAACCATCAACGGCGACCCGTCCGGTAGCCAGACCTGCGCATACTTGGCCGCGGACCGGCCGCTGCGCAGCGGCAGGATCAGGCCGCGCAGCAGCGGCTGCCACAGCAGCGCCGGAATCGCGACCACACGGGGATCGGACAGGAATTCGGCCAAGTAACGACGTACGGCGGGGGCCGTCGGCGTCTCGGGCGTGCCTAGGTTGACCGCCAGCACGGCGGTATCGGGTGCGTCGAGCATGGGAGCATTGTCGCCGATCCGGCGCCGCGCCGGGATGCAGGGTTCGGATGGCCGGCATAGGCCGCGTCAATGCGGGCAGGCAACGCTCATTGGCGATTCATGACAACGCCACTAATTTCAGTCACTTGCTATATCTTCCTATGGACTGACTTCTGGAGCCTGCCATGCGTCGCCCGATCCAAGCCCTGCTGATCGCCGCCAGCCTGCTGTCCAGCCAGGCCATGGCCGGACCGCAGGAAGACCAGCGCGCCCGCAACGCCGTGCGCGTCCTGGCCGAAATCCAGGAAATCCCTGAACAGGGTATTCCGGACAAATTGCTCGACGAAGGCCGCGCAGTCATCGTCATTCCCGACACGATCAAGGCCGGCCTGGTCATTGGCGGTCGTCGCGGCCACGGGCTGATGTCGGTGCGCATGCCCAATGGCGCGTGGTCGAGCCCGGTGTTCGTCAAGCTGACCGGTGGCAGCATCGGCTTCCAGGCCGGCGTCCAGTCTTCGGACGTGGTGCTGGTGTTCCGCAACGACCGCAGCCTGGACAACCTGGTCAACGGTAAATTCACCCTCGGTGCCGATGCCGGCGTTGCCGCCGGTCCGGTGGGCCGCAATGCCGCGGCGGCCACCGACGGCCAACTGAAGGCCGAGATCTGGTCGTGGTCGCGCGCCCGCGGCCTGTTCGCCGGTGTCGCCCTGGATGGCGCGGTGCTGCAGATCGACGATGCCGCCAACCTGGAGGCCTACGGCAGCAACACCACGCCGCGGATGATCTTCGAAGGGCGGGTTGCCGGTTCGCCGTCGATGGACGTGGTCGCCTTCCGCGATCGCCTGGAGGAGGCCACCTACGCCGCGCGCAACAACCGCAACGGCACTGCTGGCACTGCGCCGCGTCCGGCCCCGGCGGCGGCTCCTGTGCCTGTTCAGGCAGCCCCTGCGGCCCCGGCCGAAGCGACCACTGCGCCGCTGCAGAACGTGCCGCAGACGCCGCCGCCGCAGCAGCAGGGCTTCCAGCCGGTCAACGACGGCGAAATCCGCACGGAAACGCTGGGCGGGAACTGACTTTCGTCACGCGCGCCGGCTAACAGCCGGTGCGCTATGCTCGACAGCCTGATCACTAACGTAACGAGCGTCTTTATGGGCAGTTTCAGCATCTGGCATTGGTTGGTCGTGCTGGCCATCGTCCTGCTGGTGTTCGGCACCAAGCGCCTGACCAGCGGCGCCAAGGACCTCGGTTCGGCGGTCAAGGAATTCAAGAAGGGCATGCGCGACGACGACAAGCCGAACGCGCAGCTGGGCGATGAATCGCGCAGCCAGGACGCCTCGCGCACCGCGCAGGACGAGCACGACCGCAGCCCTCGCTGATCCGGAGCGGTCGCGGTGTTTGATATCGGCTTCAGCGAACTGCTGGTGATCGCGGTGGTCGCCCTGGTGGTGCTCGGTCCCGAGCGCCTGCCCAAGGCGGCCCGCTTCGCCGGCCTGTGGGTACGGCGTGCCCGCAACCAGTGGGATTCGGTGAAACAGGAACTGGAACGCGAACTGCAGGCCGAAGAGATCAAGCGGCAGATGCAGGACGTGCGCCAGGGCATGCAGGACACCGAGAACCAGTTGCGTGCCAGCGGCGAGGCACTGCGTCGCGAAGCCCAGCAGGCGCAGCGGCAGGGCGATGAGCTGGTACAGGAAGTACGCGCACCCGCGCAGGCGGACGTTCCGCCGCACCTGGGCGGGCCTGCCGCGGAGGCACCCGCACAGGAGCCTGCAGCACCCGACGCGACCACCGCCGCTGACGCCGGTGCGGCGGCGCCGACGCAGCGCACGGAGCGCCAGCCATGAGCGAACAGGATTTCGGCGAGAGCTCGCTGGTCGAGCATCTGGTGGAACTGCGCGGCCGTCTGGTGCGCGCCCTGCTCGGTCTGGGCGTGGTGCTGCTGGCGCTGCTGCCGTTCACCCAGAAGCTCTACAACGCCCTGGCCGAACCTCTGGTCTCGCAGCTGCCCAATGGGCAGACGATGATCGCGACCAATCCGGCCGGCGCCTTCTTCGCGCCCTTGAAGCTGACGTTCTTCGTGGCCCTGTTCGTGGCGGTGCCGTGGCTGCTGTACCAGCTGTGGGCCTTCGTCGCCCCGGGGCTGTATGCGCGTGAGAAGCGCCTGGCGGTGCCGCTGCTGGTGTCTTCGGTACTGCTGTTCTACACCGGCTGTGCCTTCGCCTACTTCCTGGTGCTGCCGGCGGTGTTCCATTTCCTGACCACCTTCAGCCCGGACGTGATCGCGATCACCCCGGATGCGAACGCCTACCTGGATTTCGTGCTGGCGATCTTCTTCGCCTTCGGTGGCAGTTTCGAACTGCCGGTGGCGATGGTGATCCTGGTCCTGCTGGGCTGGGTGACGCCGCAGCAGTTCAAGGAAGGCCGCGGCTACGCGATCGTCGGCATCTTCGTGCTGGCAGCGGTGCTGACCCCGCCGGACGTGGTCTCGCAGCTGATGCTGGCGATCCCGATGTGCCTGCTCTACGAGCTGGGCATCCACGCCGCACGCTGGCTGGTGCCGTCATCGGCAGTCAAGAAGCCCGCCGCCTGAAAAGCCAAAAGGGGACGGAGGGGATTAAGTCGTTAGCTGCACACACTGGGCATAAACGACTTAATCCCCTCCGTCCCCTTTTTTCCGTCAGGCGTGGAAGATGTCGCTCGAGGTCGGGGTGGTCGGGATCGGCGGTGCGGCGCGGCTGCCACGGTGTACGAACATCTGCTTCCACGCGGCATAGACCGCGCCGACATACAGCGGCATCAGCACCGTGGTCAGCACCAGCTGCGCGATGAAGGCGGCCGCCAGCGGGCCACCGATCAGCATCGCGATCTGGATCACGATCACGAACAGGATGTAGATGCAGAACGCGGCGATCAGGCCAAGCACGGCGAACACGATCATCGCGCCGATGTTCTCGATGCAGCCCTGCAGGCTCAGGCGCAGCGCGTGCATGCCGCTCTGCTTGTCGAACACCACCAGCGCCGGCTGGGTGAACATTGCCAGCGACAGTGCGACCGCGCTCAGGAACACCAGCAGCATCCACAGCGCGATGCGCTTGGCCGGCAGGTTGGCCACCAGCGCCGCGGCATCGTCCGGCTTGATCTGCTGGCCACTGCGGCTGATCTCTTCCATCTTGGTCATGACCTCGCTGAAGGCGGTGAAGCCTTCGCGGCCGATCATCAGGAACAGCAGCGCGCCCAGCAGCAGCACCGCCAGCACCTGGATCGCCAGCGGCACCAGCAGGTGGCTGACGCGGTGGTCGCGGATCGGCTGCAGCAGGTGCGAGGACAGGCCCGGGCGGCCTTCGTCGATCTCACCCACGGCGTACAGCATGCCGCCGAACATGATCGGCGAGATGGCCAGGGTCATCAGCTGCACGGCCATGCCGGCGGCGCCGGGAATCAGCGTCGACAACAGCGTGACCACCCAGCTCACCAGCAGCCAGGCCAGGCCGATCCGGGCCAGCTGCAGCGGCGCACGCCGGTACAGCGAGAACGTATCCAGCAACCACTGGGCGCCCGCCGAGGCCGGCAGCTTGCGAATCTCTTTCATGGACATCCGGGAAGGACAGGAGGGGCCGGGCGCTTGCCCGTGCCGCCGATTATCCCTGTTTTGCCGCCGGCTGGGCTGAAGACAGCCGCGCCTGGCGAACGAAGCGGCGCAGCAGCTGGCGGGCCAGCGGTGCGGCGCTGACCGCGCGCTCGATGCTGCGGGCGCAGCCGCCATGGCGGCCAATGCAGTCGGCGCGGGCACGCACGTAGCCGCGCATGTGGTGGGTGGCGAACTCGGGGTGGAACTGTACGCCCCAGGCCTGGCGCCCCCAGCGGAAGGCATGGCAGCCATCCAGCGGCGAGCGTGCCAGCACTTCGGCGCCGTCCGGCGCGCGCAGCACGGTCTGCAGGTGGGTGGCGTGGGCGGCAAAGTGCTGCGGCAGGCCCTGGAACAGCGGGTCCTGCGCCGCCTGCGGCTGCAGCTCCAGTTCGATCGTGCCGGACTCGCGCCCGGCCGGGTTGTAGGCCACTTCCCCGCCCAGCGCGTGCGCCAGCAGCTGGTGGCCATAGCAGATGCCGAACACCGGCAGGCCGGCGTGGGCGGTCTGGCGCAGCCATGCGGCGCTGCGCTCACTCCACTCGGCGTGGTCGGTGACGAAGGCGGCCGAGCCAGTCACCAGCACGCCGGCGAAGGCGTGCGGATCGGGCAGTGCGCCGCCGTGTTCGACGTCGACCACCACGGTCTGGTGTTCTTCCAGCCCGGCGGCCACGCGGATCCAGTGCGGAAAGCGCCCGTAGCGGCGCAGCGACGGCACCGGGCGGCCGGTTTCAAGGATCAGGAACGGGGCTGGGTTCATCCGGGGGCGGCAGGACTGACAGGACTTCCTCGATTGTAGTCAGCCCCTGCGCCACCTTTTCAAGCCCGGCCTGGCGCAGGGTTCGCAGCCCTTCAGCCCGCGCGGCACGGGTGAAACTGGCCAGATCCATGTCGGCGCGGATCTGCCCACGCAGCCGCGAGCCCAATGGCAGCAACTCATACAGGCCGATGCGGCCGAGGAATCCGGTGCGCCGGCACTCCAGGCAACCGACCGGACGACAGGGCGTGGCGGCATCTGGATATGCAGCTTGGCTATCAGCCAGCACCGCCCAGTCGGCAGCACCAAGGGTGTGCGGCTGCTTGCAGTGCGGGCACAGCGTGCGCACCAGGCGCTGGGCCAGGATGCCGTTGAGGGTGCTGGCCAGCAGGTAGTGCGGCACGCCCAGGTCGAGCAGGCGGGTGACCGCCGACGGCGCGTCGTTGGTATGCAGCGTAGACAGCACCAGGTGGCCGGTCAGCGAGGCCTGCACCGCCATCTGCGCGGTTTCCAGGTCGCGGATCTCGCCGATCATGATGATGTCCGGGTCCTGCCGCAGCAGCGTGCGCACGCCGCTGGCGAAATCCAGGTCGATGTTGGCCTGCACCTGCATCTGGTTGAACTCGGGCGCGATCATCTCGATCGGGTCCTCCACCGTGCACACGTTCACGTCGGGCGTGGCCAGCCGCTTCAGCGTCGAATACAGGGTGGTGGTCTTGCCCGAGCCGGTCGGGCCGGTGACCAGCACGATGCCGTGCGGGCGTTCGACCAGGGCGTTCCAGCCGGCGGCCTCCTGCGGGCTGAAGCCGAGCTGGTCGATGCTCTTGAAGGCGGCATCCGGGTCGAAGATGCGCATCACGCACTTCTCGCCGAAGGCGGTGGGCATGGTCGACAGGCGCATCTCGACTTCGCGGCCACCCGGCGAGCGGGTCTTGATGCGGCCGTCCTGCGGGCGCCGGCGTTCGGCCAGGTCCATGCGGCCGAGCACCTTGATGCGGCTGACCACGGCGGTCATCACCGCCGGTGGCACCTCGAACACCTTGTGCAGCACGCCATCGATGCGGAAGCGCATGCGCCCCATCTCGCGGCGCGGTTCCAGGTGGATGTCCGAGGCGCGCTGTTCGTAGGCGTACTGCAGCAGCCAGTCGACGATATGCACGATGTGCTGGTCGTCGGCATTGACGTCGCCGGTGCGGCCCAGCTCGACCAGCTGCTCGAAGCTGGGCAGGGTGGTGCTGGCTTCGCCGCGGACATCGCCGCGCGCGCCACGCACCGAGCGGGTCACCCCGTAGAACTCCATGGTGTAGCGGTGCAGGTCGAGCGGATTGACCACCGCCAGCTCGATGCTGCGGCGGGTCAGGTGTTGCAGGTCGCGGCGCCACTCCTGCACCAGCGGCTCGCTGGTGGCCACCAGCACCCGTTCGGCATCCACCGCCAGCGGCAGGAAGCGATGGCGGCGGGCGTAGGCGTGGGAGACCAGCGCGGTGACCGCGGCGACGTCGACCCGGGTCGGATCGATGCGCAGGTAGCGGCTGCCGGTGCGCCGGGCCAGCCATTCGGTCAGGCGTTCCAGGGTCAGTTCGCCACCGTCGTGGGCGGCCAGCTTGAGATTGGACAGCAGCACCAGCGGGTGCACTTCGCTGGCATTGCGGGCGCCCTGTGCGGAAAAACGCATGCGCTCGACGTCGTGCTCGGCGACCAGGCCATCGGCCAGCAGCGCTGCGCAGACCTGTTCGAAATGCAGGCGTCCCCACGGCAGCGGGATGTCGCCTGGCTCGCCGGGCGTGCCCACCGGCAGCCGATGTTCCATCTGCCTGCTCCTCCCGGGTACGGAATGCCCCGCAGGTCGGCCGTTATACTAACGCACCCCCTTGCCGGCCAAGACTCGTACGCATGTCCGCGACCCCGACCGTTCCGATCACCTTCCAGGGCCTGATCCAGACCCTGAACCAGTTCTGGGCCCAGCAGGGCTGCGTGCTCATCCAGCCGCTCGACCTGGAGGTGGGCGCCGGTACCTTCCACCCGGCCACCTTCCTGCGTGCGATCGGTCCGGAACGCTGGAACGCGGCCTACGTGCAGCCCTCGCGCCGCCCGACCGACGGCCGCTACGGCGAGAACCCGAACCGCCTGCAGCGCTACTACCAGTACCAGGTGGCGATGAAGCCGGCGCCGGACAACATCCAGCAGCTGTACCTGGATTCGCTGAAGGCGCTGGGCATCGACCCGCTGGTGCACGACCTGCGTTTCGTCGAGGACAACTGGGAATCGCCGACGCTGGGCGCCTGGGGCCTGGGCTGGGAAGTCTGGCTCAACGGCATGGAAGTGACCCAGTTCACCTACTTCCAGCAGGCCGGTGGCCTGGAGTGCCGCCCGGTGCTGGGCGAGATCACCTACGGCCTCGAACGCCTGTGCATGTACCTGCAGAACTGCGACAACGTCTACGACCTGGTCTGGACCTACGGCCCGGACGGGCAGCCGGTGACCTATGGCGACGTCTACCACCAGAACGAAGTCGAGCAGAGCACCTACAACTTCGAATACGCCGACGTGGACGAAATGTTCCACCGCTTCGATGCCTGCGAGCGTGAAGCGCAGAAGCTGGTCGAGGTAGGCCTGCCGTTGCCGGCCTACGAGCAGGTGATGAAGGCCAGCCACACCTTCAACCTGCTCGATGCACGCCGCGCGATCAGCGTGACCGAGCGCCAGCGCTACATCCTGCGCGTGCGCGCGCTGGCCCAGGCGGTGGCCAAGGCGTACTACGAGCAGCGCGAGAAGCTGGGCTTCCCGGGCGCGAAGAAGGCCTGACGGGCCGTCCGCACCCACCCGCTTTTCATCAACTACCCGGGGCGCCGGACGCGTCGCGCGCTGCGCCCCCACCACAGGATCGAACCGATGAGCCAACTGTCCCCCCTGCTGATCGAACTGGGCACCGAGGAGCTGCCGGTCAAGGCGCTGCCGGGCCTGGCCCAGGCGTTCTTCGACGGTATTGTCGAAGGGCTGCGCACGCGCGGCGTCGCACTGGACCTGGGCGATGCACGCCCGCTGTCGACCCCGCGCCGGCTGGCCGTGCTGCTGCCGGGCGTTGGCCTGGAACAGCCGGAACAGCACAGCGAAGTGCTGGGCCCGTACCTGAACATCGCACTGGACGCCGAAGGCCAGCCGACCAAGGCGTTGCTGGGCTTCGCCGCCAAGGCCGGGATCGACTGGACCGCGCTGGAGAAGACCACCGACAACAAGGGTGAGCGCTTCGTGCACCGTGCGGTGACCCCGGGCGCACGCACCGCCAGCCTGCTGCCGGAGATCCTGCGCGAGGCGATTGCGGCGATGCCGATTCCCAAGCCGATGCGCTGGGGCGACCACACCTGGGGCTTTGCGCGCCCGGCGCACTGGCTGGTGCTGCTGCACGGTACCGAGGTGGTGGAGGCCGAGCTGTTCGGCCTGCAGGCCGGCCGTGTCAGCCGTGGCCATCGCTTCCACCACGACCAGCCCGTGGCGCTGGCCCAGCCGCAGGATTACGTTGAAGCCCTGCGCGCCGCCTTCGTGCTGGTCGACCCGAGCGAGCGCCGTGCGCGCATCGTCGCCGAGGTCGAGGCCGCCGCGGCCAAGGCCGGTGGCAGCGCCCGCATCAGCGAAGACAACCTGGAGCAGGTGGTGAACCTGGTCGAGTGGCCGTCGGCGGTGCTGTGCAGCTTCGAACGCGCCTTCCTGGCAGTGCCGCAGGAAGCACTGATCGAAACGATGGAGATCAACCAGAAGTTCTTCCCGGTGCTGGATGCCGCCGGCACCCTGACCGAGAAGTTCATCGGCATCGCCAACATCGAATCGAAGGACGTGGCCGAGGTGGCCAAGGGCTACGAGCGGGTGATCCGCCCGCGCTTCGCCGATGCCAAGTTCTTCTTCGACGAGGACCTGAAGCAGGGCCTGGCGTCGATGGGCGACGGCCTGAAGACGGTGACCTACCAGGCCAAGCTGGGCAGCGTGGCCGACAAGGTGGCGCGCGTGGCGGTCCTGGCCGAGGTGATCGCGCCGCAGGTCGGCGCCGATCCGGTGCAGGCCAGGCGGGCTGCCGAGCTGGCCAAGAACGACCTGCAGTCGCGCATGGTCAACGAGTTCCCGGAGCTGCAGGGCATCGCGGGCCGCCACTACGCCGTGGCCGGTGGTGAGCCGGAAGAGGTGGCGCTGGCCATCGACGAGGCCTACCAGCCGCGCTTCGGCGGTGATGACATCGCGCTGTCGCCGCTGGGCAAGGTGCTGGCCATCGCCGAACGCGTCGACACGTTGGCCGGTGGTTTCGCCGCGGGTCTGAAGCCGACCGGCAACAAGGACCCGTTCGCGCTGCGCCGCAATGCGTTGGGCCTGGCCCGCACGATCATCGAAAGCGGCTTCGAGCTGGACCTGCGCGCGCTGCTGGCCAGCGCCAACGCCGGCCTGGCCGCGCGCAACGTGCAGGCCGATGTCGGCGAGCTGTACGACTTCATCCTCGACCGCCTGAAGGGCTATTACGGCGACAAGGGCGTGCCGGCCACGCACTTCAACGCGGTGGCCGAACTGAAGCCGGCCTCGCTGTACGACTTCGATCGCCGCCTGGATGCGATCGGCACCTTCGCCGCACTGCCGGAAGCCGAAGCACTGGCTGCGGCCAACAAGCGCATCCGCAACATCCTGCGCAAGGCCGAGGGCGACATTCCGGCGCAGATCGACCCGGCGCTGCTGCAGGAGGACGCCGAGCGCGCGCTGGCCGAAGCGGTCACCGCCGCCATCGACGACACCGGCGCCAGCCTGCAGCACAAGGACTACGTGGCAGTGCTGGCGCGCCTGGCCCGCCTCCGTCCGCAGGTCGACGCGTTCTTCGATGGCGTGATGGTCAATGCCGAGGATCCGGCACTGCGCGGCAATCGCCTTGCGCTGCTGACGATGCTGGGCGAGCGCCTGGGCAAGGTGGCGGCGATCGAGCATCTGTCGAGCTGATGCCCGTATCGGTAGTGCCGGCCGCTGGCCGGCATTGCCACCGCGCATCGCATCGACCTGTGGATTGCCGGCCAGCGGCCGGCGGATGTCCATCGGGGTCATCGCCGGCATCGCGCACGATGCCGGCATCCTCGCCTGCGATTGCGATGATCGCCACAGAGGCGCGTATTTTGACCGCCACTTAACAACCGATCCCCAATGGCGTGATGCATTTCGCATCGTCACCTTCGGTCGGTATGCTGTCCCGCATGCAGCCAAAGAAATACGCCCTGCCGCTGATGGTCCTGTCGCTGGCCGCCACCTCCGTGGCCCACGCGCGCGGCACCATCGACAAGGTGGACATCAAGGGATTGGACAAGGGCGACGACGCCGCAATCATCGAGAACATCCAGGAATCGCTGTCGCTGTACGACACGATCGGCAAGGAACAGGGCGAATCGCGCCTGGAGTACCTGCTGTCGCAGGCCGAGCGGCAGACCCGCCAGGCGCTGGAACCGTTCGGGTACTACAACCCGGTGATCAAGGTCGAGGCGCCGCGCGAGGATGAGCATGTGCGCGTCTTGATCCATGTCGACAAGGGCACCCCGGTGACCGTGCGCCGCGAGCACATCGACATCACCGGGCCGGCGATGTACGACCAGTACCTGCAGGACGACCTGGCCGCCTTCAAGCCGCGCAAGGGCCAGCGCTTCGAGCACACCCAGTACGAAGCCAGCAAGATCACCATCACCCGGCGCCTGGCCGAGCGCGGCTACTTCGACGCCGACTACACCCAGCGCCAGGTGCAGATCACCCGCGCCGACAACGCCGCCGACATCGATCTGACCTGGGACAGCGGCCGCCGCTACAACATGGGCCCGGTGCGCTTCCAGCAGGACTACTTCGTCGACAAGCTGTTCGATCCACTGGTCTACTGGGACCAGGGTAGTTACTACCACGAGGGCAAGCTGGACCGGTTGCGCGAGTCGCTGACCAAGCTGGACTACTTCAGCGTGATCGACATCCAGCCGCGCCCGGACCAGGCCGACGAGAACGGCGAAGTGCCGGTGGATGTGAAGCTGACGCGCGCCAAGCGCACCATCTACACCGCCGGCCTGAGCTACGGCAGCGAGAGCGGCCCGGGTGTGCGCGGTGGCATCGAGCGGCGCTTCCTGAACAACCGCGGCCACAAGATGAACACGCAGCTGGACTATGCGCAGAAGCGCAAGAGCCTGGTCACCAGCTACCGCATTCCGGCCTTCAACTGGCTCGACGGCTGGTACACCTTCGCCGCCAGCGCGTACGACGAGCAGACCGACTACATCGATCTGCGCAACTTCAAGCTGATCGCCAGCCGCAGCGGCGAGATCAACGAGCACTGGACCGCGATCGCCTCGATCAACGCACTGCGCGAGCGCTGGCGCTACGCATCCGGCACCGAATTCACCGATGCCGTCTACAACACCTCGACGCTGGTGTACCCGCAGATGGTTGCCGACTACGTCAACGTCGACGACGAGATGTTCCCGCGCAAGGGCATCAGCGGCGCGGCGACGGTGCGTGCCGGCGTGGAAGGCGCTGGCTCGGATACCAGCTTCGTTCAGGCCAACGCCGTGCTGCGCTGGTACATCCCGGTGGGTGAAAGCAACCGCCTGATCCTGCGCGGTGAAGGCGGCACCACCTGGACCAGTGACCTGGTGGCGATGCCGCCGAGCCTGCGCTACTTCGCCGGCGGTGACCGCAGCATCCGTGGCTACGCCTACCGCGAAGTCGGCCCGCGCACGCCCAAACCCGACAAATACGCGCTGGGCGCCAAGAACCTGGTGATCGGCTCGGCCGAATACGAACACTATTTCAATGGCGGCCCCTGGGGCGCGGCGGTGTTCGTCGATACCGGCAGCGCCTTTGACAACACCATCGACCTGCACACCGGCGTCGGCTTCGGCGTGCGCTGGAAATCGCCGGTGGGCCCGGTGCGCATCGACGTGGCGCATGGCCTGAACAACCCGGATTCGCAGTTCCAGCTGTACCTGAACATCGGAGCGGACCTGTGAGCACGCCCGCACCGACCCCGAGCACGCCGCCGCCGCGCGTGCGCTTCTACCGCCGCCGCCGCTTCTGGGCGTGGTCCGGCGTGGGCGTGATCGGCCTGGTGCTGCTGGCCCTGCTGGCGGTGTACTGGCTGCTGCAGACCGTGGCCGGCCGCGATGTGCTGCTGGCCCAGGTGGTGGCGCGCCTGCCGGTGGGCGCCAGCTTCACCTGGGACAAGGTGGACGGCCCGGTGGCTGGCCCGCTGACCCTGTACAACGTCGACTTCCGCTACGACGACATCCACTTCCACGCCGAGCGCGCGCACCTGGAGCCGGACCTGCGTCCGCTGCTGGGCCGCAAGCTGCTGCTGGACAAGCTGGAGCTGACCAACGCGACGTTGAACCTGGCCAAGAGCGATGAGCCCTTCAAGCTGCCGTCGTGGCCCGATTCGCTGCCGCAGATCGAGATGCCGCTGGCGATCCAGGCCGATGTCATCGCCATCGATGGCTTCCGCATCAGCCAGGCCAACGAGCCGCTGATCGACATCAGCCGCGTGCGTGGCGGCATCGAGATCGCCAACGGCGAGTTCCAGGCGCACAAGCTGGTCGTGGACAGTGACCTGGGCAACTTTACGGCCCAGGGCCGCTATATCCCGGCCAAGGACTACGACACCGACGTGACCGTGACCGCAGTGCTGCCGGCGCCGCGCGGGCGCACCGCCGCTACGGTGGGCCTGGTCGCACGTGGCGACCTGTCGCACATGGAAGTGGCCGTAGCCGGGCGCGCGCCGAAGCCGCTGCAGGCGATGCTGGTATTCGACGGCCGCACCGATCCGACCTGGAATGCCACGGTACGCAGCGACGAACTGGATCTGTCGCTGCTCTCGCCGGCATTGGCGAGCTCGGCGATTGCGCCGTTGTCGCTGGACTTCACCGCCGCCGGCAAGGGCGGCAATGCCAACCTGCGCGGCAGGGTGAAGCAGGGCGATCAGGAACTGGAACTGGCACCGTCGGTGGTGTCGCTGCAGGACCAGGTGCTGAAGGTCTCACCGCTGCTGGTGAAGGGCCTCGGCGGCGAAGCCCGCCTGGAGGGCACCGCTGACTTCAGCCAGGAAGGCCAGCAGAAACTCAATTTCTCCGTGGTCGCACGCGATCTGACCTACGTGCCGGCACCCGACCCGAACACGGCTGGCAGCGCACCGGTGCCGGTCACCCTGAAGGAAGCACGCTTCGGCCTGGCCGGTACCCTGAAGGCCTGGGCGGCGATCGGCCGTGCCGAGATCGAACGCGAGGCGCAGAAGGCGCAGCTGCAGTTCGACGTACGCGGCAATGACCAGGCCGCGTCGATCCACCAGCTGCAGGCGCAGACGCCGGGTGGCCAGCTGCAGGTGGAAGGGCAGGTGGCCTGGGCACCGCAGCTCGACTGGGATGCCAAGGCCACGCTGAAGGATTTCGACCCCGGCTACTTCGTGCCGGGCTGGAACGGCCGCCTGTCCGGCAACCTGGCCTCGAAGGGACGGCAGCTGCCGCCTCCAGCCAACGCTGCACCGGGCACGGCCGGCACGCTGGAAGCCACCGTCGACCTGCCGTCGCTGAAGGGCATCCTGCGCCAGCGCAACCTTGATGCACAGGGCAAGTTCGCACTGCAGGGCGCGCAGGGCCAGGGTGACCTGAAGCTGTCGCTGGGCAGCAGCCGGGTGACCGCGTCGGGCAAGGTCGGCGACCGCCTCGACATCGATGCACGTTTCGAACCGTTGCAGCTGAGTGATCTGCTGCCCGGTGCCGATGGTGGCCTGCGTGGCCAGGTACAGGTGAAGGGGCCGCGCGATGCGCCGGACATCACCGCCGACCTGGTCGGCAACAACCTCAACTGGGACGGCTACGGCGCCGAGAGCGTGAGCATCAAGGGCCACCTGCCGTGGCGCGGCGACAGCGGCGCGCTGGCGGTGCAGGGCCAGCAGGTCAACGCCGGCATGCTGCTGGAGCGCTTGAACGTGGATGCGCAGGGCAGCGTGTCCAACCTGCGCCTGGCTGCGCAGACCCGCAATGAGATGGGCGCGATCGAGCTGCAGGGCAGCGTGCGCCAGCAGGGTGCGCAGTGGCGTGGCGAGCTGGCCTCGCTGCGCGTCGCACCGGTGAAGGGCGATGCCTGGTCGCTGCGTGCACCGGCGGCGTTCGCGATCAACGGCAGCACCTACACCCTGTCCGAAGCCTGCCTGGCCGCCGCCAGCAGCGGCGCGCTGTGCGCACAGGCCAACTGGCCGCGCGAAGGCCTGGTGGTGCGCAGTGACGCGCTGCCGCTGGCGCTGGTGCAGCCGTGGCTGCCGCCACAGTCCGGCCGCCGCATCTATCTGCGCGGCGACGTCAGCCTGGACGCGCAGATCCGCCCGCGTGGCGCGGCCTGGGAAGGCCATGTGGAAGTGCGCTCGAAGGAAGGCGGCGTGCGCTTGGGCGAGAACCGCAACACCGTGGGCGATACCACCCGTGGCGAGCTGGTCCGCTATGACCAGTTCTCGCTGAAGCTCGACATGACCCCGGCCAGCATCAAGGGCTACCTGGGCATGGGCTTCCAGGGCAATGGCTTCGTCGACGCCAAGATGCAGACCGGCTGGGAAGCCAGTGCACCGTTGAACGGTGAGCTCTACCTCAACATGTCGCGGCTGTACTGGCTGGAGCTGTTCTCGCCGGACATCGTGCGCCCGACCGGCCTGATCGAAGGCCACGTCAGCCTGCGCGGTACGCGCGGGCAGCCGTCGCTGGGCGGCGACGCGCAGCTGAGCAACTTCAAGGGCGAATTCCCCGCGCTGGGCCTGACCTTCGACCAGGGCAAGGGTAGTTTCGTGGCCCAGCCCGACGGTTCGGCCAAGATCACCGCGCAGGCCAATTCGGGCCAGGGCACGCTGTACGTGGATGGCGGCCTGTCGTGGTTCGGTGATGCACAGCCGCTGCAGCTGAAGATCCACGGCGAGAACGTGCTGCTGTCCAACACCAGCGAGCTGCGCATCGTCGCCAACCCCAACCTCGACTTCACCCTGGCCAAGGCGGCGATGGAGCTGCGTGGCACCGTGCACGTGCCCGAGGCCGACATCGACCTGGAGCGCCTGGACCGCGGCACCTCGGTGTCCGAAGACGTGGTGGTGCTGGACCCGGCCGATCCGGAAGAGTCGCGCACCTCGCCGCTGGACATGGACCTGACGGTCAGCCTCGGCGACAAGGTGAAGATGACCGGGTTCGGCCTGAAGGGCGCGCTGACCGGCAAGATGCAGGTCTGGGCCAAGCCCGGCCGCGAAATGACCGCCAATGGCGGCCTGGAAGTGAGTGGCCGCTACAAGGCGTATGGGCAGGACCTGACCATCACCCGCGGCAACCTCAACTGGAACTACAACGCGGTGTCCGACCCGCGCATCAACATCCGCGCCGAGCGCCGGATCGGTGATGTCACCGCCGGCATCGACGTGACCGGGCGTGCGCAGCAGCCGCGGGCGGACGTGTGGTCCGATCCGGCGATGTCGCAGTCCGAGGCACTGGCCTATCTGGTGCTGGGACGCAGCCTGACCGGTGCCAGCAGCGACCAGGCGCAGCAGGTCAACGCGGCCTCGGCGGCGCTCTCGGCCGGCAGTGGCCTGCTGGCGTCGCAGCTGGGTGCCAAGCTGGGCCTGGACGATGCCGGCGTGAGCCAGTCGCGCGCGCTGGGCGGCTCGGTGATCGGCGTCGGCAAGTACATCTCGCCCAAGCTGTACGTGGGTTACGGCGTGTCGCTGGTCGGTGCCGGTTCGGTGATCACGCTGAAGTACCTGCTGCGCCGCGGGTTTGATGTGGAAGTGGAATCGAGCACGGTGGAAAACCGTGGGTCGATCAACTGGCGGCGGGAGAAATAGAGCCACGCCATGCGTGGCTGCGGTGATTGCCGGCCAGCGGCCGGCACTACCGTGCGCGTCGCCCCAACCATCGGCCGTTGCCCCATCGGTCCCCAGCGGCTATGGTCCCGGGCTGTTCTGTACTGCCGGAAACGCCGATGTCTGCCCGCAAAGCCCTTCCCACCGCCCTGGCCCTGGGCCTGACCCTCGCCGCCGGTGCCCATGCCGATGAAGGCATGTGGATGCCGACCCAGCTGCCGGACCTGGCCAAGCCGCTGCAGGCGGCAGGCTTCAAGGGCAATCCGGCCGACCTGGCCAATGTCACCGCGCCGCCGCTGAGCGCGGTGGTGCGCGCCGGTGGCGGCACCGGCTCCTTCGTGTCCGCCGACGGCCTGCTGCTGACCAACCACCACGTGGCGATGGGCGTGATCCAGTACAACAGCTCGCCCGAGCACGACCTGATCAACGGCGGCTTCATCGCCAACGGCCGTGCCGACGAGCGCCCGGCCAACCCGGACTTCCGCGTGCTGGTCACCGTCGGCTTCGACAAGGTGACCGACCAGGTGCTGGCGCAGGCGCGGGGCAAGACCGGCCGTGCCTACTTCGATGCCGTGGATGCCGCCAGCAAGCAGATCGTGGCCGAGTGCGAGAAGGACGGCAGCGTGCGCTGCTCGGTGGCCAACATGTACTACGGCACCGACTTCTACCGCATCGCCCAGCTGGAACTGAGCGACGTGCGCCTGGTGTACGCGCCGCCGCGTGCGATCGGCAACTACGGCGATGAGATCGACAACTTCATGTGGCCGCGCCACACCGGCGACTTCACCCTGCTGCGCGCCTACGTGGGCAAGGACGGCAAGCCGGCCCCCTACAGCAAGGACAACGTGCCCTACCAGGCGCCGGCACACCTGCAGATGTCGGTCGAGGGCCCGAAGGAAGGCGACTACGCGATGCTGGCCGGCTACCCGGGCATCACCTACCGCCACCGCACCGCGGCCGAATTCGCCGGCCAGATCGATACCGTGCTGCCGCGCCGCGTGTCGGTGTTCCAGCAGATGATCGACACCATCGAGGCGGCCAGCGCCAAGGACGCGCAGGCCCGCACCCGCTACGCCTCGCAGCTGCAGTCGCTGAAGAACAACCGCAAGCGCGCCGCCGGCGAGCTGGAAGGCCTGCTGCGCAGCGACGCCAAGGCCCAGCGTGCCGCCGACGAGCGCGCCATGCTGGCCGCCACCGACCGCAGGTACCAGGGCGACATCAAGGCGCTGCTGGCCAACCTGTCGCAGGGCGCGGCGGTGGGCGAGCGCGACCTGCTGCTGGAACAGATGGCCGCACAGAGCCAGCTGCTGCGCTCGGCGCTGCTGCTGGAACGCCTGCGCATCGAATCGGCCAAGCCGGACGCACAGCGCGAGAGCGGCTACCAGCAGCGCGACCAGGCGATGATCGAAGGCGTGCTCAAGCAGGTCCAGCGTCGCTACGCGCCCGAGGTCGAGAAGGCCCTGCTGACCACCCTGCTGACCCGCTACCAGCAGCTGCCCGACGCGCAGCGCGTGGCCGAGTTCGACGCGGCCTTCGGCCGTACCCCGCAGCAGCTGGCCACGGCGCTGGACACCCTGTATGCCGGGACCCAGCTGGGCGATGAGGCGCAGCGCCTGTCGCGCTTCGCGGCTGCGCGCGAAGGCAAGGCCCTGGCCGCCGACCCGCTGATCGCCGTGGCCGGCCCGCTGGTAGCCGCGCAGCTGCGCATCGAGAACGAGAGCAAGACCCGCGAAGGCGAGCAGCTGCGCCTGCGACCGGCGTACATGCAGGCGCTGTTCGCCTGGCGTGCCAAGCAGGGCCGCGCGGTGTACCCGGATGCCAACCGCACCCTGCGCATCAGCTACGGCAAGGTCGAGGCGCTGCACCCGCGCGATGGCGTGACCTACTCGCCGGTGACCACCGTGGCCGGCATCGTCGAAAAGAACACCAACGCCTATCCGTTCGATGCGCCCAAGCCGCTGCTGGCGGCGATCGCCAAGGGTGATTTCGGCAGCACCGCCGACCCGGCGCTGAACACTCAGACGGTCAACTTCCTGACCAACCTGGACACCACCGGCGGCAACTCCGGCTCGCCGGTGCTCAACGCCAAGGGTGAACTGATCGGCCTGAACTTCGACAGCAACTGGGAGTCGGTCAGCGCCAGCTGGTGGTTCGACCCGCGCTACAAGCGCGCCGTGCACGTGGACATGCGCTACCTGCGCTGGCTGCTGGCCAAGGTCTACCCGGCACCGGAACTGCTGAAGGAAATGGGCGTGCCGGCCCAGTAAGACGCCGGCCACGACCCACGGTCGTGGCCCGCACCACGTAGACCCCCACCCTGGTGGGGGTGGTTGCCCCCAACGCGCCCGCACCCCCGGCCACGCCTGGCCTACACTGCGGGTTCTTCCGACGGAAACGCGCGCGTGGTCTCCAGCTGGATCCTGCTGCTGGTCTCGGTTGCCTATGCCGCGCTGCTGTTCGGCGTGGCGTGGTGGGGCGACCGTCGGCCGATGTACCCCGACCGGCCGTGGCTGCGGCCGGTGGTCTACAGCCTGGCACTGGCCGTGTACTGCTCGTCGTGGACCTTCTACGGCGCGGTCGGCACCGCCGTGCGCAACGGCGTGGGCTACCTGCCGATCTACATCGGCCCGCTGCTGCTGCTGCTGTTCGGGTGGCGCATCATCGAGCGCCTGGCGCTGATCGCGCGCAGCCAGAACGTGGTCTCCATCGCCGACTTCATCTCCTCGCGCTTCGGCCGCTCGCGGCGGCTGGCGGCGCTGGTGGCGATCATCGCCCTGATCGGCATCATCCCGTACCTGGCCCTGCAGTACAAAGCAGTGGCGATGAGCCTGCAGGTGCTGACCGGCAACACCGGTCCCACCGGCTTCTTCACCGATCCGGCGCTGTACGTGGCCCTGCTGATGGCGCTGTTCGCCACCCTGTTCGGTACCCGCCAGGTCGATGCCACCGAGCACCACCACGGCATGATGCTGGCGATTGCCTTCGAATCGGTGATCAAGCTGCTGGCGATGCTGGCCGTGGGCGTGTTCGCCTACCTGTGGCTGAGCAACCGCACCGACGCGGTGGTGCAGTCAGTGCATACGCTGTTCACTGGCCTGCCGCCGGTGGGCTTCATCTCGCAGACGCTGCTCAGTTTCCTCGCCATCATCTGCCTGCCGCGCCAGTTCCACGTGGCCGTGGTCGAGTGCGGTGACGTACGCGACGTGCGCCGCGCGCGCTGGATGTTCGGCGGCTACCTGGTGCTGATCTCCGGCATGGTGCTGCCGATCGCCACCGCCGGCGTGACCCTGTTCGGCACCGGCGGCAGCGTGGCCGACGACTCGATGGTGCTGGCCCTGCCGCTGGCCGAAGGCCGCAATGCGCTGGCGCTGATCGCCTACGTGGGCGGCTTCTCGGCGGCCACCGGCATGGTCATCGTGTCGTCCATCGCGCTGGCCACCATGGTCAGCAACGACCTGGTGATGCCGGTGCTGCTGCGTCGCAGCGGCGACCACCAGGAGGCGGCCGACGTCGCCTCGCGCGTGCTGTGGATCCGCCGCCTGGCGATCCTGCTGCTGGCGCTGATGGCCTACAGCTACTACCGCACCAGCAGCAATGACAGCACGCTGGCCTCGTACGGTCTGATGGCGTTCGCGGCGGTAGCGCAGTTCGCGCCCGGCCTGATCGGCGGCCTGTACTGGCGCGGTGCCAGCCGGCGCGGCGTCGAGGTGGGCATGCTGCTGGGCTTCGCCACCTGGCTGTACACCCTGCTGCTGCCGGCGATGACCATGGCCGGCTGGGTCGATGCCGCCTGGGTGCAGCACGGCCCGTTCGGCATCGAGTGGCTGCGCCCGCAGCAGCTGTTCGGCATGACCGGTTGGGACCCGCTGACCCACGGCACGTTCTGGTCGCTGCTGGTCAACGCGGCGACGATGATGCTGGTGTCCGCACGCTGGCGACCCGGCGTCGACGAGCGCCTGCGCGCCGCGCCGTTCCTCGACCCGTATGCCGAGCGCCCGTCGGTGGCCGGTGGCTGGCCCGGCCACGTGCACGTGGGCGACCTGCTGGCGCTGGCCTCGCGCGTGGTCGGCGAGCGCCATGCACGGCGCTCGTTCTTCGAGCAGGCACAGTCGCTGGGCCGCGAGCTGCAGTCTTCGGCGCCTGCGGACCGGCCGTGGGTGCAGTTCACCGAACGCCTGCTGGCCGCGTCGATTGGTGCGGCCTCGGCGCGCCTGCTGCTGACCAGCCTGCTGCGTGGTTCGGGCATGGACCTGGGCGAAGTGGTGGCGGTGCTCGACGAAGCCGGGCAGGAGCTGCGCTTCAACCGCGAGATCCTGTCGACCACGCTGGAGAACATCAGCGCCGGGGTCAGCGTGGTCGATCCGGACATGCGCCTGACCGCGTGGAACCGGCGTTACCAGGACATGTTCGGCTACCCCGACGGCATGCTCTATGTGGGCCGCCCGGTCGCCGACCTGATCCGCTACAACGCCGAGCGCGGCGAGCTGGGCGAGGGCGATATCGAAGTGCAGATCAATCGCCGCATCGGCTACATGCGCGCCGGTTCGCCGCATGTGTTCGAGCGCACGCGCAGCGACGGCAAGGTGATCGAGATGCGCGGCCAGGCGCTGCCCGGCGGCGGTTACGTGACCAGCTACAACGACATCACCGACTACAAGCACGCGGAGAAGGCGCTGCTGGAAGCCAACGAAACGCTGGAACAGCGCGTGGCCGAGCGCTCGCATGAGGCCGAGGTCGCGCAGCAGTCGAAGACCCGCTTCCTGGCGGCGATCAGCCACGACGTGCTGCAGCCGCTGAACGCTGCGCGCTTGTTTGCTTCCGCACTCCGCGACAGCGACCACGTGAGTGACGAACAGAAGCACCTGGCCGAACGCGTGGATGCGTCGCTGCGTGCGGCCGAAGAACTGCTCGATGGCCTGCTGGATGTCTCCCGGCTCGACGCCGGTGGCCTGCACCCGGTGATCGGCGAATTCGACGTGAGTGCGTTGATGCGCGAGCTGGCGGCGCAGTACACCCCGGTCGCCGCCGGCCGTGGCCTGCGCCTGGACCTGTTTGCGCGCCCGGCCTGGGTGCGCAGTGACCGCCGCCTGCTGCGGCGCGTGCTGCAGAACTTCCTGGCCAACGCGCTGCGCTATACCCGCCAGGGCCGCATCGTGCTGGCGGTGCGCCAGCGTGGCGATGAAGTGGAGCTGCAGGTCTGGGATACCGGCCCGGGCATTCCCGAGCACCACATGCGGCAGATCTTCGATGAGTTCCATCGCTACCAGCAGCCGTTCGACTGGGGTGAGCAGGGGTTGGGCCTGGGCCTGTCGATCTGCCAGCGCATCTCGCGCCTGCTCGACCATCGCCTCAGCGCGCGCAGCCGGGTCGGCAAGGGCTCGATGTTCTCGATCATCCTGCCGCGGGTGGCAGCGCTGCCGGGCTATACGGACCTGGCCGCGCCGGTACAGGCTGTAGCGGCACCCGTGCGCAGCGACTCCCTGGCGGGCCTGCGCGTGCTCTGCGTGGACAACGACGAGGAGATCCTCGACGGCATGCGTGCGCTGCTCGGTCGCTGGCAGGTACAGGTGATCACTGCCGCCACCGTTGACCAGGCACTGGAGAAGATCGCCGAGCGCCCGCAGGTGATGCTGGTGGATTACCACCTGCACGACCGCATGGATGGCCTGGATGCGCTGGTGGCGTTGCGCGAAGCGGCCGGTTACCCGCTGCCGGGTGCGCTGCTGACCGCCGATGGCCGCGACGAACTGAAGCGGATGGCACGCGAGCGTGGCTACCGCGTGCTGACCAAGCCGATCAAGCCGGCCTCGCTGCGCGCCTTCCTGGGCGCGCTGCGCGATGCTCAGTAGTGCCGGCCGCTGGCCGGCAACCACGACGTGAAACCATGCCAGGCAAGTCGGGCATCTACCAAAGCTTCATCAGCCCGGCAGTAGATCCACGCCCTGCGTGGATGTGACGTCTGGTAGTGCCGGCCGCTGGCCGGCAACCATGCAATCGCTCGCTCTCGGCGTTTTACCCCACGCCGTGCAGGTGCTCGTACAGGATTGTCGCGCCGATGATCACCAGGATCACGCCACCGATGATCTCGGCACGCTTGCCGACCATGCTGCCCAGCACGCGGCCGAGCATGATGCCGACGGTGACCATGGTCAGCGTGCACAGGCCGATGACCGTGGCCATCACGCCGATATGCACGTCCATGAAGGCCAGGCCGATACCTACCGCCATCGCGTCGATGCTGGTGGCGAAACCGGTCAGCGCCAGCTTCCAGAAGCCGTGGTGCTGCGAGGGGTCTTCGTCTTCCTCGGCATTGTCCGGGCGCAGGCCGTTGTAGATCATGTGGATGCCCAGCGCGCAGAGCAGGCCGAAGGCGATCCAGTGGTCGAAGGCTTCGACGTACTGCAGCGCGGCGCGGCCCAACAGCCAGCCGATGATGGGCGTGATCGCCTCGATGACGCCGAAGATGATGCCAGCACGCAGTGCATCGCGGAACACCGGCTTGCGCATGGCCGCACCCTTGCCGATCGCCGCGGCGAAGGCATCGGTGGACATGGCGAAGCCGATCAGGAGGATCGAAATGGGGGACATGGACAGCTGCTGAGGTCGGGCAAGGACGGACGCACGGCCTGCGCTCGCGCCCAACCTGACGTTGCGCGCGCGGGCCGCTGGTCTCGCCAACCATCATGGTTGTCCACGCCACGGCGCACTGGCCGAGTATGTTGACGTGGACGATTCCTGCGAAGGAATCCGGCTACTCCCCAAGGGGACGCGAAGCTTAGCACCGCGATTCGCGCGTGGCGCATTTCCAGCGAAACGCGCAGGCAGGGCTGGTTTGTATAGCGATGGCTATATCGCGAGCGCAGCGGTGTCGGGTAGTGCCGGCCGCTGGCCGGCAGGAGCGTCGGTAGAAGCGTGCCAAGCAAGCTTGGCACCTACCAGGGCGTTTCAAGGCGTTCCAGGTGACTGCCGGCCAGCGGCCGGCACTACCTCAATCTTCTTCCGGCGGCAGCACGATGGCGTCGTCGTCGATCGCCAGCTTGCCGGCCATCAGCACGGCCTGGGTGCGGTTGGTCACGCCGAGCTTGCGCAGAATGGCGGTGACGTGGGCCTTGATCGTCGCTTCGGAGACATTGAGGTCGTAGGCGATCTGCTTGTTCAAGCGACCTGCGCCCAGCATCTGCAGCACCCGGAACTGCTGCGGGGTCAGCTCACGCAGGCGCTGGCCGACTTCGCGTTCTTCGCTGCCGGTGGGCGGCACGTTGTGCGCCTCCGGCGGCGCCCAGGTTTCGCCATCGAGGATGGTGCCGAGTGCATGGCCGATGGTGTCCGAGTCGGCGGACTTGGGAATGAAGCCGAGCGCGCCGTGGTCGAGCGCGCGGCGCATCACCGTGGCTTCCTCGCGCGCGGACACCACCACCACCGGCAGGTGCGGGTGCAGCGAACGCATGTGCACCAGCGCGTTGAAACCCTGTGCACCAGGCATGTTGAGGTCCATCAGGACCAGGTCGGCGTCGTTGTGCTGGTCGGCCAGTGCATACAGCGCTTCCACGCTGTCGGCCTCGAACAGCTGCACGCCGGGGATGACCCGCTGTACCGCCCCGCGCAGGGCTTCGCGGAACAGCGGGTGGTCATCGGCAATCAGGAGGGTGGTCATGGTCGGGGGGAACCGTGGGGGGAAACTGCATGGGGCCAGATCCTCCGGGGGGGCAGAGCCCGTTCCTGGCGGAACGGGATCCAACCCGGGGGTCCGGCCCCGGGTCGTACGTCAGCGCACCTTGCGCTCGTCCACCAGCGACGCCACCACCGACGGGTCGGCCAGGGTCGAGGTGTCGCCCAGCTGGTCCGGCGCGTTCTCGGCGATCTTGCGCAGGATGCGGCGCATGATCTTGCCCGAGCGGGTCTTCGGCAGGCCCGGCGCCCACTGCAGGTGGTCCGGCGTGGCGATCGGGCCGATCTCCTTGCGCACCCAGGCGATCAGCTCCTTGTGCAGTTCATCGCTCGGCGCCTCTTCGGCCACCAGCGTGACGTAGGCGTAGATGCCCTGGCCCTTCACGTCATGCGGGAAGCCCACGACCGCCGCTTCGGCCACCTTCGGATGCGAGACCAGCGCGCTTTCCACTTCGGCAGTGCCGATGCGGTGGCCGGACACGTTGATCACGTCGTCGACGCGGCCGGTGATCCAGTAGTAGCCGTCTTCGTCGCGGCGGCAACCGTCGCCGGTGAAGTAGCTGCCCGGGTAGGTGCGGAAATAGGTGTCGATGAAGCGCTGGTGGTCGCCGTAGACCGTGCGCATCTGGCCCGGCCAGGAATCACGGATGATCAGGTTGCCTTCGGTCGGGCCGTCCTGGATCTCGCCATCGGCATTGACCAGCGCCGGCTGCACGCCGAAGAAGGGCAGGGTGGCCGAACCGGGCTTGAGGTCCATCGCGCCGGCCAGCGGCGAGATCAGGATGCCGCCGGTTTCGGTCTGCCACCAGGTATCGACGATCGGGCAGCGGCTGTCGCCGACCACCTCGTAGTACCAGCGCCAGGCTTCGGGGTTGATCGGCTCGCCGACGCTGCCGAGCAGGCGCAGCGACGCGCGCGACGTCTTCTTCACCGGCTCCTCGCCTTCGCGCATCAGCGCACGGATGGCGGTCGGGGCGGTGTAGAAGATGGTCACCTTGTGCTTGTCGATGACGTTCCAGAAGCGCGAGGTGTCCGGGTAGTTCGGCACGCCTTCGAACATCAGCGAGGTCGCGCCGTTGGCCAGCGGCCCGTACACGATGTAGCTGTGGCCGGTGACCCAGCCGACGTCGGCGGTGCACCAGTAGATATCGTCTTCGCGCAGGTCGAACACCGCTTCATGGGTGTAGGCCGCGTACAGCAGGTAGCCGCCGGTGGTGTGTAGCACACCCTTCGGCTTGCCGGTGGAACCGGAGGTGTAGAGGATGAACAGCGGATCTTCCGCGTTCATGCGTTCCGGTTCGCAGCTGGACGGCTGGCTGTCCACCACATCGTGGAACCAGCGGTCGCGCGGGGCCTGCATGTCTACCGCGCCGCCGGTGTGGCGCACCACCAGCACGGTCTCCACGGTGTTCGTGCCCGGCAGCTTCAGCGCGGCATCGACGTTGGCCTTCAGCGGAATCCTGCGACCACCGCGCAGGCCTTCGTCGGCGGTGATGATCAGCTTGCTCTGGCAGTCGCTGACACGGTCGGCGATCGAGTTCGGCGCGAAGCCACCGAACACCACCGAGTGGATCGCACCGATGCGCGCGCAGGCCAGCATGGCCACCGCGGCGTCGACGATCATCGGCAGGTAGATGGTGACCCGGTCGCCCTTCTTGACGCCGAGGTTGCGCAGCGCGTTGCCGAGGCGGCAGGTGCGCTCGTACAGCTCGCGATAGGTCACATGCTGGGCCGGTGCATCCGGGCCGTCCGGCTCGAACAGCAGGGCGGTCTTGTCGCCGCGCGTTTCCAGCTGCCGATCCAGGCAGTTCACGCTGGCATTGAGCTCGCCATCTTCGAACCACTTGATGTGGAAGTTGGACAGGTCATAGCTGACGTTCTTGATCTTCGTCGGCTTGCGCATCCATTGCAGGCGCTCGGCGGCCTTGCCCCAGAAACCATCCGGGTCGGTCACCGACGCCTGGTACTGCTGTTCGTACGACGTCTTGTCGATGCGTGCCTTGGCGGCGAACTGCGGATCGACGGGGTAGATATCAGCCATGGCACCCTCACTTGCACGTTGACTTTGTATGTGCGGTCGCAGCATCGCAGCGACCGATCCCCCTCAGTTTGCCCCATCCACCCCCGGTCGCGTCACCACCCTGGTTAGACCATGGTCGAAAGTGAGCGCCCAGCAGGGGCGGGTTCGACCAATGGCGAATAGCCGCTGTACATAATCGCCCCGCAGTCTCGGCTCGACCGTGCCCCACGCGCGGCATCACCTTGCCACTTGGGAGAGAGGGCAACATGAGCCACCGTACGTTGAAAGCCGTGCGCACACCTTTGGCGGCCTGCCTGCTGGTCGCCCTGGTCGCACCGGGCATGGCGTTCGCAGAGACCGCCAAAGAGAAAGCACTGGAAGCACGCGTTGCCGAACTGGAACGCCAGGTCCAGCTGCTGCTGTCTTCGCAGCAACAACAACAGACCCAGATCAGCCAGACCCAGCAGGCGGTGACCGAAGTGCGCACGGTGCAGGCCGAGCAGAAGCCGGTCGCGCAGGTGCCGGCCGGCAAGCAGCCGATCCAGGTCACCACCCTCACCCCGGGCGCCGCACCGGGCACCACGGTCAAGATCGGCGGCTTCATCAAGGCCGACTTCCTGGCCACCCAGACCAGCGATGGACAGCTGGCCGACGACGCCACCGGCCGCTCGCTGTACCTGCCTGGCCAGACCCCGGTGGAAGGCGCCGGCGGCAGCGGCAAGCGGTCGGGCACCGACTTCAACGCCCATGCCAAGTTCTCGCGCTTCAACCTGGGCATCGACAACGTGAGCGAATCGGGCAACAAGGCCGGTGCGTTCTTCGAGATGGACTTCTTCGGCAACTCGCTGGGCAACCAGACCGCCACCAACACCTATGGCGTGACCCTGCGCCACGCCTACATGTACTGGAACAACTGGCTGGCCGGCCAGACCTGGTCCAACTTCATGGACGCGGCCGCACTGCCCGAAGCGGTCGACTTCGTCGGCCCCACCGACGGCGTGATCTTCGTGCGCCAGGCCCAGGTGCGCTACACCCAGGGCGGCTTCAGCGTCGCGCTGGAAAACCCGGAAACCACCACCCTCACCGGCAGCCGCAACCCGGTCACCGGTGCCTGGACCAACGCCAGCGCCAACTCCGACCGTGGCAGCCTGCCCGACCTGACCCTGCGCTATGGCTGGAAGGGTGACTGGGGCACCTTCGGTGTCGGTGGCATCGTCCGCCAGTTGAAGGTCGACAACCAGGCCACCGGCGCGAAGGCCGACAAGGTGGCCGGCGGCCTGACCCTGGGCGGCAAGTGGGTGATGGGTGACAGCGACTCGCTGCACTACCAGCTGACCGGCGGCGAAGGCATCGCCCGCTACATCGGCCTGGGCATCACCGCCGACAGCGCCTACGACGTGGCCCGCGATGAGCTCAACCCGACCGGCGTGCTGGCCGGCTATGTCGGCTGGCGGCATGCGTTCTCGCCGAAGCTGCGCACCAACCTGATCTACGCGCGCAGCGACTACGACAACGACAGCATCCTCGGCCCGCTGGTGACCAAGAGCGTGCAGAGCATCCGCGGCAACATCTTCTATTCACCACTGCCCAAGGTCGATATCGGCGCCGAGCTGATGTACGGCCGTCGCGAAGTGGAGAACGGCAACAAGGGTGACATCACCCGGTTGCAGTTCACCACGAAGTACAGCTTCTAAGAGCGTGCCGGCCAGCGGCCGGCACCTACCCAGAACGGAGCCGGTCCCGTGACCGGCACCCACCGAGATTGAGTGCCGACCGGCGGTCGGCACCTACAGAGGGAAAACGTCCCATGTCCAGTACACCCAGCACCGCACATAAAGCGGGCACCCTGACCAAGGGCCACAAGAAGGTCATCTTCGCCTCGAGCCTCGGCACGGTCTTCGAGTGGTATGACTTCTTCCTGTACGGCTCGCTCGCGGCCATCATCGCCAAGCAGTTCTTCAGTGGCGTCAATGAAACCACGGGCATGATCTTCGCCCTGCTGGCGTTCGCCGCCGGCTTCTTCGTGCGCCCGTTCGGCGCGGCCTTCTTCGGCAGCCTCGGCGACCGCATCGGCCGCAAGTACACCTTCCTGGTCACCATCCTGATCATGGGCATCTCGACCTTCCTGGTCGGCGTACTGCCCAACTACGCTTCGATCGGTTTCGCCGCGCCGGTGATCCTGATCATCCTGCGCCTGGCCCAGGGCCTGGCGATGGGCGGCGAGTACGGCGGTGCTGCCACCTACGTGGCCGAGCATGCGCCGGACGACAAGCGCGGCCTGTACACCAGCTTCATCCAGTGCACCGCCACGCTCGGCCTGTTCATGTCGCTGCTGATCATCCTGGCCTGCCGCTACTTCCTGGGCAATGAAGCCTTCGAAGCCTGGGGCTGGCGCATCCCGTTCCTGGTCTCGATCCTGCTGCTGGGCGTGTCGGTATGGATCCGCCTGCAGCTGAGCGAATCGCCGCTGTTCCAGCAGATGAAGTCCGAGGGCAAGGGCTCCAAGACGCCGTTCCGTGACAGCCTGAAGGGCGGCAACCTGAAGCTGATGCTGCTGGTCCTGCTCGGTGCGGCGGCCGGCCAGGCCGTGGTCTGGTACGGCGGCCAGTTCTACGCGTTGTTCTTCCTCAGCAGCATGCTGAAGGTTGATGCCACCACCTCCTACCTGCTGATCGCGGCGGCGCTGGCGCTGGGCGTGCCGTTCTTCATCTTCTTCGGCTGGCTGTCCGACCGTATCGGCCGCAAGAAGATCATCCTGGCCGGCTGCCTGCTGGCAGCTGTTACCTACATCCCGATCTTCAAGGGCCTGACCCACTTCGCCAACCCGGCCATCGAAGAAGCCCGCAGCAGCTCGCCGGCGCTGGTCGTGGCCGATCCGAACACCTGCTCGTTCCAGTTCGATCCGGTGGGCCTGCGCAAGTTCACCAGCTCCTGCGACGTGGCCACCGCCGCGCTGACCAAGGCCGGTGTGCCGTACGACGTGCAGCCCGCCGCCGCCGGTTCGCTGGCGATGGTGAACGTGGGCAGTGCCAGCGTCACCTCGTATGAGGCCGCTGGCCTGACCAAGGAAGAAGGCAAGGCCAAGGCCGATGCGTTCGGTGCGGAACTGAAGACCGCCCTGACCACCGCCGGCTACCCGGCCAAGGCCGACGGCGCCCGCATCAACATCGCCGGCACCATCTTCATGCTGTGGCTGCTGGTGCTGTACGTGACCATGGTCTACGGTCCGATTGCCGCTTATCTGGTCGAACTCTTCCCGACCCGCATCCGCTACACCTCGATGTCGCTGCCGTACCACATCGGCAACGGCTGGTTCGGTGGCTTCCTGCCGGCGATCTCGTTCGCGCTGGTGGCCGGTACCGGCAACCTCTACTACGGCCTGTGGTACCCCATCATCATCGCGCTGATGTCGGTGGTGATCGGCGGCCTGTTCCTGCGTGAGACCAAGGACGTGGATATCACCAAGTAACCGGTGGGTTCCATGCAGTGAAGGAAAGGCCGCGGTGCAGACCGCGGCCTTTCTGTTTATGGGCCGTGCCCACTCGGCCCGCATCCGGTAGTGCCGGCCGCTGGCCGGCAACCTCCTGAATCGCCGCGCACATGAAGCCCTTGCCGGCCAGCGGCCGGCACTACCATTGCGTTGCGCAGCACCCCGTATAGTCGGCCCATGACCACCACTACGCCGGAAGACCTCCCCGCTCTCCTGCACACCCTGCGCAGCGCCTGGCAGTCGCAGCGGCCCACGCTCGACCAGCGCGAAGCCGACCTGCGCCGCCTGCGCGAGGCGCTCAAGCCGCGACTGGACGAAATGGCCCAGGCCATCGCCGAAGACTTCGGCCACCGCGCCCACGTTGAATCGAAGCTGGCCGATGGCATGAGTGTGCTGTCGGCCATCGACCACCTGCGTCGCCACCTGCGGCGCTGGTCGAAGCCGCAGCGGGCATCGGCGGGCTGGAAGTTGTGGCCAGCGCGCGCGCAGCTGCGGCCGACGCCGCTGGGCGTGGTCGGGGTGATCTCGCCCTGGAACTACCCGGTCACGCTGGCGCTGGTGCCGCTGGCCACCGCGATTGCGGCCGGCAACCACGTATTGCTGAAGCCTTCGGAACACACGCCGCGCACCAGTGCGTTCCTGGCCGATCTGCTGGCCAGCGTGTTCCCGCCCGATCGGGTGGCAGTGGTGCAGGGTGGGGCGGACGTGGCGGCTGCGGTGTCTTCGCTGCCGCTGGACCATCTGCTGTTCACCGGCTCGACGGCGGTCGGCCGCAAGGTGATGGCCGCCGCGGCTGAGCATCTGGTACCGGTCACGCTGGAACTGGGCGGCAAGTCGCCGGCCCTCGTCTGCCGTGATTTCCCGCTGGACAAAGCCGCCGCACGGCTGGCCACCGGCAAGTGGTTCAACGCGGGCCAGACCTGCATCGCACCGGATTACGTGCTGATCGATACCGCGCGCCAGCGCGAGTTCGTGCAGGCGCTGCAGCAGCAGGTGCGCGAGCGCTATGGCGACTTCAGCGATGCCGACGACTACACCCGCATCATCAATGAAGGCCAGTACCGGCGCCTGCAGGGCTACCTGGCACAGGCGCGGCAGCGCGGGGTGCCGGTGATTCCGCTGGCGCAGGTGGATGACGCGCGCGCCGACCGCGAGCGCCTGCTGGTGCCGACCGTGGTGCTGGACCCGCCGGACGACCTGGACCTGATGCGCGAGGAGATCTTCGGGCCGATCCTGCCGGTGCGGGCCTACCCGGACCTGGAGGCGGCGCTGGCCGACGTGCTGTCCCGCGACCGGCCGCTGGCGCTGTATCCCTTCAGCCACGACACGGCGACGGTAGAGCGCATCCTCGGCCAGGTGGTGGCCGGCGGGGTGACGGTGAATGACACGCTGCTGCACTTCGCCGCCGATGGATTGCCGTTTGGCGGGGTCGGGGCCAGCGGCATGGGCGCGTACCATGGCCGGGCCGGGTTCGATGCGATGAGCAAGCGGCTGCCGGTGCTGTGGCAGTCGCGCTGGGCCGCCAGCGACCGGCTGCGCCCGCCGTACTCGAAGATTGCGGGGTTGTTGAAGCTGCTGCTTCGGTAGTGCCGGCCGCTGGCCGGCAACTGCGGGGTCTTGCCGACGGTTCATGGGGTTGCCGGCCAGCGGCCGGCACTACCGGTGGGTGCCCACCTGGGGTGGCACGCGTGCCAAGCGCACCCGGGTAGAATGCCCGCATGAAAATCGCCTCGTGGAACGTCAATTCGCTCAATGTCCGCCTGCCGCACCTGGAGCAGTGGCTCAAGGACTTCAGCCCGGACATCGTCGGCATCCAGGAAACCAAGCTGGAGGACCACAAGTTCCCCGATTCGGCGCTGATCGCCGCCGGCTACCGCAGCGTGTTCGCCGGCCAGAAGACCTACAACGGCGTGGCGCTGCTGTCGCGTGAGCCGGCGCAGGACGTGCAGATCGGCATTCCCGGTTTCGAGGACGAGCAGAAGCGCGTCATCGCTGGCACCTTCGGCGACCTGCGGGTGATCAACCTGTACGTGGTCAACGGCCAGGATATCGGCACCGACAAGTACGCGTACAAGCTGCGCTGGCTGGAAGCGGTGCATGCGTGGGTCGCGCAGGAGCTGCAGCGCCACCCGAAGCTGATCGTGATGGGCGACTTCAACATCGCCCCGGACGCCCGCGACGTGCACGACCCGGAGGTGTGGAACGACAACCACATCCTGACCTCCACCGCCGAGCGCGGCGCGCTCACCAAGCTGCTGCAGCTGGGCCTGCACGATGGCTTCCGCCTGCACAACGACGAGGCGGGTACCTTCAGCTGGTGGGATTACCGGGCGGCCGGTTTCCGCCGCAACCTGGGCCTGCGCATCGACCTGACCCTGGTCTCAGAGGCGCTGAAGGGCAGTGCGGTGGCCTCGGGCATCGACCGCGAGCCGCGCACCTGGGAACGCCCGAGCGACCACGCGCCGGCGTGGGTGCAGATCGGTTGAACGAACGGGGCCCGACGATTGCCGGGCCCGTTCTGGAACATCTGCCGGCCAGCGGCCGGCACTACCCTCAGATCACCGTATGCTCTTGCGGGTGAACAGGTTGACGATCGCCAGCAGGATCACCGCACCGATCAGCGAGAACAGGAAGGTGCGAAGGGTGATCGCTTCGTTGATGCCGCCGCCGAACAGCCAGCCGGAAATCAGCGCGCCGACGATGCCGACCACGATGTTGAGGATGATGCCCTGCTGGGCATCGCGCTTCATGATGATGCTGGCCAGCCAGCCTACGATGCCGCCGACGATCAGCCAGATGATGATGCCCATGATCGAACCTCCGGTGGGGAACTGTGACCAGTTGACGCGCACGGCCGTGAACCCGTCGTGCAATTGCGTGACGGGCGCGTGCGCATGAGCCCGCCAGCCACCCTCGACGGCCCGTGGCGCTTCGGTCCGGTGACCGTCTGGCGGCGCCCCCATGTGCCCGGCCAGCGGGGTGAACCGCAGGCGCGGCAGGTGCTGGCGCAGGCCCTCGGGGCTGATCCGGAGACGCTGCCGCTGGTCCGCGATGACAAGGGCCGGCCGGAGCTGAGCGGCCCGTTGGCCCACTACGGCACCGGCTGGAGCCACAGCGGCGAGGTGCTGCTGGTGGCGCTGGGCGAAGGCGTGCGGCTGGGCGTGGACCTGGAGCTGCTGCGGCCGCGGCCGCGCCTGCTGGAGATCGTGCGGCGCTTCTTCCACCCCCAGGAGGTGGCCTGGCTGGAATGCCTGGACGAGGCCGACCGCGAGCACTGGTTCTTCCGCGTGTGGTGCGTCAAGGAGGCCATCCTGAAGGCGCACGGGCAGGGCATCTCGTTCGGCCTGCACCGCCTGCAGCTGGCGCCGGGGGCCGACGGCGCCCTGCACCTGCACTGGTGCGACCCGGAGCTGGGGGAGGCCGCGCGCTGGCACCTGCACGAGTGGCAGGCCAGCGGCCAGTTCCGCGCCGCATTGGCCTGGTATCCGCACTGAAGCGGGGAATCGGCGTGCAAAACCGGCGATAATGCCGGCATGAGCGAACACCCACTTCCCGCCAGCGTGGCCACCACGCTGGAACAGGGCCTGGCCAGCATGGGCCTGGATGCCGCGCTGGCGCCGCCGCTGCTGCGCTACCTGGCCCTGCTGCACCGCTGGAACGGCACCTACAACCTCACCGCCATCCGCGACCCGCAGGAGATGGTCACCCGCCACCTGCTCGACTCGCTGGCGATGCAGCCGTTCGTGGCCGATGGCAGCCTGGCCGACCTCGGCACCGGCCCCGGGTTGCCCGGCATCCCGCTGGCGATCGCCTGCCCGGGCCTGCAGGTCACCCTGGTCGAGAGCAATGGCAAGAAGGCGCGCTTCATGCGCGAGGCCGTGCGCCAGCTCGGCCTGGACAACGCCCGCGTGGCCGAATCGCGCGCCGAGGCGCTGGACGAGGCCGGTCGCTACGACCAGCTGACCGCGCGCGCGATGGACACCCTGGCCGGCATCGTCCGCGTCGGTGGCCACCTGCTGCGCCCCGGCGGCGTGCTGCTGGCCATGAAGGGCGTCTACCCCCATGAGGAGATCGCAGACCTGCCGGCGGGCTGGCAGGTGCGCGAGGTGACCCCGCTGAACGTGCCCGGCCTGGCCGGCGAACGCCACCTGGTCACCGTTACAGGCCCCTGATTCCCGGCGCCAGCCCCTTGTGGAACAACGGGTTGGCGATCCACGATTTCCGCAAGGGGCCGGTTGTACGCATAATGACCGGTCCCAGCACACGTCGACGAGGCACACCCGCATGGCCCGCATCATCGCCATCGCCAACCAGAAGGGTGGCGTCGGCAAGACCACGACCGCCGTCAACCTGGCCGCTTCCCTGGCCAACGCACCCAAGCGCGTGCTGTTGGTCGACCTGGATTCGCAGGGCAACGCGACCATGGGCAGTGGCGTGGACAAACGCGAGCTGGCCGCCTCCACCTGTGACCTGCTGCTGGGCGAGAACAGTGCCGCCGACGTGCGCGTGCAGACCGCCGAGGGGTACGACCTGCTGCCCGGCAACATCGACCTGACCGCCGCCGAGATCCAGCTGATGGGCCAGAGCGAGCGCGAGCAGCGCCTGAAGCGCGCGCTGGCGCCGATCCGCGACGAGTACGACTACATCCTGATCGACTGCCCGCCGGCGCTGTCGCTGCTGACGCTCAACGCGCTGGCCGCCGCCGATTCAGTGATCGTGCCGATGCAGTGCGAGTACTACGCACTGGAAGGCCTGAGCGCGCTGGTGGAAACCATCGAAGCGCTGCGCACCAGCCTGAACCCGGCGCTGGAGATCGAAGGCGTGCTGCGCACCATGTTCGACGTGCGCAACAACCTGGCCAACGCAGTGTCGGCCGAGCTCACCGAGCACTTCGGCGACCGCGTGTTCCGCACCATCGTGCCGCGCAACGTGCGCCTGGCCGAGGCGCCCAGCCATGGCCAGAGCATCGTCGGCTACGACCGCGCCTCGCGCGGTGGCGTGGCCTACCTGGGGCTAGCCGGCGAGATCATCCGCCGCAACAACGAACGCAACAAGGCCGGCAAGGCCGTGGAGATCGTCTGATGACCAGCAGCAAGCCGGCAGCCAAGAAGCGAGGCCTCGGCCGTGGCCTGGACGCGCTGCTGGGCCCGAAAGGCGCGGTCAGCCAGGTGCAGGCCACCACTGCGGTGATCGAGCCGCTGCCGGGTGAAGTGCTGCGCAAGTTGCCGGTCGGCCAGCTGCAGCCGGGCAAGTACCAGCCGCGCCGCGAGATGGACGAGGGCAAGCTGTCCGAGCTGGCCGACTCGATCAAGTCGCAGGGTGTGATCCAGCCGATCCTGGTGCGCCAGCTGCCGGCAGGCAACTACGAAATCGTCGCCGGTGAACGCCGCTGGCGCGCATCGCAGCTGGCCGGGCTGGATGAAGTGCCGGTGGTGGTGCGCGAGCTGGAAGACCGCACCGTCATCGCGATGGCGCTGATCGAGAACATCCAGCGCGAAGACCTCAACCCGCTGGAAGAGGCCGAAGCGCTGCAGCGCCTGATCAGCGAGTTCACCCTGACCCATGCCGAGGCCGCCGAGGCCGTCGGCCGCTCGCGCGCGGCGGTGTCCAACCTGCTGCGCCTGCTGGAGCTGCCGGTGGCGATCCGCCTGCTGCTGGAAACCCGCCGCCTGGAAATGGGCCACGCCCGCGCGCTGCTGACCCTGGCCCCCGAGCTGGCCGGCAAGCTGGCCCAGGAAGCGGCCGATGAAGGCTGGTCGGTGCGCGAGGTCGAGCGCCGTGCGCAGGCCTTCGCCGCCGGCAAGGTGCCGAGCAACCGCCCGGCGGCCACGCCGAGGGTGCAGCAGGCCGACATCGCCTCGCTGGAAACCGAGCTGTCCGAAGCATTGGGCGCCAAGGTGGCGATCAATCATGGCCGCGGTGGCAAGGGCAAGCTGATCATCCACTACACCGACCTGGACACCCTCGACGGCGTGCTGGAAAAGCTGCGTACGCGCCAGGGCTGAGCCCGGCGCCGCGACAGGGGATGCGGCCTGTTCCTGCCGCGTCTGTAGATGACAGGGAACGCACCGCCGCGCGCACCGGGGGATGCACTGCTCTCCGGTCCGTGGCTTCATCCAGGGAGCAGGACATGAGCCACCCATTCGACGACGTCAGCCCGGGCGGCAGCCCGATCCTGGTGCACAGCCGCCAGAAGGACTTCGCGCTCGCCATCGGCGAAGAACAGCACATCGAGGCGATCAGCGCCCACCTCGAACGCCATCTGGGCCCGGTGTCCGGTGTCTTCCACGAGATCATCTCCGACCTGGTGCACATCGACGTGCACGTGGTGCCGGCCAATGACCAGTTCCCGTACCTGCGCCTGGTCACTTCCGGCATGAGCGACCTGCCGATGACCGTGCCCGCCGAAGTCGGTGCGGACGTGCCGCGCTACATGGAACTGATGGTGACCCTGCCGGCGGACTGGCCGATCACGCAGGAGGCTTTCGAGGACGAACGCAACTACTGGCCGGTGCGCCTGCTGAAGGGCATGGCGCGGCTGCCGCACGAGTACGACACCTGGCTGGGCTTCGGCCACACCATTCCCAACGGCCATCCCAGCGAGCCCTATGCGCCGGGCGTGGGCTTCGACGGCGCCATCGTGCTGCCGCCGGTGACTACCCCGGATGACTTCGCCACGCTGGAACTGGACGACGGCAGGACCATCAGCTTCATGACCCTGGTTCCGCTGTATCCGGAAGAGATGGACCTGAAGCTGAAGAAGGGCGCCGAGGCGCTGCTCGACCGCTTCAATGCGAAGAAGATCCAGGACGTGATCGAACCCGGTCGCACCAACGTGGCCAGGAAGCGTTTCGGGCTGTTCTGAGCCTGCGGCGTATCCTCTGCACCTGTCCTCATTGAAATCCAGGCAACTGCAATGACCCTCCTGCTCACCGGCGCTGCCGGCTTCATCGGTGCCTACACCGCCCGCGCCCTGCTGGAGGCCGGCCAGTCGGTGGTCGGCCTGGACAACTTCAACGATTACTACGATCCGCAGATCAAGCGCGACCGCGTGGCCGCGCTGTGCCCGTCGCTGGACCTGCGCACCCTGGACCTGACCGACCGCGAAGGCCTGGCCGCACTGTTCGATGAAGTGAAGCCGAGCGCGGTGATCCACCTGGCCGCGCAGGCCGGCGTGCGCTATTCGCTGGAAAACCCGCACGCCTACGTCGACAGCAACCTGGTCGGCTTTGTCAACATGCTCGAGCTGTGCCGCCACGGTGGCGTGCAGCACCTGGTGTACGCCTCCAGCAGCTCGGTCTACGGCGATTCGGCCACGCCGCCGTTCTCCGAGGACCAGCGCGTGGACCAGCCGCGCTCGCTGTACGCGGCGACCAAGGCCGCCAACGAGCTGATGGCCCATACCTACGCGCAGCTGTACGGCCTGCATGCCACCGGCCTGCGCTTCTTCACCGTCTACGGCCCGTGGGGCCGGCCGGACATGGCGCCGCTGCTGTTTTCGCGCGCGGTGCTGGCCGGGCGCCCGATCGACGTGTTCAACGAAGGCCGCATGCAGCGCGATTTCACACATGTCTCCGACATCGTGTCGGGTATCCTCGGCGCGCTCGCGCATCCGTCCGATGGTCCGGTGCCGCACCGGGTGTTCAACCTCGGCAACCATACGCCGGTCGAGCTGGAGCGCTTCATCAGCGTGATCGAGCAGGCTGCCGGCCGCCCCGCGCAGAAGGTCTACAAGCCCATGCAGCCCGGCGACATGGTGCGCACGATGGCCGATACCCGGCGCGCGCATGACGCTTTCGGCTTCGATGCGGTGACCCCGATCGAAGCAGGGCTGCCGCCGGTGGTGCAGTGGTGCCGCGAGTATTTTGGTGATCGCGCCTGAGGACGGATCCTCACGCTGCCGGGTTCATCTTCGGATAACCTCGGCTGCGGAGAATGCGCGGTCTTTGTCCCCCCTTTGGCCGAGTGCCTTATGAGCCAACCCGAGCTTTCCGTTGTCGTCCCGGTGTTCAACGAGCGCGACAATGTCGCCCCGCTGGTCGCCGAAATCACCGCTGCGCTGCGTGGCCGGCTGCCGTTCGAGATCGTCTACATCGACGATCACTCGCGCGATGACACCCTGGCGGTGCTGCAGGGACTGAAGGCGACCACGCCGGAACTGCGGGTACTGCATCACGTGAACCAGAGCGGGCAGAGCACCGCCGTGCGCACCGGCGTCAAGCATGCGCGGGCGCCGTGGATCGCGACCCTGGATGGCGATGGCCAGAACGATCCGGCCGATATCCCCAAGCTGCTGGCCGCACGCGACGCTGCCGATGTGCAGGTGAAGCTGTTCGCCGGCTGGCGCGTCAACCGCCAGGACAGTGGCAGCAAGCGCTGGGCCAGCCGCTGGGCCAACCGCATCCGCGCCCGCATGCTGCGCGATGACACGCCCGATACCGGCTGTGGCATCAAGCTGTTCGAGCGCAGCGCGTTCCTCGACCTGCCGTACTTCGACCACATGCACCGCTACCTGCCGGCGCTGATGCAGCGCGCCGGCTGGAAGACCACCAGCGTGCCGGTCAACCACCGCCACCGCACCGCTGGCGTGTCGAAGTACAACAACCTCGGCCGCGCGCTGGTCGGCATCCGTGACCTGCGTGGCGTGGCCTGGCTGATCACCCGCAGCAAGCGCACCGCGGTGGAGGAGCGTTGATGGATCTGGAGCTGCATTGGCTCGACCAGCCGCTGACCTGGCTGTACTGGACTGGCCTGCACGTGACCGGCTGGAAGCTGATCGGCTATACCGGCGCGCTGATGTTCGGCGGCCGCTGGCTGGTCCAGTTCGTCGCGTCCAAGCGCGCCGGCAAGCCGGTGATCCCGCGCCTGTTCTGGTACATGAGCGTGCTGGGCAGCCTGATGACGCTGAGCTACTTCCTGTTCTCGGCCAAGCAGGATTCGGTGGGCGTGCTGCAGAACCTGTTCCCGGCGTTCACCGCGCTGTACAGCCTGCACCTGGACATCAAGCACCGCGGCTGGAAGCGCGACAAGGCCAGCCACTGAGGCCTGCGGGGTGCCTGCCCTGGGTAGCGTCGACGGTCAGTCGACTTTCGCGCGGAGCGCGGGCTTTGCTACATGTGGCGGAAGAGCAGCCGACTGACAGTCGGCTCTACCCAGTCGGCTCTACCACGCGCCTTCGGTGCCGGGGTCTCGGCCGGCGGCCGGTTCCCGGTCCTCCCTGCTGCGGGTAGCGTCGACGGTCAGTCGACTTTCGCGCGGAGCGCGGACTTTGCCACGTCTGGCGGAAGAGCAGCCGACTAACAGTCGGCTCTACCCAGTCGGCTCTACCACGCGCCTCCGGCGCTGCAGGCAGGACCTTCGTCCCATGCCACGGGCGGTGGGGGGTGCCATCATCGGGGCCTGCCTTCCCGGGAACCTGTGCTCGTGAAAACCCGTCTTGCCGTCGCCCTGCTGCTCGCCCTGTCCACCCCCGCCGTGGCCCTGGCCGCGCCGTCCGCCACTGCCGCACCGGCCAGCGTGGCCACCGAATCGCCCGCCGACGCCGCCTTCCGCGCGCTGTACGAGAAGGAGTGGAAGTGGCGCCAGCAGGGAGGTGGCGAGGCCAGCGAGGATGAAGACGCGCCCGCCAACGCCACCCGCATGCCTGACGTCGGCCCGGCCGCGCAGCAGGCGCGCCTGAAGGTGTGGGACGAGACCCTGGCCGCGCTGAAGAAGATCGACCCGAAGACCCTGTCGGCTGACAACCAGGTCAACTACGCGATCTACCACGACCAGGTGTTCAACCTGGCCGAGGAAGTGCGCCTGCGCGCCTACGAGATGCCGTTCAACGCCGACTCCTCGTTCTGGTCCAACCTGTCCTTCATGGCGCGGCGCGAGATGAAGACCGTGCAGGACTACCAGAACTACATTGCGCGCCTGAACGATGTGCCGCGCTACTTCGGCCAGCAGACCGAGAACATGCGCGCTGGCCTGAAGCGTGGCTTCAGCGTGCCGCGCGCGGTGCTCGACGGCCGCGAAGTGTCCATCGCCACCGTCGCCGAGCTGAAGGACCCGACCGAATCGCCGCTGTACGCGCCGTTCAAGAAGCTGCCCAACAGCATCCCGGCCGCCGAACAGGCCAGGCTGCAGGCGCAGGCGCGTGCGGCGATCAGCGGCAAGGTAGTGCCGGCGTTCCAGCAGCTGCGCACCTTCTTCGTCAACGAATACGTGCCGCAGGCGCGTACCACCCTGGCCGCCGAAGCGATGCCCGATGGCAAGGCGTACTACCGGCAGCAGATCCACGAATACACCACGCTGGACCTGTCGCCGGACGAGATCCATCGGATCGGCCTGGAGGAAGTCGCTCGCATCCAGAGCGAGATGAACGACATCATCAAGCAGGTGAAGTTCAAGGGCAGCTTCGCCGAGTTCCTGACCTTCCTGCGTACCGATCCGCAGTTCTATGCCAAGACGCCGGAAGAGCTGCTGTCGCGTGCCGCGTGGATTTCCAAGCGGGCGGACGGCCAGCTCGGCAAGTACATGACGTTGCCGCGCGCACGCTTCACCATCGTGCCGGTGCCGCCGGACATCGCACCGTTCTGGACGGCCGGCCGCGGTGGCATGGGTACCTACTGGCTCAACACCTACAACCTGCCATCGCGCCCGCTGTACAACCTGCCGGCGCTGACCCTGCATGAATCCGATCCGGGCCATTCGCTGCAGGGCGCGATCGCCGCCGAGCAGAAGAACCTGCCCGAGTTCCGCCGCAACGCCTACATCTCCGCCTATGGCGAAGGCTGGGCGCTGTACTGCGAGAAGCTGGGCGTGGAGATGGGCATCTACGAAACCCCGTACGAGGATTTCGGCCGCCTGACCTACGAGATGTGGCGCGCGGCGCGCCTGGTGATCGACACCGGCGTTCACAGCAAGGGCTGGAGCCGCGAACAGGCGCTGGCCTACCTGCGTGACCACACCGCGCTGAGCGAGCATGAAGTGACCACCGAAGTGGACCGCTACATTTCCTGGCCGGGCCAGGCGCTGAGCTACAAGCTGGGCGAGATCGCCATCGTGCGCCTGCGTGCGCAGGCCGAGAAGGAGCTGGGCGACAAGTTCGACATCAAGGGGTTCCATGACACCCTGCTCAAGCAGGGCTCGGTGCCGCTGCCGGTGCTGGAACAGCAGATCCAGGCCTATATCGCCGAGCGCAAGAAGGCCTGACCGTTACCGGGTAGTGCCGGCCGCTGGCCGGCAACCCGACCCGGTCACGGGGTCGGATCCCTTTCCTGTGGAAAGGGCTCCGACCCCCTCTCACCTCAACCCACCGCCCGCGGCTTGGCTACCCGCGCCGCGAAGGTCGGCAGCACCAGCAGGGTCAGCACGGTGGCGGTGATCAGTCCGCCGATCACCACCGTCGCCAGCGGCTTCTGCACCTCCGCACCGGAACCGCTGGCAATCGCCATCGGGATGAAGCCGACGATGGCCACCAGCGCCGTGGTCAGCACCGCGCGGATGCGGCTGGAGGCACCGTTGATCGCTGCCTGCAGCGGCAGGTCACCGGCGTCCAGGCGTTCGCGGATCGCCTGCATCAGCACCAGGCCGTTCAACGTGGCCACGCCGGAGACGGCGATGAAGCCAACCGCCGCCGATACCGAGAACGGCATGCCCCGCAGCAGCAGCGCGAGGATGCCGCCAACCAGCGCCAACGGCACGCAGCTGAACACCAGAATGGCTTCCTTGCCGCTGCGCAGGGCCATGAACAGCAGGCTGCCGATCAGCAGGAACACCACCGGCACCACCGTTGCCAGTCGCTTCTCCGCGCGCTGCAGGTTCTCGAACTGGCCACCCCAGGTCAGGTACGCACCCGGCGGCAGCGCCACGTCGGCCACCGCGGCCTGTGCCTCGCCGACGAAGCCGCCCAGGTCGCGGCCACGCACGTTGGCCTGCACCACTACGCGGCGGCTGCCGTTGTTGCGGCTGATCTGGTTCGGTCCTTCACTGACCGTGATGCGCGCCACCGACGACAACGGAATCACCAGCCCAGATGGCGTAGCGATCGGCAGCGACGCCAACTGGTCCGGATCGTTGCGCGAGGCATCGTCCAGGCGCACTACCACATTGAAGCGGCGATCACCCTCGAAGATCTTGCCGGCTGCCGTGCCACCAATGCCGGTGGACAGCGCATCACTCACGTCTGCGGCGGTCAGCCCGTACTGTGCCGCCGCTACGTGGTCGATCGCCACGTTGAGCGTGGGCAGGCCAGAGATCTGTTCCACCCGCACGTCGGCCGCGCCGTTCACCGCACGCAGCTTCAGCGCCACCTGGTCGGCCACCTTCTGCAGCTGGCTGAAGTCATCGCCGAAGATCATCACCGCCAGGTCGGTACGCACGCCGGAAATCAGTTCGTTGAAGCGCAGCTCGATCGGCTGGCTGAACTCGAAGCTGTTGCCCAGCTGCTGCCCGGCCAGTTTCTCGAAGCGCGCCACCAGTGCGTCCTTGGCCAGCGTCGGATCGGGCCAGTCCTTGCGCGGCTTCAGTACGATCACGCTGTCGGAGATGTTGGTCGGCATCGGGTCAATGGCCGCCTCGGCGGTACCGGTGCGCGAGAACACGGTTTCCACTTCCGGCTCTTTGGCGATCGCCTTCTCCAGCGCCAGCTGCATCGCCAGCGACTGCTCCAGCGAAGTCGACGGCACGCGCAGGGCCTGCATCGCCACGTTGCCTTCATCCAGCGTCGGCATGAACTCGCGGCCCAGCAGCGAGAACGCGCCGACGCCCACCACCACCATCATCACCGCACCGGCCAGCACCGTGCGCGGGTGCGCCACGGCCTTGCGCACCACTGGTTCGATGCGCGCACGCAGCACGCGGATCAGCCTGGTTTCGTGCTCGCCGTCGTCAGCATGTGCGTCACCTTCTTTCACCTTGGGCTCGCGCACCAGCAGCGCGGCCATCGCCGGCACGAAGGTGAAGGAGAACAGGAAGGCACCGACCAGGGCCAGCATGAAGGTCGCCGCCATCGGGTGGAACGTCTTGCCCTCCACGCCTTCCAGCGTGAGGATCGGTGCGAACACCAGCAGGATGATCAGCTGGCCGAACGCCGCCGGTCGCGCCATTTTCAGCGCTGCATCGGCGGCCACGCGCAGCCGCTCCATCGCGGTCAGCGCACGACCCAGTTCGGCGCGGCGCTGGCCCAGCATCAGCAGCGTCGACTCGACCACGATCACCGCACCGTCCACCAGGATGCCGAAATCCAGCGCACCCAGGCTCATCAGGTTGCCACTGATGCCGAAGCGGTTCATGCCGATCACTGCGAACAGGAACGACAGCGGAATCACCAGCGCGGTGATCGTCGCCGCACGCAGGTTGCCCAGCAGCAGGAACAGCACCACCACCACCAGCAGCGCGCCCTCGGTGAGGTTCTTGGCCACGGTCTTGATGGTGGAATTGACCAGCACGCTGCGGTCCAGCACCGGTGCCGCCACGATGTCGGCCGGCAGTGACTTGTTCACCTGCTCCAGGCGCGCGGCAGCTGCCTGCGCCACGGTGCGACTGTTGCCACCGGCGATCATCAGCGCGGTACCCAGCACGGCTTCATGGCCGTTGCGGCTGGCCGCGCCCAGCCGCGGCGCGCGGCTCAGTTCCACCGTGGCCACATCGGCCACGCGCACCACCATGCCATTGCGGGTGGCCACCGGTGCCTGCGCCAGGTCGTCGGTGGTCAGCGCCAGGCCATCGGCACGCACCACCAGGCCTTCGCCGGCACGCTGCACGAAGCCGGCGCCGGCCTGCACGTTGGAACGCTGCAGGGCGGTGACCAGGTCGGCCAGGCCGAGGCCATGCGCGGCCAGTCTGGCGCTGTCCGGATGCACGCCGTACTCCTTGACGTAGCCGCCAACCGTATCGACCCCGGCCAGCCCCGAGCTGGAACGCATCTGCGGCGCGATGATCCAGTCCTGCACGGTGCGCAGGTAGGTCGCACGTTCTTCCGGTGTACGCAGCAGGTTGCCTTCCGGCGTGCGGTAGACCTCGCCAGCCTGCCAGCCCGCTTCACCGGGCTTGGCCACCTTGGCCGGATCGAACGCGGTGAAGTCCACCGTCCACATCAGCACCTCGCCAAGCCCGGTGGTGACCGGCGACAGCATCGGCGATGCACCGTCGGGCAGGTCTTCGGACGCCTCGCGCATGCGCTCGGCCACCTGCTGGCGGGCGAAGTAGATGTCGGTGGCATCGGTGAAGATCGCGGTGACCTGCGAGAAGCCATTGCGCGACAGCGAACGCGTGGTGGTCAGGCCGGGAATGCCGGCCAGCGCGGTTTCCAGCGGATAGGTCACCTGCCGCTCGATCTGCTCCGGGGTCAGCGCCGGTGCCACCGTGTTGATCTGCACCTGGCGGTTGGTGATGTCCGGCACCGCGTCGATCGGCAGCTTGCCCAGCTGGAACAGGCCCACGGCGGCGATCAGCGCGGCCATGAACACCACCAGCCAGCGGTGGCGCACCGCTGTTTCAATGATCAGCTTGAACATGGTCGCCTCCTCAGTGGCCGTGCTCGGCTTCGCCCTTGGCCAGCTCGGCCTTGAGCAGGAAGGCATTGGCACCGACGATGCGCTCGCTGCCGGTCAGCCCACCGAGGATCTCTATGCGGTCACCGGCACGGCGCCCGGCCAGGACCGGCTGTGCCTTGAAGCCACCTTCGACGGCGACGAACACCGCGCTGCTGCCATCGACGTTCTGCACCGCATCGGCCGGCACGCTGAGCGAGCCATCCTGGCCCTCGGTGACGACCACGGCCGAAACCGGCGAACCGGCCGGCGGCAGCGCCGCATCCACCGGCGTGGCGCGGATCACCGCGACGCCGCCCTGCTGGCGCACATCGGCGGCCGAACCGGTGACGGTGGCGGTGAAGCTGCCACCCGGCGCGCTCACTTCCAGTGTCATGCCCGGCGTGACCTGTGCCGCCAGCGCTGGCGGTGCGGTGAACACCAGCTCGTTCATCGTCGGGTCGGCGACATCGGCCACCGCGCTGCCGGCGGCGACCACGCCACCCGGGGTGACCTGCACGTTGCCGACGATGCCGGCCACCGGACTGGTGATGCGCACACGGCCGCTGCTGTCCGGCGAACCGTTGGCGGCGGCCTGGGCCTGCGCGGCGGCGGCCTGGGCCTGTGCCGCCAGCGAACGTGCGCGCGAGGCTTCCATTTCCTGGCGGGCGACCACGCCCTGCTCGACCAATGCCTTGTCGCGGCCATAGGCCAGGCGCGCAGCCTCGGCTTCGGCCGATGCGGCCAGCGCATTGGCGCGGAACACCGCGGCTTCGCCACTGACTACGATGGCCAGTGCCTGGTTCTGCTTCACCGCGGTGCCCGGCGCGACCAGCACGCGTTCGACGCGGCCGGTCACGGTCGAAGCCACCGAGGCACGTGCACCGACCGACGGTTCGACGCGGCCGGACAGGCGCGTGGAACCACCGCCACCACGACCGACCGCGACCACTTCGATACCGGACGCCTTGATCTGCTCGGGGGTCAACTGCACGACACCCTCATCCGCATCGGCGGGCGCCTTTGCGGATTCGGCCTTGGCTTCCTTGCTGTCGGACGCGTGGCCATGGCCGTCGTCGGTGCCGGCCTTGGCCGCAGCCGGGTCTTCATTTGCAGGCGTCTGCGCATTGCCAGCGCAGCCGGCCAGCAGCACGGCCAGCAGCGCGCCGCCGATCAGCGGGAAAGTACGGGAGAGAGTCATGGGGCCTCCACAAAGGGTGCGCGCCCTTCCAGGCGGGCAAGATCGATTTCCGCGGCGACGCGGGACAGGCGCGCATCCACGGCGGTGCCGCGGGCGGCGATGAGGGCGCTGCGCGTGCTGCGCAGTTCCAGCTGCGAGATGCGTCCGGCGTCGAAGCCAATGCGAGCCAGGCGATACGCCTCCTCGGCGGCGACCACGCTTTCATCGGCGGCGCGGGTACGGCTGCTGGCGGCCTTCAACCCGGCCACCGCGGAGAGGCGCTCGGCCTCGCTGTCGCGGCGCTGCTGGTCCAGGCGTGCTTCGGCTGCGCGCTGGTCGGCGTTGGCGGCGCGGATGCCCCCGCGGTTGCGGTCGAACAGCGGGATGCTGAGGCTGACCCCGAGGTTGTAGGCACGCTCGCCCCCCTCGCGAAAGCGGGTCTGCGCGGCGGTGACGCTCAGATCGGGCAGGGCGCGCTTGCGCTCCACGTCGACCAGCTTGCCCGCCGCATCGGCCTCGGCTTCCGCGATGCGCACCGCCAGTGCGGTATCGATGGCACCGCGTGGCAGCGGCGGCGCGCGGTCGAGCAGGCTGTCGTTGATCGATTGCACCGGCGCATCCAGCAGCGCGGTGCCGGCCAGGCGGGCCAGCGCGGCATCGCGGAAGGCCTGCGCCTCATCCAGCGCGGCGCTGGCATTGGCCACTTCGCTCTGCGCCTGCACCGCACGCAGCTGCGGTTCGCGGCCCTGCTTGACCAACGCGTTGACCGCGTTGGCGTCATCGCGGGTGAGGCTCAGTGCCTCTTCGGCCAGGGTGTAGCGGCGCAGTGCACTTTCCGCCTGTGCATAGACCACCGCCAGCTGGCTGGCCACGTCGCTGCGGCTCTGCGTGCCTCGCAGGTTGGCCGCCTGTGCCTCGGCGCGGGCCGCACGGACGCGCGCGCCTCGCTGGCCCCAGACCTCCAGCGGCTGGGACAGGGTAAGCACGCTGTCGGCCTTGCCCATGCCGCCATAGGAGCCGGTGCCCCAGGCGTTCTCGGCCGACCAGGACAGGGAAGGGTTGGGCAGTGCGCGGGCCTGGTCGGCGCGCGCATCGGCGGCCTCGGCCAGCGCCGCACCGACGCGGGTGCCGGGCAGCTGGTCCAGGCGTTCAAGCAGGGTGTCATAGGAAGGGGCGGCTTGCGCCATCACCGCTGCCGCTGGGGCCAGGCCCAGCAACACGGCGACGACCCGCCCGGCCGCACGCAGCGGCCGAGGTGTCAGGATCGACATAGGGGGATTCCGGTTGTGAGTGAAACGGGAGCCCGCAATCGCGGGACGCGCTCAACTCACGCCCGGGGGGGACGCGTCAATTCATCCTGGGCGACCGCATAGGTCGCCGCGTCGCCGGCATTCATCCAGCGCGCCGGCAGCGGCGCACCGAAGGCGGCGAGGGTGCTGGCCGGCAGGCTCAGGTTGGAGTGGTGGCAGTGGTTGTGGCTGCAGGCACCGGTGTGCTTGCCGTCACTGTCACCCTCGGCATCATCGGCGTTGCTTTCCACGTGCACCGCAGTGGTGTCGTGCGGTTCAACCGCGCAGGCCAGCACGTCGGCCACCGGCACGACCACGAATGCCGCCATCAGCAGCATCAGCAGGGTCGAGCGGAGGTGGCGGGCGATCCGGCGCATGGACGGGAGGCTAGCAAGCGGTTTTCGACGGATACAATATCAATGGCCGCTTCGGGAATTCGTCGGAATCTCCCGTTCAGCTGGGCCGGGCGCGGGGTCGGATCCCTTTCCTCCGGAAAGAGCTCTGACCCCACCACATCGTTCGGGTGCGCCGCGCACCTGTGCTCCGGTAAGTGTCGACCTTGGTCGACACGCTTTTCGACCCCACCGCGTTGCCGGCCAGCGGCCGGCACTACCCGTGTCACGGCAGCTTCGCGATCACTTTGATCTCGAACTGGAACCCATACAGCCAGGTCACGCCGATACCGGTCAGGGTCGGGTGCGGCGCCTCGCCCCAATACTCCGGCACGATTGCCCAGGCCTTCTCAAAGTTCTTCTCTGGATCGACCAGGAACACGGTCACGTCGATCACGTCATCGAACGTGCAGCCCGCAGCAGCCAACACGGCGTTGAGATTCTCGAAGGCGCGGCGCACCTGGGTTTCGAAGTCCGGCTCGGGCGAACCGTCCTCGCGGCTGCCGACCTGGCCGGAGACGAACAGGAAACCGTTGGATCGGATCGCCGGCGAGTAGCGGTTGCGCTCGTACAGGGCCTGGCGGCCGGTGGGGAAAACGACATCACGCTGTGACATGGGGAAGATCCCGTGGGAGAGAACGCCATCCTCCGCGCCAGTTCTGTCTGGATAAACCGCGATGATCAGCCTAGATTGATTGTCAATTCCAAACAATCATGGCCCGCCATGGACCGTTTCGAGGCGATGCGGGCGTTTGCCCGGGTCGTGGAAACCGGCAGCTTCACCCGCGCCGCGCACACGCTGCAGATCAGCCGCACCACGGTCACCCAGCTGGTGCAGCAGCTGGAGGCACACCTGCGGCTGCGCCTGCTCAACCGCACCACGCGCCGGGTCAGCGTCACCGCCGATGGCGCGGCCTACTACCCGCGCATCGTCCGCCTGCTGGCCGAGCTGGAAGAGGTGGAGGGCGGGCTGGGTGACGCAGCCAGCCAGCCGCGCGGCCGCCTGCGCGTGGATGTGCCCGGACCCTATGCGCGGCTGCGGCTGGTGCCGGCGCTGCCGGACTTCCAGGCGCGCTACCCGGACATCCAGCTGGACGTCGGCGTCAGCGACCGCGAAGTCGATGTCATCGCCGACAACGTCGACTGTGTGATCCGGGGTGGCACCCCGACCGACCCGGCACTGGTGGCGCGGCCGCTGGCGGCGCTGCCGATCGGTTTCCACGCCAGCCCCGGTTATGTGCAGCGTTTCGGCCTGCCGACCGATCCGCGCGCGCTGCAAGGGCCCGATCACCACATGGTCGGCTTCCTCAGCCCGCGCAGTGGCCGGGCGCGGGTGTTCAGCGCGCAGCGCGGCGATGAACGCGTCGAGGTGCAGGGCCGCTATACGGTCGGCTTCGATGACGGAAACGCCTATCTGGCCGCAGCGCTGGCGGGCCTGGGCGTGGTGGCGCTGCCCAGCTACATGGCCGACCCGCACGTGGCGCGTGGCGAGTTGCTGCCGGTACTGGAGGACTGGCAACTGCCGTCGATGCCGATGCACGTGATGTTCCCGCCGAACCGGCACATGAGCCAGCGGTTGCGGGTGTTCATTGATTGGGTGGTGGAAGCGCTGGGGTGAGTGCATCGGTCGCGTGCGAAAATCGGCGTGCACGTGCTGGAGAACGCACACCCTGATGAGCCGCATCGTCGCACTGGATACCGAAACCACCGGCATCTCCCACCGCCTGGGGCACCGGGTGATCGAAATCGGTGCCGTCGAACTGATCGATGGCCAGCTCAGCGGCCGCCAGTTCCACACCTACCTGCAGCCGCAGCGCAGGGTCGACTGGGGCGCACAGCGCGTGCATGGCATCAGTGATGCGATGCTGGTGGGCAAGCCACTGTTTTCCAGCAAGGCCGCCGAACTGCTGGACTTCCTGCGCGGCAGCGAGATGGTCGCGCACAACGCCACCTTCGATGTGGGCTTCCTGGACAACGAGCTGCGTCTGTCCGGTATCCCCGGCACGCTGGCCCAGCACTGCCGCATCACCTGCAGCCTGAAGCTGGCGCGCGGGCGCTGGCCGGGCCAGGGCAACAAGCTGGATGATGTGCTGCAGCGCCTGCGCATTCCCAGCCAGCGCGGCCTGCACGGCGCGCTCAAGGATGCCCATCTGCTGGCGCAGGTGATTCCGCACCTGCGCTGAGGTCTGGCCGCTGTTACACCGGCCTCAACCAGCGCTCGATCATTGCCACCCCACGTGCCACCCCGTCCTCATGGCTCATCGCCGCGCCCAGGGCCGCCGCGCGTGCGCGTGTTGCGTCGGTTTCAGCGAAGGTGATGGCTGCCGCCAGCGTTGCTGCATCCAGTCGCTTCGGTGACAACGGTGCCGGTGCCACGCCCAACCGATGCAGGCGATCGGCCCAGAAGAACTGATCCGCGGCGAACGGCATCACCAGCGAGGGAATGCCGGCGCGGCAGGCCGAATGCGTGGTGCCGCTGCCACCATGGTGGATGGCGAGTGCGCAATGCGGGAACAGTGCTTCGTGTGGCGTCGGGCCGAGCACGAACACATCTGCTGGCAGCGCGCCCGTCGGCAGCCCGGCCCACCCTGGAAACAGCAGCACCCGGCGCGGTGCCAGCGCCTGCAGCAGGGCCGGCAGCACGCGCTCGCGATCAAACCCGGTCATGCTGCCAAAGCCCAGGTACACCGGCGGCGGCCCGGCATCGAGGAAGGCCTGCAGATCGACCGGGGGCGTCCAGGGCGCATCAGGTAGCCGCCACTGGCCACAGACGATGTGGTCGGCCGGCCAGTCCGCCGGTGGCGGCAGCAGCTGCGGCGAGATGCCATAGAGCATCGGCAGGCCGGACCACAACGCGCGGCGCGGCGATTGCCCCAGTTGCTGGCGTGCCGCGTTGATCGGCCGGCGGAACTGGCGCCAGATCAGGCCGTTGACCAGCCCATAGCTGGCGCGGTTCAACCAGCCCGGCGAGCGTCCCGGTGGCAGGAACGGAGAGCGGAAGGCCCGCGTCGGGGTCAGCGGGATCATGCCGGTGCCGATGACCGGCAATCCGCGGCGTTCGCCCACGCTCATGCCGACGAAGGCCGCCAAGCCACCGGTCAGAATCGCATCGCAGCCTTCTGCGGCCGCATCGGCCTGGCGCATCCAGCCGCTGACATGCTGCAGCGCCATCCGTGCCAGACCGGAACTGGCGGCGGCAACACCGTTGCCACGCGACACCAGGGCGACCACTTCGTCATGGATGTCACCTTCAAGGGCTGCGTGGGGCACATCCAGCGCCTGCGCACTGCCCAGGGTGCCGCCATCGGCCAGCAGTGTCACCGCGTGGCCTGCGCCGATCAGCCCATGGCAGAGCATGGCCAGCGGACGCGTATCGCCTTCGGTTCCGTAGGTCAGGGCCAGCAGCCGCATGGAAAGCTCCGCAGTGATCCGGGCCAGTATGCCGGTTGGCGGAGTCCCCCCGGCCCTGCCGGTTCAGTCCCCGCCTGTGGGTAACTTGCGCAAGTGCTTGAACCCGTGCATAATGCGCGGCTCGCTGTGTCCGGTTTTCTACCGGGCGGCGCCCCCGGGAGCACGTCCCCGGCCGCCCAACGCCAGCGTAACCCTTTGATTCTCTTGACGTGTGGTGGGCAACCATCGAGGCCGCCGTCGCCCGGGCTACGGGCTGACAACTACTACTATCGAGGTGCGCAATGTCCCGCGTATGCCAGGTTTCCGGCAAGCGAGTGCAGACGGGTAACAACGTCTCGCACGCCAACAACAAGACCCGTCGTCGTTTCCTGCCGAATCTGCACGAGCGCCGTTTCTGGGTGGCCAGCGAGAACCGCTGGGTCAAGCTTCGTGTTTCCGCGCATGCACTGCGCACCATCGACAAGAACGGCATTGATTCCGTTCTGGCTGAGCTGCGTGCGCGCGGCGAAAAGGTCTGAGGAGTAAAGCATCATGGCAGGCAAGCGCGATAAGGTCCGTATGATTTCCTCGGCCGGTACCGGCCACTTCTACACGACCGACAAGAACAAGAAGAACACCCCGGGGAAGATGGAATTCCTGAAGTACGATCCGGTCGTGCGCAAGCACGTCCTGTACAAGGAAGGCAAGATCAAGTAATCCGCACGGATTGCTGGTCCCCGCGAAGAAACCCGCCCTTGTGGCGGGTTTTTTCATGCCTGGCATCCTGATGCGGGTGCCGAACGTTCGGGCATTGCCTGCATGGCGCTCAACGGCCGCCGCCATGCCGACGCGGTGCGGCATTGAGCCGTCCTGTAGGGCCGAGCCCACGCTCGGCTGCTGTGCCGCCGGACCGGAAGGCCGTCGAGCGCGGCTCGACTCCACAAGGGCCGGTGGGCAGAATGGCCCATCACCTCCCGACGGGCGACACGATGCTGTTCGAGTGGTTGCTGGGTTCCTACCTGCTGCTGATCGACTGGCTGATCCGGCTGGTCGCGCTGTGCTGGATTCCCACCCGCACCACGCCGGGGGCCGCGCGCAGCTGGCTGCTGCTGGTCGGCTTCGTGCCGCTGCTGGGCCTGCCGCTGTACCTGCTGTTCGGCCACCCGTGGCTGTCGCGCGAGCGCATCCGCCGCCAGGCCGAGGCCTCGCAAGTCATCCGCGAAGAACAGGCGCTGCAGCATCGCCTGCGCTGGACACCGCAGCCGGACACCGCCAGCGCCGAGATCGTGCCGCTGGTGCAGCGCCAGGGCGACTTCATGCCGGTGCACGGCAACGCGGTCGACCTGCTGACCGACTACGACGAATCGCTGCACACGCTGATCGCCGACATCGACCAGGCCGAAGACCGCGTGCACCTGCTGTACTACCTGATGTTCGACGACGCAGTGGGCGAGGCGGTGGTCGAGGCGCTGCAGCGTGCAGCGGCGCGTGGCGTGCAATGCCGTGTGCTGCTCGATGCGGTAGGCGCCAAGCGCGGCCTGCGCGCCTATCGCAAGCGCCTGGAAGCGCGCGACATCGAGGTGCGCGCGATGCTGCCCGGTGGCCTGCGCTGGCGCCGCAGCGGGCGCATGGACCTGCGCAACCATCGCAAGATCGCGGTGATCGACAACGAAGTGGCCTATGTCGGTTCGCAGAACCTGGCCGGCCCGCAGTTCGTGCCCGGCCACCCGAACCGCGAGCTGGTGGCGCGCGTGCGTGGCCCGGCCGTGGCGCATCTGGAAGCGGTGTTCGCCAGCGACTGGTACATGGAAACCGGCCAGCGCCTGGACGTGATCGCCGATGTGCCCGAGTGCAGTGACGACATCGCCACCCAGCTGCTGCCCAGCGGTCCCGCCTATCCCTACAGCAACGCACGCGATGCGGTGGCGGCGCTGATCCACCTGGCGCGGCGCCGGCTGGTGATGGTCACCCCGTACTTCGTGCCTGACGAGGCCACGCTGAGCGCGCTGCGCATCGCGGCCTTGTCCGGCGTGCAGGTGCAGCTGATTCTGTCGGCCAGCAACAACCAGCGGCTGACCTCGTGGGCGCAGGAGGCGTACTACGACGAGCTGCTGCGCTGCGGCGTGCGCATCGCGCTGTACGAGCCGCAGTTCCTGCACGCCAAGCACATGAGCGTGGACGAGGACATCGCCGTGCTCGGCTCGATCAACATGGACATCCGCTCGTTCGCGCTGAATGCCGAGATCGGCCTGGTCTGCTACGACCGCGCGCTGGTGCAGCAGCTGTGCGCGATCGAGGATGGCTACCTGCGCGAGTCGCGGCAGCTGGACCTGCAGCAGTGGCGCAGCCGCCCCACGTGGCGGCGCAGCCGCGAAGGCATTGCACGCCTGGCCGATGCTTTGATGTGAGCGGAGCGCGCAACCGGCGGGGTAGATGCAAGCGGCAGGGGGGGGTGCAACCGATGGGGTGGATGCAACCGGCGGGGTAGAGTCGACTGTTAGTCGACTATCGCGCGCAGCGCGGGATTTTTATCGCAAGAGCAGTCGACTAACAGTCGACTCTACCCTGTCGTTTCCGACGTTTCCGACGTTTCCGTCATTACAGCGGTCGTTCCCGCCCGCTTCGGCAACCCGGCCCGTCATCGCCGATGGCCTACAATCGGCGCATGGCTGATTCACCGCGTAATGGCGAACTGGACCTGGCGATCATCGGCGGTGGTGCGGCCGGGGTGCTGGTGGCGATCCAGGTGCTGCGCCAGGCCCAGGCGCCGCTGGCGATTGCCATCTTCGAACCCGCCTCGCAGCTGGCGCAGGGCATCGCCTATGCCACGCCGTGGCCGGAGCACCTGCTGAACGTGCCGGCGGCGAAGATGAGTGCGTTTGCCGACCAGCCTGGCGATTTCCTCGACTACCTGATGGCCGCCAACGCCTACCCGGGCGAGGCGCGCGAGGTGCTGGGCGAGCGCTACGTGTGCCGCCACTACTTTGCGGCCTACCTGCAGCAGCGCCTGCAGGAGGCCGCCGCGGCCAGCCCGGCGCAGCTGCAGGTGATCGCGCAGCCGGTGCTGGGCCTGCAGCCGGATGACCACGGCTACCAGCTGGCACTCGGCGATGGACAGACGCTGCATGCCGCGCAGGTGGCACTGGCCACCGGCAACAGCATGCGGCCGCTGCCGGTAGCCGGTGCCGAGGCACTGCCCGCCGACGATGTGATCGAGGCCTGGGACTACGACGGCGTGCGCACCCTGGCCGGTGAGCAGGCCGTGGCCATCGTCGGCTCCGGCCTGAGCATGGCCGACACCGTGCTGGCGCTGGTTGCAGCCGGCCACACCGGCCCGCTGCATGTGATCTCGCGCCATGGCCTGCTGCCGTTGCCGCATGCGCATGGCGGCCTGCCCACGTTCGACCCGGCTGCGCTGCTGCCGATGAGCCTGCGCCAGCGCCTGCGCGCGTTGCGCGGGTTCGCGCGCCAGGCGCAGGCCGACGGCCTGCCGTGGCAGGGCGTGATGGACCGCATCCGTCCGCACGGGCAGGCGCTGTGGTGCAGCCTCGACGCGGCCGACCAGCGCCGCTTCCTGCGCCATGTGGTGCGCTACTGGGACGTACACCGCCACCGCATCGCCGAAGAGGTCGACGCACAGCTGCAGGCGCTGATCGAAAGCGGCCAACTGCGTATTCACCGGTCCCGCCTGCAACGCATCGGCCGCGAAGGCGATGCCCTGCGGCTGTCGGGTCGCGATTCCTCCGGCAAGGATCAGCAGTGGACGATCAGCGGGGTGATCAACGCCACCGGTGTGGAAACCCGCGCCAGCGCGCTGCGCAATCCGCTGCTGCAGCAGCTGCAGGCCGATGGCCTGGCCCGCCCCGGCCCGCATGGGCTGGGCCTGGACAGCACGGTGCCGGGCGACCGCCTGCGTGCGGCCGGTGGCCAGTTGCAGGCACGGCTGGGCGTACTTGGCAGCCTGCGCATCGGCAGCCTGTGGGAAAGCCTGGCGGTGCCTGAACTGCGTCAGCAGGCGCAGGCACTGGCCACCCAGGTGGTCGCAGGAGCCGCGACGGCGATGCCGTAAAATGGGGGCATGGATGTCTCCCACCTGCTTGATGGCCTGAACCCGGCCCAGCGCGAAGCCGTCTCCGCTCCCCCCGGTCACCACCTGGTGCTGGCCGGTGCCGGTTCCGGCAAGACCCGCGTACTCACCCACCGCATCGCCTGGCTGCATGAAGTCGATGGCGTGCCGACCCACGGCATTTTCGCGGTGACCTTCACCAACAAGGCGGCCGGCGAGATGCGCCACCGCATCGATGCACAGTTGCCCCATGGCAGCCGTGGCATGTGGATCGGTACCTTCCACGGCCTGGCCAACCGCCTGCTGCGCCTGCACTGGCAGGACGCGAAGCTGCCCGAAGGCTTCCAGGTGATGGATTCGGACGACCAGCTGCGGCTGGTCAAGCGCGTGGTGCAGGCGCTGGAGCTGGACGACGGCAAGTACCCGCCCAAGCAGATCGCGTGGTGGATCAACGCGCAGAAGGACGAGGGCCGCCGCCCGCAGCACATCCAGCCCGAACCGCACGACGCGTGGCTGGAAACCATGCGCCAGGCCTACATCGAGTATCAGGCGCGCTGCGACCGCGCCGGGCTGGTCGACTTCGCCGAGCTGCTGCTGCGCGCGCATGAACTGCTGCGCGACAACCCGGCGCTGCTGTCGCACTACCGCGCCCGCTTCCGCGAGATCCTGGTGGACGAGTTCCAGGACACCAACGCCATCCAGTACGCCTTCGTGCGCGTGCTGGCCGGTGATTCCGGCCACGTGTTCGTGGTCGGCGACGATGACCAGGCCATCTACGGCTGGCGCGGTGCCAAGGTCGAGAACGTGCAGGGCTTCCTGCGCGATTTCCCGGGCGCGCAGACCATCCGCCTGGAGCAGAACTACCGCTCCACCGCCAACATCCTCGGCGCTGCCAACGCGGTGATCGCGCACAACCCGGATCGCATCGGCAAGCAGCTGTGGACCGACAGCGGCGACGGCGAGCCGATCGACCTGTACGCCGCGTACAACGAGATGGACGAGGCGCGCTACATCGTCGAGCGTGCCCGCCAATGGGTGCGCGACGGGGGCAGCTACACCGAAGTGGCCGTGCTTTACCGCAGCAACGCGCAGTCGCGCGCGCTGGAAGAGGCGCTGCTGAGCGAGCAGGTGCCGTACCGCGTGTATGGCGGCATGCGCTTCTTCGAGCGTGCCGAAATCAAGGATGCGCTGGCCTACCTGCGCCTGCTGTCCAACCGCAACGATGACGCCGCCTTCGAGCGCGCGGTCAACACGCCCACCCGGGGCATCGGCGACCGTACGCTGGACGAAGTGCGTCGCGAGGCGCGCGCGCAGGGCATCTCGCTGTGGGAAGCAACGATGCTGGTCACCCAGGGCAACACGCTGGCCGCACGCGCGCGCAATGCGCTGGCCGGCTTCCTGGGACTGGTCAACGAGCTGCAGGCACAGACCGTGCACATGACCCTGGCCGAGCGCGTGGACCACGTGCTGGCCCGCTCGCAGCTGCGCGAGCACTGGAGCAAGGAAAGCCGCAATTCGCTGGATTCGGAATCGCGCACCGACAACCTCGACGAACTGGTCTCGGTCGCCTCGCGCTTCGTGCGCCGCGCCGACGACATCGAGGAAGTGGGCGAGGACATGGACGAGCTGGTCGCGTTCCTGGCCTATGCCGCGCTGGAGGCCGGTGAAGGCCAGGCGCAGGCCGGCGAGGACGGTGTGCAGTTGATGACCCTGCATTCGGCCAAGGGCCTGGAATTCCCGCTGGTGTTCCTGGCGGGCATGGAAGACGGCCTGTTCCCCAGCGCACGTTCGCTGGAAGAAAGCGGGCGGCTGGAGGAAGAGCGCCGCCTGGCCTACGTCGGCATCACCCGCGCGCGCCAGAAGCTGGTGCTGAGCTACGCCGAGTCGCGCCGCATCCACGGCCAGGACAACTACAGCCTGCCGTCGCGTTTCCTGCGCGAGATTCCGCGCGAGCTGCTGCACGAAGTGCGCCCGAAGGTGCAGGTCTCGCGGCCGGCCTCGATGGGCGCCAGCCGGGTGATGGGCCATGCCTCGATCGAGGCGCCGCCAGTCAAGCTCGGCGCGCTGGTCACCCATCCCAAGTTCGGCGAAGGCATGGTGACCGACTACGAAGGCAGCGGCGCGCACGCCCGCGTGCAGGTCGAGTTTGCTGATGCCGGCAGCAAGTGGCTGGTGATGGCCTACGCCAACCTGACGGTGATCTGATCACCGTTCAGGGGTCGGATCCCTCCCGCAGGGAGGGCTCTGACCCCATCGCGGAATGCACGTGGTTGGGGCCGGAGCCTTTTCCGTTGGAAAAGGGATCCGGCCCCGATTAGGCTGCGCGCATGACCCGCAACGTGCTCTTCCTCTGCAGCCAGAACCGCCTGCGCAGCCCCACCGCCGAGCAGGTATTCGCCGATTGGCCGGGCATCGAGACTGCCTCGGCCGGGCTGCTGGCCGACGCTGAGGAAGTGCTCAGCCCCGAGCTGCTGCAGTGGGCCGATATCGTGTTCGTGATGGAAAGAGCCCACCGCAACCGGCTGTCCAGCCGTTATAAGACTTGGTTGAACGGCAAGCGGGTGATCTGCCTGGATATCCCGGACGACTACGAGTACATGGACCCGGTGCTGGTGGAGCTGCTGAAGCGCAAGGTCACGCCATTCCTGCGTTGACAGGCTGTTGTAGAGCCGAGCCGATGCTCGGCGGCGTCTGGCGCGAAAAGCAGCCGAGCATCGGCCCGGCTCTACAATAGGCGGCACTTCTTCCAGGAACGCCCCCATGACCGAACCCACGCTGCACGTCACCGTGACGTTGAATGCCAAGCTGCAACCCGAACATCGCCATGAACTGTTCGAGGATCCGCTTGACGCGTTGCTGCAGGCGGCCCAGGTGGGCGAGCTGACGGGCGGCGGCACTGCGATGTCCGATCTGGGTGAGGTCGAATACGGCGACATCGAAGTGGCGCTGGTCGATGCCGATGGCGTGCCGAAGCTGATCGACCTGCTGGAGCAGTTGGGTGCACCGAAGGGCTCGAAGATCCACGGCGCAGGCGAGGCCGACCGCAGCTTCGGCGTGACCGAGGGCTTGGGCATCTACCTGGACGGCTTGAACCTGCCGGACGACGTCTACGAGCAGTGCGATTCCAACCATGTGTTCGAGCAGCTGTCGGAGAGCATCGACGGCCTGGGCGAGATCTGCAGCTGGTGGCAGGGCCCGACCGAGACCGCGCTGTACATGTACGGCCAATCGTTCGAGGCGATGCGCGATGCGATTGCCGAATTCGTGGGCACCTATCCGCTGTGCCAGAACGCGCGCATCGTGCAGATCGCCTGAGCGACGTTGTTGTAGGGCCGAGCCCATGCTCGGCTGCTTTTCCCGCCAGAAGCAGCCGAGCACGGGCTCGGCTCTACAGAGGAGGGTGGGCCGGGCCTGTCCCCCGGACCACGTGACGGTGCGCACACGCCGCTGCGCGACGCCGGATTGATCCTGCTCAAGGCGCCGCCTCCACATCCGGTGTGCAATGGTGTCGTTCCCATCTGGCAGACCGCCACGGAGCCCCACCATGTACAAGCGCATCCTGATTGCCACCGACGGGTCCGAGCTGGCCGACAAGGGCCTGGCGAAGGGCTTGGAGCTGGCCAAGGACCTCAATGCCGAGGTCGATATCGTCACTGTTTCCGAGCCGTGGGCGGTCGGCATGTACGACGCCATGGGCTGGAGCGTGGGTTACATGAACAGCCCCGAGTACAAGGCCGACCGCGAGGAAGGGGCGCAGAAGGTGCTGCAGCCGGCGCTGGCCAAGGCCGCCGAGCAGGGCATCACCGCCAACCCGGTACACGTGCTGGACCGCTACGCGGCCGACGGCATCATCGAGACCGCCGGCGAGCGCAACAGCGACCTGATCGTGATGACCTCGCACGGCCGCCGTGGCGTGACCCGTGTACTGCTGGGCAGCCAGACGGCCGAAGTGCTGGCGCGCAGCACGCTGCCGGTGCTGGTCATCCGCTGATCCATACCCGCTGATTCAAGCGTTCCCGGGGAGGGGACCCGACGCCGGCCGCAGGATGCGCGCCGGCGTTGTTTTTTGTGGGGGATCGGCGGCCGTGCCGACGGCACCGAGGGGGTCAGAGCCCTTTCCTGTGGAAAGGGATCCGGCCCCGGTCACAACCCCGGTCACCTCACCAGCTGTACAGCTTCCAGTAGACCGGCGACACGCCGTCCTTGTCGTTGTCCATGCGGCCGTCGCCGTTCTTGTCGTACATGTAGAACGGGGCACCGCGCGACGGGGTCACCTTGACCATGCGCAGCTGGCCGGACACACGGTATTCCTCGATGGTGTCACCGTTGTCCATGGTGCGCTTGGATACATCCGCGCCCTTGACGTCCACCGGGGGAGCACCCGCGCCACCCATGCTGGCGCAGCCAGCGAGCAGGAGCAGGGAAGCCAGCATCAGGGTCTTCATCGGCGGGGGCCTTTGCCTGGAAAGAGCCCTGATTATGCCCCATCGCGGTGTGCGCGCCGTGTCGCCGCGGTGCAGGCACGGGCGCGTAGAATCGGCCCATGAGCAGATTAGTCCTGATCGACGGGTCCAGTTACCTGTACCGCGCGTTCCACGCGCTGCCGCCCCTGTCCAATGCACAGGGTGAACCCACCGGCGCGCTGTTCGGCGTGGTCAACATGCTGCGTTCGACGCTGAAGGAGCGCCCGGCCTACGTCGCGTTCGTGGTCGACGCGCCGGGCAAGACCTTCCGTGACGACCTGTACGACCAGTACAAGGCCAACCGCCCGCCGATGCCCGATGAGCTGCGCAGCCAGGTCGAGCCGATGTGCCGCATCGTCGAAGCGCTGGGCATCAGCATCCTGCGCGTCCCCGGCGTGGAAGCCGACGATGTGATCGGCACGCTGGCCCTTCAGGGCCTAGCGCAGGACCTGAAGGTGACCATTTCCACCGGCGACAAGGACTTCGCCCAGCTGGTGCGCCCGGGCATCGAGCTGGTCAACACCATGACCGGCAGCCGCATGGATTCGGACGCGGCGGTGATGGAGAAGTTCGGCGTGCGCGCCGACCAGATCATCGACCTGCTGGCGCTGATGGGCGACGCGGTCGACAACGTGCCGGGCGTGGAGAAGTGCGGGCCGAAGACCGCCGCCAAGTGGCTGGCCGAGTACCAGCACCTGGACGGCGTGATGGCAGCCGCGCCGGCCATGAAGGGCAAGATCGGCGAGAACCTGCGCGCCGCGCTGGAGCGGCTGCCGCTGAACCGCGAGCTGGTGACCATCCGTACCGACGTGCAGCTGGACGCCAGCCCGACCACGCTGGCCCTGCGCGAGCAGGATGTGCCGGAGCTGACCGAGCTGTATACGCGCTACGGCTTCACCCAGGCGCTGAAGGAGCTGGGCGCGCCGGTGCCGGCACCGGTGGCCGCCAGCGAGGCGACCCCGAGCCTGCGTGGCACTGCGGCCGGCTTCGCGCGAGGCAGCGTCGAGGCGCCCGCCGCCGGCACGCTGGATCCGGCACTGTCCGTGCCGGGTGAATACGAGACCGTGCTGACCGCCGAGCAGCTGCAGGCCTGGGTCGAACGCCTGCAGCAGGCCGACCTGATCAGCTTCGATACCGAGACCGACGCGCTGGACGCGATGCGCGCGCGCCTGGTGGGCATCAGCCTGGCCGTCGAGCCGGGCAGGGCGGCGTACATTCCGGTCGGCCACGATTACCCGGGTGCGCCGGCCCAGTTGCCGATGCAGCAGGTGCTGGACGCACTGCGCCCGGCGCTGCAGGACCCGGCGAAAAAGAAGCTGGGCCAGCATGGCAAGTACGACCTGCATGTGCTGCGCCGCCACGGCGTGGCGGTGCAGGGCTACCACGATGACACCATGCTCGAGAGCTTCGTGCTCAATTCCACCGCCACCCGCCACGACATGGATTCGCTGGCCCTGCGTTACCTGGGCTACAGCACCATCAAGTTCGAGGACGTGGCCGGCAAGGGCGCCAAGCAGATCCCGTTCTCGCAGGTGGGCATCGACGAAGCCAGCCGCTATGCGGCCGAAGACGCCGACATCACCCTGCGCCTGCACCACGCGTTGCAGCCGCAGCTGCTGGCCGCGCCGGCGCTGGACAGCGTGTACCGCAACATCGAGATGCCGCTGGTGCCGGTGCTGGCCAGCATTGAAGCCAATGGCGTGCGCATCGACACCGACGAACTTCGCCGGCAGAGCCAGGACCTGTCCTCGCGCATGCTGGCCGCGCAGCAGAAGGCCACCGAGCTGGCCGGGCGCAGCTTCAACCTGGATTCGCCCAAGCAGCTGCAGGCGGTGCTGTTCGACGAACTGAAGCTGCCGGCGGTGGTGAAGACCCCGAAGGGCCAGCCCAGCACCAATGAAGAGGCGCTGGAGGCGATTGCCGACCAGCATGAGCTGCCGCGGGTGATCCTCGACTACCGCGGGCTGGCCAAGCTGCGCAGCACCTACACCGACAAGCTGCCGGAGATGGTCAACCCGGACACCGGCCGGGTGCATACCAGCTACCACCAGTCCGGTGCCGCCACCGGCCGCCTGTCCTCCTCGGACCCGAACCTGCAGAACATCCCGATCCGCACCGAGGATGGCCGCCGTATCCGCCGCGCGTTCGTGGCGCCGGAAGGCTTCCAGCTGCTGGCGGCCGACTATTCGCAGATCGAGCTGCGGATCATGGCGCACCTTTCCGAAGACCCGGGCCTGGTGCGTGCCTTCGAGCAGGGTGCCGACGTGCACCGCGCCACCGCCGCCGAGGTGTTCGGGCGCACGCTGGAGGAGGTGACCCCGAACGAGCGCCGCGCCGCCAAGGCGATCAACTTCGGCCTGATGTATGGCATGAGCGCGTTCGGCCTGGCCCGCAACCTGGGCATCGACCGTGGCCAGGCGCAGGACTACGTGGCCCTGTACTTCAGCCGCTACCCCGGCGTGCGCGACTTCATGGAGCGGATGCGCCAGCAGGCCCGTGACCAGGGCTACGTGGAAACCCTGTTCGGCCGCCGCCTGTACCTGAACGACATTCATGCCCGCAACCAGGGGCTGCGCGCCGGTGCGGAGCGCGCGGCGATCAACGCGCCGATGCAGGGCACTGCCGCCGACATCATCAAGCGCGCGATGGTGGATGTGGACCAGTGGCTGCGCGACAGCGGGGCACCGGCACGGATGATCCTGCAGGTGCACGATGAACTGGTGTTCGAAACCGAAAGCAGTTTTGTTGAAGACTTGCGTTTGCAGGTGGTGAAGCGCATGTCGCAAGCGGCCAAACTGCGGGTGCCGCTGGTGGTCGACACGGGCGTCGGCAACAACTGGGACGAAGCACACTGACGGTGTTTCAGGCCGAAAACGACGTGAATTTGTTCATGAGTCGGGTGTTTCTGACTCGACCATGAATGTTGCCCCGATTGAAATTCATTAAATGGGGCCCCTTCACGAACCGTTAGTGTTCGGAGTGCTTCTATAACTCCCGACAGGCGCAATGCCTGTTGTGGATCTCTCCCATCCCCTGGAGCAGATCTCGGAACGGGGACTCCTCCCCAAGTGCCCGTTCCCCGGCCCCGTTGACCTCCCCCTGGTCAGCGGGGCTTTTTATTTGTGCCGCCGGAACCTCGGATGGGGTCAGATCCCTTTGCCCGACGGGCAAAGGGATCTGACCCCAGGTGCTAGGCTGGGCCATCGCTCCGCAGGGGAAGACCATGCCCGACCTGTTCGCCCTGGCCATGCCGTGGTGGGAATTCATCCTGCGCGCGGTCGTGGTCTATGTCGTGGTGCTGGGCATGGTCCGGCTGGGCGGCAAGCGGGCTCTGGGGCAGATCACGCCCTTCGACGTGCTGCTGATCGTGCTGCTGGGCAACGCGGTGCAGAACGCGCTGCTGGGCACCGACACCTCGCTGGGCGGTGGCCTGCTGCTGGCGGCCACCCTGATCGTGCTGAACTATGGGGTGGGCTGGTTGACCACCCGCAATCGGCGCATGGAGCGGATGATCGAAGGAGAGCCCACCGTGATCGCGCGTGATGGCCGGCTGTTGGAGGGCGTTCTCCGCCGCGAACTGATCAGCCGTGCAGATTTCGACGCCGCGCTGCGCCAGCAGGGCGGGCTGCAGATCGAGGACGTACAGATCGCCCTGCTGGAGACGACCGGGCACATCACCATCATCGCGCGGAAGGGCAGCTGAGCAGCGCCGAGCCCACGCCCCGCACGACGACATCCCTCAGAGCCAGTCGCGCGGCACCAGGTAGTCGGCCAGGCGCGATTCGGCACTGCCGGGTTCAGGCGAGAAGCCGTACTCCCAGCGCACCCGCGGCGGCAGGCTCATCAGGATGCTTTCGCTGCGGCCGCCGCTCTGCAGCCCGAACAGGGTGCCGCGGTCATAGACCAGGTTGAATTCCACGTAGCGGCCGCGGCGGTACAGCTGGAACTCGCGTTCGCGCTCGCCATAGAGGGTGTCCTTGCGCTGCTGCACGATCGGCAGGTACGCATCAAGGAAGCCATCGCCGACCGCACGCAGATAAGCGAAATCGCGCTCGAAGTCGCCGTGCAGGTCATCGAAGAACAGGCCGCCGACGCCGCGCGTTTCATTGCGGTGGCGCAGGAAGAAGTATTCGTCGCACCAGCGCTTGTGCGCGGCATAGCGTTCTTCGCCGAACGGCGTGCACAGGTCGCGTGCGACCCGGTGCCAATGCTGCACGTCCTCCTCGAACGGGTAGAACGGGGTCAGGTCGAAGCCACCGCCGAACCAGCTGGCCACCACTTCGCCGTCGCGCTGCGCCTGGAAGAAGCGCACGTTGGCATGGGTGGTCGGCACGTAGGGATTGAGCGGGTGGAACACCAGCGACACGCCGGTGGCGCGCCAGGAGGCGCCGGCCAGTTCCGGGCGGTTGGCCGAGGCCGACGGCGGCAGGCGGCTGCCGGCCACGTCGGAGAAGCCGATGCCGGCCTGTTCGAACACCGCGCCGTCGCGCAGCACGCGGGTACGCCCGCCACCGCCCTCGGCACGCTGCCACAGGTCTTCCTGGAAGCGGGCCCGGCCATCGACGGCCTCGATCGCCGCACAGATGCGGTCCTGCAGCTCGGTGAGGTAGGCGCGCACGCGCTCGAATTCGTTCATGGCGCTACTTTACCGCAGGGCCCGGGTAGGCAAGCCCCTTACTGCTTGTGGTTGGGGGTGCGTGGCGCCGGTCCGGTCTGATCCTCGTCCGCCGACTGCTCCTGGACAGCACGTTGCAACGCCTGGCCGAAACCCAGCAAGCTCCAGTTGCGCGTCGCCAGCACGTCACATGCCACGTGGCGGCCACTGCCCTCGGCCTCGCAGACGGCCTCAAGCATGGGGCGGACGTCCACACTGCGGCTGTTCTCCATCACGCTGGCCAGGTTTTCACAGCCTTCGCGGATGCCGGCCTCGCACACCTTCTGGTAGTGCTGGCTGGCCTCGACCCACTTCCCGCCCAGCGCGGCGCGGCTGCCCAGCACATTGCAGCCCTGCATCCTGCCGGCCGCGCAGCAGGCTTCTGCTTCGCCGTCGACCGACGCGCGTGGGCAATCCTGCGGGAATGGGATTTCGTCGAACACCAGCGGTGCACTGCACTGGGCACTTCCCGGCTGTCGCTGGAAGCGCTCAAAACGCATCGAATCGTCCAGCCCCAGCAGGTCACCGTTGGCCAACGGTTGCAGCACGTAGTCACCCCCCAGCTCGTGGCGCATTCGGATTTGGCCGTCCTGCACGCGTGCACGCACCCGCGAACCGTAGCCCACCTCCACCAGTCCACCATCGCCGAACGTCAGTTCGTCCAACAGCCCGCCGGAGGCCACGTAGTGGCCACAGGGCACGGCGCTGGCGGCCTGCGGCAACAGTTCCCCATCCAGCGCCCGCAGTGCAGCCGCCTGCCGGCAGGACGTCTCGTTGCCGCCTTCGCAGGCCATCTGCAACGCCGCCCTGCCGTCCTGCAAATTGCCGGCGGTCCACTGCAGGGTGGCAACCTCCATGCAGAAGTCACTTTCACCCACCTGCGTGCATAGGTCCTGCAGGCGCTGCAATCGCGCGTCGGACAGCGCAGGCTTGGCTGCAGGCGAGAACACTTCAACCATCTTGGCCGCCATCGAGGCCGTGCGGATGGCAGTGGCGACGGCCTCGACCAGCTCTGGCCGCTCTTCCAGGATGGCCATGCAGGCCTCGGTGTCGGCCGCAGGGTCATCCTTGCGACACTGGCGGGGGAAGTCCATCTCGGCCATCTCCTTTTCCATCGTGGCCTGTATCACCGCGATCTGTGCTTCGGTCGGTGTATCGCTGCCGGGGGCCTGGTCAGCCTCGCGATAGCGATCGGGCAGGCGCTGGCACAGAAACGGAACCCCTTCGGCACAGACCGATTCCAGCGCCGTCAGGCTCAGCTCATGATGATGCCTGTCAAGGCAGCGCTGGGCATCTGCCAGGCAGCTGCCTGGCGCGTGCTCGACCGGGGGCAGGCAAGCCGCTGGCTGGATCAGGCGGTAGCGCGTGTTGCCCTGCTGCAGGACGCGACCGCCACGCTGGACGTTCAGTCCAGATGTAACTCCGAAGGTGAGGTTGACGAGGCTCAGCTCGCCATCGATCTCTTGGACAACGAAGGGCCGATCAGAGACGTGCGTGTTCTTCGCCACCCCGCGGTCAGGCCCATCCACGCGCAGCTGGTTGCCACCGTCTTCGGCCGCGAATAGGCCACAGCGTGGCAGACCGGTTGCGGCCGCCTGCTGCGCCCAGGTCAGCAGCAACAAGGCAATGAAGGCCGGAATCAGGTGGCGTGGGGCGAAAGGAGGCATCTTGGAGCCAAGGCAGAAAGACGCGGGCCACGATAGCCAACCGCCACCGATCCGCAATCAAACCCGCTGGAACGCCTGTGCTGCGGTCGCGGCGTCTGTGCCGGGCAGGTCGTTCGCGTCAAAAATGCCGGGGGCGAGAGCTCAGCGGAAGCGCGAGCGCACATCCGGTCGCAGCAGGCGCCAGGCCAGCCAGCCCTGCAGGCCGATAAGCACGAACGACATGCCGACCACGGTCAGCGTGATCAGCCAGCGTTTCAGCTGCAGCTCCTGCAGCAGGGCCGGGTCATCGGCCAGCAGCGGAATGAAGTCGCCCATGAACAGGTCCAGCCACCAGGCGGCCGCGAAGTTGGTCAAGCCACTCAGCAGCAGCAGTACCACGAAGCTCCACAGGCCCCAGCGACGTTCACGCAGCAGGCCCCAGCTGGACACGGTCGAGGCCAGGCACAACAGCGCGACGACCATCGATGCGGCGACCGGGTGCGCCAGCAGCCAGATCAGGCTGTGCAGCTGCTGGTGCTGCACTTCGCTTTCCACCAGGCGCCACAGCGCGAGGTTGTGCAGCGGCCACAGCACCAGTCCCTGCAGCACGAAGTAGACCGTCAGCAGCAGTGACAGCCAGAACGAGGCCTGTGCCACCGGGCGCACCCAGGCGTGATAGGCCGGGGACGGCGGCGAGGGGATCGACGGGATCGACATTGACATCCGATGTCCTTGCAGTCGGCGCCCGCCTGCTCAGCGGGCCGTCACCCGGGTGGCGACCGCCGGCAGGATATGGTGTTCGCTCAAGGGTGCCAAGGGCAGGCCATGCGGCGGCTGCAGCGGCACCCAGGCCAGTTCGGCGATCTCGGCGCGCGCCTGCGGCGTGCCGTGCACCTGCACCCACCACGCCTGTGCCTGCACGCGGTGGCCGGGCTCGTTCACCGCCCAATCCTCGAACGTGCCCAGCGCGATGGCGGCATCGGCGCACAGTTGTACGCCCAGTTCTTCGTCCAGCTCGCGGGCCAGCGCCTGCAGCGGTGCTTCGCCGGGTTCGGGCTTGCCACCGGGCTGGATGAAGCGGCGGGCACCGTGCTTGCGCACCAGCAGCGCCCGGCCGCGGTCATCCAGGATGACCGCGGCCACGATCCGGATCGTGGCCGCGGTGTTGCTCACTTCAGGTTCTGCTCGAACAGCTTGAGGATGCGCTTGTACTGGTCCAGCCAGGAATCGGCGCGCACGTAGCCGTGGCGTTCCAGCGGGTACGGCGCGATCGACCAGTTGTCCTTGTGCAGCTCGATCAGGCGCTGGGTCAGGTTCACCGAATCCTGGAAGAACACGTTGTCATCCATCATGCCGTGGGCGATCAGCAGGTTGTCCTGCAGGTTCTGCGCGTACTCGATCGGCGAGGACACGCGGTACGCCTCCGGGTCGATGTCCGGCGTGTTGAGGATGTTGCTGGTGTAGCCGTGGTTGTAGTTGTGCCAGTCGACCACCGGGCGCAGCGCGGCGCCGGCCTTGAAGGTGCCCGGCGCACGGAACAGCGCCATGAAGGTCATGAAACCGCCGTAGGAGCCACCGTAGATACCGGCGTGGTCACGGTCGCCCTGCTGGGTGTCGACCAGCCAGTCCAGGCCGTCCTTGTAGTCCTCCAGTTCCGGGTGGCCCATGTTGCGGTAGATGGCCGTGCGCCAGTCGCGGCCGTAGCCCTCGCTGCCGCGGTAATCCATGTCCAGCACGATGTAGCCCTTCTGCACCAGCAGGTTGTGGAACATCTGCTCGCGGAAGTAGGCCGGGTAGCGCTGGTGCACGTTCTGCAGGTAGCCGGCGCCGTGCACGAACATCACGATCGGGTACTTCTTCCCCGGTTCCTTGTTCTCCGGCTCGTAGTACTTGGCCCAGACCACGCCGGCACCGTGCTTGGACGGTACCGCGACCAGCTTCGGCTGGATCCACTGCCGTGCCTTGTAGTCGGCGGTGCGGGTGTCGGTCAGCACGCGTGCCTGGCCACCGGCACTGGGCAACACCGCCAGCTGCGGCGGCAGGTAGGCACCGGAGTAACGCACCAGCAGCTGCTGGCCGTCCGGCGACAGCGAGAAATCCTCCACGCCGTTGAGGCTGGTCAGCTCGCGCACCTGGCGGCTGCCGGTGTCGACCGCGCAGACTTCGTAGTCATGCGGCGCCTGCTGGTTGCACAGGAAGTAGAAGCCCTTGCCATCGGCCGACGGCACCGGCGCCGAGGTTTCCCACTTGCCGCTGGTCAGCGCCTGCGGCTTGGCGGTGCCGGCCTGGGTGTACAGGTGCGAGAAGCCCGATTCCTCGGACAGCAGCCACAGCGTGCGGCCATCGGCCATCCAGCCGAAATCGTTGAAGCCCCAGTTGATCCAGGCGTTGTCGGTCAGGCGGTGGCGGTTCTGCACGCGGCCGTCGGCGGCATTGACGCTGATGATCCAGCGGTCCTTGTTGTCGTTGGCACGCAGCATCACGGCGGCCTGCTGGCCATCGGCGCTCCAGCGGATGCCACCGCCCATGAAGTCGCTCATCACCTGCACGCTGCGCTCGCCCTTCAGCGCGTCCTTGCCGGCCTTGCGGCGCAGTTCGGCCAGCGGGTCGGTGCTGATGCCCGGCAGGCTGGCCAGCGAGAGCTTTTCGGCCTTGCCGGTGCGCACGTCCACGTACCAGAGAGTGTGCGGCTCGAAGCCGTTACGGCCGACGCGGGTGCGGGTGTCCTCGGTTTCCTCGTAGCCCGACTCGGTCACGTACAGCGGCATCTTGCCGCCACGGCCGTCATCGAAGTCCTTCGGCTTGGTCACCACGATCAGGTGGGTCAGGTCAGGCGACAGCACGCTGTCGGCGATCTCCAGGTCGGCGCCCAGGTACACCGGGCCCGGCGCGCGGGTCGGGTCGGCCTGGCGCCAGCGCTGGTCCTGGTCCTTCAGTGCTTCGCGCTGCTCGCGGTCGCGGCGAAGGGTTTCCAGCGTGCGCAGCTGCTGGTCGCGCAGCACGTCGGCCTTCGGCGGCGTACGCGGATCCTTTTCGGCCTTCAGGCTGGCCACCTGCTGCACGCCGCTGGCGGCGGTCCAGTGGAACCAGTTCTGGCCGACGCGCCAGATCACGCCGTTGTCGGCGGCAAAGTTCACGTTGCCCGCGCGCTCGTTGCTGCGGGTGAGCTGGGTCAGCGCGCCGCTGCGCAGGTCGCGCACGAACACATCGCCATTGCGCACGAAGGCGCTGCGGCTGCGGCTGCGGTCGTAGACCGGCTCGGCCACGTCCAGGGTGCCGCGCTGGTCATCAGCCACCTGCGCGGCCACGCCGCCGGCCACCGGCTGGCGGAAGGTATCGCGTACCGGGCTGCCGTTGCGCTTGAGCTGGTACTCCACCTGCTGGCTGTTCCACGACCACCAGGCCTTCTCGACTGGCGGGCCGATCCAGTCCGGGTCGGCCATGGCCTGTTCGATGGTGATCGGCGTCGGCGCGGCATGCGCGGCCGGTGCGGCCAGCACGGCCGACAGCAGGAGGGACAGGGGCAGCACTCGGGACATGGGCGGACGGCACCAGTAGAGGAAAACCGGCCAAGCGTAGCAGCCGCAAGGGCCGGGGGCAGGGGCCACAGGTCATGGCAGCGGGATTGGCAAAGTAGTGCAACCGCTGGCCGGCCTCGCGCATCCATTCTCCTGAACCCGCATCATCCACCGAACAGGAGCCCGACCATGCAGGAACTGATCCCGATCACCCTCTTCATCTGCATCGCCTACGCGATCCACGCCATTGCCGATGCGCGCGCGCGCAGCAAGCTGGTGGCCCCGCACGTGCCGGAGGAAGTGATCCGCTCGCTGGCCGTGCTGGAAGAAGAGCGCCGCCGCCAGGGCGCGCTTCGCTGGGGCATCAGCCTGGTCTGCCTGGCCCTGGCCATGGCCCTGCTGGAAGCCATCGGTGCCCGTGACCTGACCTTTGGCGCCGCCGCCGCGCTGGTCGGCAGTGCCGGCCTGGGCCAGCTGCTGGCCTGGCACTTTACCCGTCCCGCCGCACGCAAGGACTGAGCCAGGACATGCCACGGGCACAGGGGGCGCCCCGCGCATGAGCCTGCTCGGCGAAGCGCTGTCGGCACTGCGGGGCCGTCGCCGCGAGGATACGGCGGCGACGGCGGCACCCGCCGAACCGCTGGATGGGGACCAGGCCCTGGTGCGGGCCATCATCGATGGCTCGCAGGCGGCCTTCGCGCAGCTGGTGGAGACCCACCAGCGCACCTGCGCGCATGTGATCGGACGCATGGTGGGCGACCGCGACCAGGTCGGCGACCTGCTGCAGGAAACCTTCCTTGCGGTGTTCCGCCAGCTGCACCGGTTTCGTTTTGAATCCTCGCTGCGCACCTGGGTTTCCCGGGTCGCTTACACCACTGCACTGCAGCATCTGCGCCGGCGGCGGCTGGAGGCGCAATGGATGGTGGCGGTGGAGGTGCCGGAGGAACTGGGGATCGGCGATGAAGGCCCCGGGCCCGCCGAGTTGAGCGAGGCCCTGCAGGCCGGGCGCCAGCTTGGCGCGGCACTGGAACGGCTGAGCGCGCCGCAGCGCCTGATCGTCGGCCTGCATTACCTGGAGGATTTCGATCTGGCCGAGATCGAACAGGTGACCGGGCTGGCACGCGGTACCATCAAGAGCCACCTGCACCGCGCGCGCCAGGTCCTGAAGCAGGAACTGACGCGGCATGCCACCGCCGGAGAGCTGCTGTGAACCCACCGACCGACCCTCGCGATGCGGAAGCGCGCGCGCTGGCACAGGCGTTGCGTGAGCAGGCGCAGCAGGAAGCAACGCCGGATGTGAGCGAGGCGCTGCAGAAGCGCATTGCCGCTGAGTCGCGCGACAGTGGTGTGGTCTATGTGGTGGTGCAGGTGCTGTTGTTTGGCGCGCTGCTGGCTGCAGCGGCCTGGTATTTCTGGCACTGAGGCACCCGCCGGGTGATGGGCCGCTCCAATCGCTGCTGGTAGATGCCGACCTTGGTCGGCGTTTGGGTGTGTGTGCCAACCAAGGTTGGCAGCTACCAAAGCGCTTAATCCGTGGTGTTGGGCCATGCCTGGCAGGCCTTCCGCCTGCGACAAAGTGAAGCAGCGCGTCACCCGGTCGCATCCCACCTTAACGAAATCCTCCTAAAGTGGTCTGGTATCCCACCGGTCGCAGGCAGGAGGCGTCCCTTGGACGCGTTGTTGTTGTCCCGGATCCAGTTCGGATTCGTCATCAGTTTCCACGTGCTGTTTCCGGCCTTCACCATCGGCACGGCCAGCTGGCTGGCCTTCATCGAATGGCGCTGGCTGCGCACGAAGTTGCCCGTGTGGCGCGAGCTGTATTTCTTCTGGCAGAAGATCTTCGCGGTGTCGTTCGGCATGGGCGTGGTCAGCGGCATCGTCATGGCGTTCCAGTTCGGCACCAACTGGCCGCGGCTGAGCGAGGTGGCCGGTACGGTCATCGGCCCGCTGCTGACCTACGAGGTGCTGACCGCGTTCTTCCTGGAAGCCAGCTTTCTCGGCGTGATGATGTTCGGCTGGGGCCGCGTCTCGCCGCGCCTACACTTCTTCTCCACCTGCATGGTGGCGCTGGGCACGCTGTTCTCCACGTTCTGGATCCTGTCGTCCAACAGCTGGCTGCATACGCCGGCCGGCTACGAGATGGTCAACGGCATCGTGCATCCGGTGGACTGGTGGCAGGTGGTGTTCAATCCCTCGTTCCCCTACCGCCTGGCGCACATGGCGCTGGGCTCGTTCATCACCACCTGTTTCGTGATCGGTGGCGTGGGTGCGTGGTACCTGCGCAGGGGCACGCACGTGGAAGCGGGCCGGCGCATGCTGATCGCCGCCGTTGCATTCGCCGCGCTGACCGTGCCGGTGCAGATCTTCGTCGGCGACATGCATGGCCTGAACACGCTCAAGCACCAGCCGATGAAGATCGCGGCGGTGGAAGCGCACTGGCATGAAACCCGGGAAGGCGAGGGCGTACCGCTGGTGGTGTTCGCGCTGCCCAACGAGAAGGAAGAGCGCAACGATTTCGAAGTGGCCATCCCGAAGCTGGGCAGCGTGATCCTCACCCATTCGCTGGACGGCACCTTCGACCCGCTGACCTCGGTACCGGCCAGCGAGCGGCCGCCGGTGACGCCGGTGTTCTTCGCCTTCCGCATCATGGTCGGGCTGGGCACGCTGATGCTGCTGCTGGCCTGGGTATCGGCGTTCCAGCTGTGGCGGAACAGGCTGCTGGATTCGCCGTGGCTGCTGCGCGGCTGGAACTGGATGCTGCCCAGCGGCTTCATCGCGCTGCTGTCCGGCTGGTTCGTCACCGAGATGGGCCGACAGCCATGGGTGGTGTATGGCCTGCTGCGCACCGCCGATGCGGTCGGCCCGCAGAGCGCGTGGATGACGGCGTTGTCGCTGGGCGTGTACGTGGTTGGCTATGCCTTCGTGTTCGGCTGGGGCATCTGGTACCTGGTGAAGATCCTGCGCCACGGGCCGCAGCCATATGCCGAGGGGCCGTCGCTGGACCATGGCAGCCACACCCCGGCACGCCCGCTGTCGGCGGCCGACGAACCGCTGGAGGAGCGCTGACATGGACCTGATGACCTGGCTGCCGGTGGCGTGGTTCGCGGTGATCGGCTTCGGCGTGCTGATGTACGTGGTGCTGGACGGCTTCGTGCTCGGCATCGGCATCCTGGCCCCGTTCGCCGAGGACGAGGAGCAGCTGGACCTGATGATGAACACCGCCGCGCCGATCTGGGACGGCAACGAGACCTGGCTGGTACTGGGCGGCGCCGGGCTGCTGGCGGCGTTCCCGAAGGCCTATGCGGTGCTGTTGTCGGCGTTGTACCTGCCGGTGCTGCTGCTGGTGGTGGCGCTGGTGTTCCGCGGCGTGGCGTTCGAGTTCCGCTTCAAGGCACACCGGTCGCGCCGGCTGTGGAGCGTGGCGTTCGGCCTCGGCTCGCTGTTGGCGACCTTTGCCCAGGGCGTGATCCTGGGCACCCTGGTGCAGGGCATCCCGCTGGTGGACGGTGCCTACCAGGGCGGCGCGTTCGCCTGGTTCAGCCCGTTCGCGATGCTGACCGGTGCTGCGCTGGTGGCCGGCTATGCGCTGCTGGGCAGCACCTGGCTGATCCTGAAGACCGAAGGGCGCGTACAGGCGCTGGCGCGGCAGATGACCCGCCCGCTGGTGGTGGCGGTGATCGCGGCGATGGGGCTGGTCAGCAGTTGGCTGCCGTTCCTCGATTCGCGGCTGATGGCACGCTGGTTCAGCGACGGCAACTTCTGGTGGCTCTCGCCGGTGCCGCTCCTGACCCTGGCGGTGGCTGCCGCGCTGTGGCGCAGCGCGACCCATCCGCGCCGCGACCTGCCACCGTTCCTGCTCAGCCTGGCCCTGTTCGTGCTCGGTTTCCTTGGCCTGGTACTGGGCATGTGGCCGTACCTGCTGCCGCCGTCGATGACCCTGTGGCAGGCCGCCGCGCCGGCCTCCTCGCTGGGCTTCACCCTGGTCGGGCTGGTCATTCTGCTGCCGGTCATCCTCGGCTATACGGCGTGGTCGTACCGGGTGTTCCGCGGCAAGGTGCACGCCGATACCGGCTACCACTGATGGGTTGAAAGCGGGGCCCGCCGGTGCCGGGCTCCGTGTTGGGGAATGTGAAACCTGCACACCCCGGGCAGGACGTGCTAGCGTGCGCTCCTTTCCGGCAGCCAGGGGGGCAGCCGGCGACGTCCTGGACGGACGCACGGCTGCAGGAATGGGGGGCCGCCGCGCGTCGCCGTAATGGCTCGTGCCTATCGTTCTCCCATTGAAGCACCGTCGCTAAATGATTGAATTCTCCATCGTCGACTGGGCCGCCTGGGCGCCCGGCCTGAGCGAGCGTAGCCAGTGGTTGGGCTGGGCCGGTGCGCCATACCTGCCGCAGGGCAAAGACACGCCGGCGCTGGCCGAGATCCCGGCGATGCAGCGCCGCCGCATCGAGCGGCTGGGCCGGATGGCGATCCAGACCGCCTGCTGGTGCGAGGATGGGCAGGGCGCGGACAGCCAGGTCCCGTTGGTGTTCGCCAGCCGCCACGGTGACGTGGCCCGTTCGATGGACCTGCTGGGGGCGCTGGCCAGCGATCAGCCTTTGTCCCCGACCGGGTTCGGCCTGTCGGTGCACAACGCGATCGCTGCCCTGTACTCGATCGCCCGCGGCCACCGCGGCAACTACCTGGCGCTGGCCGCTGGACAGGCCACGGTCGAGGCCGCCTGCCTGGAGGCCGCCGGTCTGCTGGCCGATGGTGCCCGCGAGGTGCGGGTGGTCGTCTACGAGTCGCCCCTTCCCGAGATTTACGCGACGTTCGCTGACGAACCCGACCCGTTCTTTGCCTGGTGCTGGCGATTGACGGCACCGACAGCGGGCCAGCCGGTGCTCTCGCTGCAGTGGGACGCGGCGCCGGCCACGGCCGACACCGCCCCGGGCACGCTGCCGCACGCGTTGGACCTGCACCGCTTCCTGCTGTCCGGCGCGCCGGCGCTGGAACATGTGGCCCAGGGCCAGAGATGGCGCTGGGGACGCCGTGGCTGAGGCGCTGCGCCGCCTCGATCACGCCTGGCGGGTGCTCGGCACCGGCCTGAGCTTTGCCGCGTTCGGCGTGGGCGGCCTGCTGCTGGGCGTGCTGGTGATGCCGGTGCTGCTGCTGATGCGCGACCCGGTGGTCCGCCGCCGCCGCGCCCGCCGCGTGGTCCAGGTCGCCTTTGCCAGCCACCTGCGCCTGATGCGTGCGCTGGGGGTGATGACCTACCAGATCGAGGGCGGTGAGCGCCTGCAGCGCGACGGCCTGCTGGTGCTGGCCAATCATCCGACCCTGATCGATGTGGTCTGCCTGATCTCGCTGCTGCCCAACGCCGACTGCGTGGTGAAGCGGGCCGTGGCCTGCAACCCGTTCATGCGCGGCCCGGTGCGGGCGGCCGGCTACATCGCCAACGACGACGGGGCGGGCCTGGTCGATGACTGCGTGGCCGCGGTGCATGCGGGCGGCACCCTGGTGATCTTCCCGGAGGGCACCCGCAGCGTGCCGGGCCAGCCGCTGCGGCTGCAGCGCGGGGCCGCCAACATCGCCGTCCGCGGCCGGCTGGACATCACCCCGGTGCGGATCACCTGCACCCCGCCCACGTTGACCAAGGGGCAGAAGTGGTATCGTGTACCCTCACGTCGCTTTCACGTTCGGCTGCAGATCGGCGAAGATATCCCGATCGCGCCCTTCCTGGCCGATGACGACTCGCCAAGGGGGGATGCCTTGGCAGCACGCCGCGTCACCGAGCACCTTTCTCGTTATTTCGACCTGTCTGGAGATCCGCCCCGTGCAAGCACTTGAGCACGAGATCAAGGAATTGATCATTTCCTCCCTTTCGCTGGAGGACATCACGCCGGAGGACATCGATCCGACCGCGCCGCTGTTCGTCGAGGGCCTCGGCCTGGATTCGATCGACGCGCTGGAGCTGGGCCTGGCACTGCAGAAGAAGTACGGTGTCAGCCTGTCGGCCGACTCGGAAGAAACCCGTCGCCATTTCTCCAGCGTGCGCGCGCTCGGCGAGTTCGTCGCCGCCCGCCAGTCGTAACGGCGCCAGGAATTGCCATGACCAAGAATGAACTGTTCGAACGCATCGTCAGCATCCTGACCGACAGCTTCGAGATCGACGCCGCCCGGATCACCCCCGAGGCGCGCCTGTATGACGACCTGGACATCGACAGCATCGATGCGGTCGACCTGATCGTGCAGCTCAAGCCCCTGCTCGGCCGCAACCTGCAGCCGGAAGCGTTCAAGGCCGTGCGCACCGTGCAGGACATCGTTGATGTCGTGCATGGACTGCTGCCGGACCAGGCAGCCGCCTGACCGCAGCGCCGGCGGCTTCGCCATGGCTCGCGCACGTACCGTCGTGGTGGCAGCGATCTCGCTCGCCTACCCGCTGCTGGTGTACCTGGCGATGGGCCGCTTCGAGCCGCGCTGGCTGTCGCTGCTGCTGTTCACCCTGGCGCTGCTGCGCGCGCTGACCACGCGCCAGCCATTGTGGTGGGCCGCCGCGGCCGGGGCTGGCCTGCTGGCCGTGCTGGCCACCGTGCTCAACCAGGCCCTGCCGCTGAAGCTGTACCCGGTGCTGGTCAATGCGGTGATGCTGGCGGTGTTCGGCACCAGCCTGCGCTTCGGGCCGCCACTGGTGGAGCGCCTGGCGCGGCTTCAGGAGCCGGACCTGCCCCCGTTCGCGGTGGCCTATACCCGCCGCGTCACCCAGGTGTGGTGCGGCTTTTTCGTTCTCAACGGCAGCCTGGCCCTGCTGACCGCGCTGTACGCGTCGGACCGGGCCTGGATGCTCTACAACGGATTGTTGGCGTACGTGATGATGGGTGTGTTGTTCGCAGGGGAGTGGCTGGTGCGGCGGCGGCTGAAGGCGGCGCACGCGCATGGCTGAGTGGATTGCCCTGGACCGGCTGCTGCTGGAGGCCCGGCCGCAGCGCAGCGTCGGCCTCTGCAATGGCGAGGTGATCGATCATGCCGGCTTCCGCCAGCGCGTGCTGGCCTGGCGCGCCGCCTTTGCGGCGGCCGAAGGCCGCGACTGGGCCCTGTACTTCGATGACGCCGTGGCCTTTGCCGCGGCGCTGTTCGGTGCCTGGCATGCCGGCAAGCGGGTGTTCCTGGCCGCCGACAACCTGCCGGCCACGCTGCAGGCGTTGCAGCCGCAGGTGAGCGGTTTCGCCGGTGATGTCTGTGCCGATTACCGCCCGCTGGCCGCACCGGATGCTGTGCTGGACGACGGGCTGCAGGCGCTGGACGAGCGCGCCTGCGAGCTGTGCGTGTTCACCTCCGGCAGCACCGGCCAGCCCAGTGCGATCGGCAAGCGGCTGGACCAGCTGGCGCGCGAGGTGGAGGCGCTGCAGGCCGCGTTCGGCGCGCAGATGGAGGGTGTGCAGGTCCATGGCACGGTCTCCCACCAGCACATCTACGGGCTGTTGTTCCGCGTGCTGTGGCCACTGGCCGCCGGCCGCCTGATCCATCCGCGCCGGTTCTTCCACGAAGACCTGGTCGGCGCGCTGGCCGGTACCGACACGGTGCTGGTGGCAACGCCGGCCCACCTCAAGCGCCTGCCCGAGCAGCTCGACTGGGCCAGCCTGCACGGCCGCCTGCGCGCGGTGTTCTCCTCCGGTGGCCCACTGCCGGAAGAAGCGGCACGACAGGTGCGGCAGTGGCTGGGCGTGGCCCCGACCGAGGTCTACGGCAGCAGCGAGACCGGCGGCATCGCCTGGCGCCGCTGGGACACCGACCTGCCGCCGTGGCAGCCGTTGCCGGGCGTGCAGTGGCGGATCGACGACGGCTGCCTGGCGGTGGCCTCGGCGCATCTGGACACCCCTGACTGGTGGCGCACCCAGGACCGTGTTGAAGCCCTGGCCGACGGCCGCTTCCGCCTGTTGGGCCGGGCCGACCGCATCGTCAAGATCGAGGAACGCCGGGTATCGCTGGATGCGCTGGAACGCGCGCTGCGCGAGGATGCCGAGGTGGATGACGCGCGTGTACTGGTCCTGCCGGGCCATCGCGAGCAGCTGGCCGCCGTGGTGGTGCCGGCCGACCCGGCGCTGCTGGAGGGCGGTGACGCTGCGCGGCGGTCGCTGGGCCAGCGCCTGGGCGCACGCCTGGCCAACGCGCATGACGCGGTGACCCGTCCGCGCCGCTGGCGCCTGGTGCAGGCGCTGCCGATCAATGCGCAGGGCAAGGTGACCCAGGCCGCGCTGGCGGCGCTGTTCCAGCCGTTGATGCCGGTGCCGGCGTGGGACCGCCGCGATGCCGCCAGCGCCACCCTGCGCATGACCCTGGACCCGGCGCTGCGGCCGTTCCAGGGCCACTTCCCACAGGCGGCAATCCTGCCCGGCGTGGCGCAGCTGGACTGGGCGGTGCGCTTCGCCCGGCAGACGTTCGTGATGCCGGCCGCGTTCGTGCGCATGGATGCGGTGAAATTCCAGCACGTGGCCCGCCCCGGTGACGAGTTGACCCTGCAGCTGGACTGGGATGCCGCACGCAACGTGCTGGCCTTCCGCTACACCTCCAGCCACGGTGTGCATGCCAGCGGCAGGGTGGTTTTCGCTGATGCGGACTGATCCGGCCGTTGCCGGTGCCGCATTCGCGCCACTGGTTGTGATTCCCGTCTACGACCACGAGCACGCCATCGCGGCGGTGGTCGATGGCGTGCAGGCCGCGGGGCTGCCCTGCCTGCTGGTCGACGATGGTTCGCACGATGGGTGCGCGGCGGTGCTGCGCGCGCTGGCACAGCGCCAAGGCGTCGACCTGCTGCGCCTGGACATCAACCAGGGCAAGGGCGGGGCGATGCTGGCCGGTTTTGCCGAGGCCGGCGCGCGTGGCTACAGCCACGTGCTGCAGATCGATGCCGACGGCCAGCACGATACCGCTGACCTGCCACGCTTCATCGAAGCCGCGCGCGCCCATCCCGAGGCGGTGATCTGCGGCATTCCGGCTTACGACGCCAGTGTTCCCAAGGCGCGCCTGTATGGCCGCTACGCCACCCACATCTGGGTCTGGATCAACACGCTGTCGCTGCACCTGCGCGACACCATGTGTGGTTTCCGCGTGTATCCGCTGCCGCCGGTGCTGCGCCTGATCGGTGAAGAGACCATCGGCCGGCGCATGGATTTCGATACCGAAATAATGGTGCGCCTGTACTGGCGCCGGCTGCCGGTCGAGCACCTGGCCACGCGGGTGACCTATCCGTCCGATGGCGTGTCGCACTTCGATGTGTGGCGCGACAACGTGCGCATCAGCCGCATGCATACCCGCCTGTTCTTCGGCATGCTCTGGCGTGCGCCGCGCCTGCTGTGGCGCCGCCTGCGGGGGCAGCGCTGAGATGGCGGCCGCGCAGGGCGCCCCGCACTGGGCCGACATCGGCGAATCGACGTCGGTGGCCGGCGTGCTGTTCCTGTGCTGGGTGCACCGCTGGTTCGGGCGCTGGCCGTTCCGCCTGTGCGTGTGGCCAGTGGTGGCCTGCCATTGGCTGGGCAACCGTGTAGGGCGCCAGGCCTCGATGCAGTACCTGCAGCGGCTGCAGGCGCACAGCGGCGTGCTTGGCCGCGCGCCGACACGGCGTGACAGCCTGCGCCACTTCTTCGCCTTCGCCGACACGATGCTGGACAAGATCCTCGGCCTGGGCGGGCGCTACCCGGCCGACCGCATCCACCTGCACCGCGACCTGGTACTGCAGAAGATCGCGCGCCGCGAGGGCGGGCTGATCCTCACCGCGCACATCGGCTGCCTGGAGCTGTGCCAGGTGCTGGCCGAGCAGGTGCCGGGATTCCGTATCACCGTGCTGGTGCATACCGCGCACGCGCAGCGCTTCAACCGTTTGCTGCAGCGGCTGGACCCGCTGGCGGCGGTGGAACTGGTGCAGGTGACCGAAATGGGGCCAGCCACGGCGGTGATGCTGGCCGAGCGCGTGGCGGCGGGGGGCTTCGTTGCCATCGTCGGCGACCGCACGCCGGTACAGGGTGGCCGCAGCGTCACCGCCGATTTCCTGGGCCACCGCGCGCCGTTCCCGATCGGCGCCTATGTGCTCGCCGCGGCGCTGGGGTGCCCGGTCTACACCATGGCCTGCCTGCACGAGGGCGACGGCTATCGGGTGGCATTCGAACAGTTCGCCGAACGCATCGTACTGCCGCGTGGCTCGCGCGACGCCGCGCTGGCCGAACAGGCACAGCGCTTCGCGCGCTGGCTGGAACTCCAGGTCATCCAGTCCCCGTTGGACTGGTTCAATTTCTTCCCCTTCTGGGATCAGGCTCCGCATGACGACTGACGCCGTACCCGTGTGCCGCTTTGGCGATGCACCGTTGACCATCGAAGACGTGGTTGCCCTGGCCCAGCGCCAGTGCGAGGCCGCACTGAGCGACGCGCCGGCGTTCCGCGCGCACATCCAGCGTGGTGCCGACTTCCTCGACCGCCTGCTGCGCGAGGATGGCGTGATCTACGGCGTGACCACCGGCTATGGCGACTCGTGCACGGTGAACATCCCGCCGGCGCTGGTGGCCGAGCTGCCGCACCACCTGTACACCTACCACGGCTGCGGCCTGGGCCGTTACCTGGACCCGGTCGAGACCCGTGCGGTGCTGGCTGCGCGCCTGGCCTCGCTGGTGCGCGGCATGTCCGGCGTCAGCGTGCCGCTGCTGGAAGGCCTGGCCACGCTGCTGCAGCACGATGTGCTGCCGATGATCCCGGCCGAAGGCTCGGTCGGTGCCAGCGGCGACCTGACCCCGCTGTCGTACGTGGCGGCGGTGCTGTGCGGCGAGCGCGAGGTGCTGCACGACGGCCGCGTGCAGCCGGCGGCCGAAGTGCTGGCGAAGATCGGCATGACCCCGCTGAAGCTGCGGCCGAAGGAAGGCCTGGCGATCATGAACGGCACCGCGGTGATGACCGGCCTGGCCTGCCTGGCCTGGCAGCGCGCCGATTACCTGGCCCGCATGGCCACGCGGTTGACCGCGTTCAACGTGCTGGCCAGCGACGGCAACGCGCACCACTTCGACGAAACCCTGTTCGCCGCCAAGCCACACCCGGGCCAGGGCCGCATCGCTGCGCGCCTGCGCAGCGACCTGCACAGCGAACGCCCGCCGCGCAACGAACAGCGCCTGCAGGACCGCTACTCGTTGCGCTGCGCGCCGCACGTCATCGGTGTGCTGGAAGACAGCCTGCCGTTCCTGCGCCAGCTGATCGAAACCGAGCTGAACAGCGCCAACGACAACCCGCTGATCGATGCCGATGGCGAGCGCATCCTGCATGGCGGCCACTTCTACGGGGGCCACATCGCACTGGCGATGGACACCCTGAAGAACACCGTGGCCAACGTTGCCGATCTGCTTGACCGGCAGCTGGCGCTGGTGGTCGATGCCCGCTACAGCCATGGCCTGCCGGCCAACCTGTCGGCCGCCACCGGCCCGCGCGCGGCCATCAACCATGGCCTGAAGGCGCTGCAGATCAGCGTTTCGGCCTGGACCGCCGAAGCGCTGAAGCAGACCATGCCGGCCAGCGTGTTCTCGCGCTCCACCGAGTGCCACAACCAGGACAAGGTCAGCATGGGCACCATTGCCGCGCGCGACTGCCTGCGCGTGATCGAGCTGACCGAGCAGGTGGTGGCCGCGATTCTGATCGCTGCCCGCCAGGGCCTGGCGCTGCGCGAACGGGTTGGCCTGAATGCGCAGCTGCATGGCAGTCTGGCCGACATGTACGCCGACCTGGGGCAGCGCATCGCCCTGGTCGAAGAAGACCGCGCGCTGGATCGCGAACTGCGGGAACTGCTGGTGGAGATCCGCGCGCAACGTTGGGAGCTGTACGCCGGTGAATGAGGCCATCGAACGGGTTGGCGAAATCGCGTTGACCCCTGCCTTCCATGACTGCGATCCGATGAACGTGGTCTGGCATGGCAACTACTTCAAGTACTTCGAAATCGCGCGCTGCGCGCTGCTCGGGCGCTATGACTACGACTACCCGCAGATGCTCGAATCGGGCTACCTGTGGCCGGTGGTCGATGCGCGGGTGAAGTACGTGCGGCCGCTGCTGTTCAACCAGGCCCTGCGCGTGGTCGCGCGCATCGTGGAATGGGAGAACCGGCTGAAGATCGAGTATGAAATCCTCGATGCGCAGAGCGGCCAGGTGCTGACGCGCGCGATGACCATCCAGGTCGCGGTGGACGCGGCCAGCAAGGAAATGCTCTACCAATGCCCGCCGGTACTGTGGGAACGCCTGGGAGTGCCTGCACCGTGAACACCCTTGTCCGTCTTTCGAGCGTGCTGCTGTGCGCGCTGATCTTCGTTGCCGCACCACAGGTGCAGGCCGCCGACCCCGCCATCGATGCGATCACCCAGGCGGTGGCGCGGCCGGAGGTACTGCGTGGCCAGTTCAGCCAGGAAAAGCAGGTCAGCGGCTTCAAGAACCCGCTGCGCTCGCAGGGCCAGTTCGTGGTCGCGCGCCAGCACGGCGTGATCTGGACCACGCTCAAGCCGTTCCCTTCCGAAGTGGTGGTCACTGCCGACCGCATCCTCAGCCGCCAGCGCGATGGCAGCACCCGTGTCGAGCTCGACGCACGGCAGCAGCCGGCGATGCGTTCGGTGAACGCGATCATGTTCGCGCTGATGAGCGGCGACGTGCAGGCGCTGTCGAGCCAGTTCAATGTGGCGGCCAGCCGCGAAGGGCAGGGCTGGCGGCTGCGCCTGACGCCGAAGTCGGCGATGCTGGCCAAGGCCTTCCAGTCGCTGACCCTGCAGGGTGACCGCTACGTGCGCCAGGTCGAGATCGTCGAGGCCAACAAGGACCGCACGCAGATCCAGTTCAGCGCGCTGAGCGAGGCACCGGCCACCCTCAGCGCCGACGAGGCACGCCGCTTTGAATGAGGCCGTCGCATCGAACGCAGCGGCGCGGCTGCGGCGCTGGTGGCACTGGCTGGGCATCGCCTGGCTGGTGCTGCTGCTGGGCTTGGGCGCGCAGCAGTGGCACCTGTGGAGCCAGCAGTCGCGGATCGACACCGACATCCTCGCGCTGCTGCCGCAGGATGCCCATGACCGCCTGTTGAGCGACGTCACCCGGCGCATTGCCGACGGCAGCTCGCGGCAGGTGGTGGTGCTGCTGGGCAGCAAGGATGGCGCTGCCGCCAAGCGCGCGCAGGCGGCCTTCGCTGCGGCCATGGCCGAGGACGTCGACCATGCATTGCTGGTGCCCAGTGGCTCGATCGAAGGCTGGTTCGACGAGGCGCGCGCGTTCTACGCGCCGTACCGCGACCGCCTGCTGACGCCGGCCCAGCGCGAGCAGCTGCAGGGCAGCGAGCCGGGCGCGCTGGCCGAGCAGGCGCTGGCTGCACTGTATGGCCCGATGGGCGCCCCGCGCCTGACCGACTGGCGGCAAGACCCGCTGTCGCTGTGGCCGCAATGGTGGCAGCAGCAGGCGCAGGGCTCAGGGTTGCGGCTGGGCGATGACGGCCTGCTCGAAGCCGAGGGCAGGCACTGGGCCGTGCTGCAGTTCGATACGCCGGGGTCGGCGTTCCAGCTGGATGGCGAGCGCCATCTCGATGGCCTGCTGGAACGTGCCGGGCAGGCCGCCAGGACGGCAGCGCCGGAGCTGGAAATCCTGCATGCCGGCGTGCCGTTGCATGCCGAGGCGGCCGCAGTGCAGGCCAACCGTGAGATCAATACCATCGGCTGGGGCTCGCTGGTCGCGGTGCTGCTGCTGGTGTGGCTGGCGTTCCGTTCGCTGCGCCCGATCCTGCTGGTCGCCGCGTCGCTGCTGATCGGCTGTGGCGTGGCGCTGGCGGTGACCGTGCTGGTGTTCGGCAAGGTGCACGTGCTGACCCTGGTGTTCGGCGCATCGCTGGTGGGCGTGGCCGAGGACTATGGCATCCACTGGTTTGCATCGCGCCAGGCCGAGCCGGCCGATCGCCGCTGGAAACTGCTGCGTCACCTGCTGCCGGGCCTGTGGCTGGCCCTGCTGACCAGCGCGCTGGCCTACCTGGCACTGGGCCTGGCACCGTTCCCGGGCCTGCGCCAGATGGCGCTGTTCTCGGTAGTCGGCCTGGCGGCCGCGTTCCTCACGGTGATCTTCTGGTTCCCGTGGCTGGATGGCGGCGAGATCCGCAAGACCCGTTTCTCGCAGTGGCTGGGCAACACGCTGGAGCGCTTCCCGCGCCTGCAGGGGCGCCGGCCGGTGATGGTGTTCCTCGGTGCCACCGTGGTGCTTTCGGCCATCGGCATCACCCGCCTGCACAGCGACGACGACCTGCGCAGCCTGCAGTCCTCGCCGCCGGCGTTGATGGCGCAGCAGATCCGCCTGAGCCAGTTGCTGGGGATGCCCAGCCCGGCGCAGTTCTACCTCGTGCAGGGCAGCGACGCTGCGCAGCTGCTGCAGCGCGAAGAGGCGTTGACCGGACGCCTGCGTGCGCTGGCCGCCGACAAGCGCATCGGCGGTTACCGCGCGATCAGTGACTGGCTGCCGTCGCCGGCACGCCAGCAGGCCGACGCCGCGCTGACCGCCAAGGTGGAACCGGGCGTGCTGCAGGCCGTGTCCGATGCAGTCGGAGAACCCTTGCCGCGCCCGGACTTCGCCACCACGCCGCTGACCGCCGAGGCGTTCCTGGCCTCGCCGGCGTCGCAGCCGTTCCGCTACCTGTGGGTGGGTGAGGTTGGCGGGCAGATGATCAGCGTGGTGATGGTCGACGACCTGTCGCGCGCCGATGCGCTGGCGACCCTGCGTGGCGCGGCCGAGGGCTTGCCCGGCGTGCGCTGGGTGGATCGCACCGCCGACTTCTCGCAGCTGCTGGGCCACTACCGCAAGTTGATGGGGGGGCTGCTGCTGGTCGGCATCGTGCTGGTGTTCGGTGCGCTGTGGCTGCGCTACCGCCGCCAGGCCTGGCGCGTGTTCGCACCGACCCTGGTTGCCGGTGCGTTGACCCTGGGCCTGCTGGGCCTGTTCGGCCAGCCGCTGCAGCTGTTCAACGTGCTGGCGCTGATGCTGCTGCTGGGCATGGGCATCGACTACGGCATCTTCCTGATCGAGCACCGCGGCGACGCCAGCGCGTGGCTGGCCGTGTGCGTGGGCGCGGCCAGCACCTGGCTGTCGTTCGGCCTGCTCGGCCTGTCGCAGACGCCGGCGCTGCGCGCCTTTGGCCTGACCCTGTTGTTCGGCATCGGCCTGGTCTGGCTGATCTCGCCGCTGTTCCGGCCGCCGCCGCACGATCTGCCGCCGGCCTGACCGCGGTTTTCCCGACTTCCATTTTTCCACTTGATCGAGCAACAAGGACGCACCGATGAACACTGCTGTGGATGCTGTCGAACGTACCGAGATCCTGATCATCGGCGCCGGACCGGCCGGCTCGGTGGCCGCGGCGATGCTGCGCCAGCAGGGCCGCCAGGTCCTGATGCTGGAACGCCAGCAGTTCCCGCGCTTTTCCATCGGCGAAAGCCTGCTGCCGCAGAGCATGGAGTACATCGAGGCGGCCGGCCTGCTGCAGGACGTGGTCGAGGCGGGCTTCCAGCACAAGAACGGGGCCGCCTTCGTGCACGGCGAAGCGCGTACCGCATTCGACTTCAGGAAGAAGTTCTCGCCGGGCTGGGGCACCACCTACCAGGTGCAGCGCGCCGATTTCGACAACGTGCTGGCGCGCGGTGCCGAGCGAATGGGGGCCACGCTGCGTTTCGGCGACGAGGTGCTGTCGGTCGAGCCCGGCGAGCAGCCGGCGGTGACGGTGCGCCGCCCGGACGGCAGCGAGTACCGCATCGAGGCCGATTTCATCCTCGACGCCTCGGGCTTCGCGCGCCTGCTGCCGCGCCTGCTGCAGCTGGAATCGCCGTCCAACTTCCCGGTGCGCGGCGCGATCTTCTGCCATGTGCGCGACAACATCCCGGCCGAAGCGGACTTCGATCGCAACAAGATCCTGATCACCACCCACCCCGAGCACGTCGACGTCTGGTACTGGACCATCCCGTTCTCCAACGGCTGCTGCTCGCTGGGCGTGGTGGCCGAGCCGTCGTTCTTCGAGCGCTACGACGGCGACGACCTGCAGAAGCTGCAGGCGATCGTCGGCGAGGATCCGAACCTGACCCGGCTGCTGGCCAATGCCGAATGGGCGGTGCTGCCGGTACGCCGCATCACCGGCTATTCGGCCAATGTCAGTTCGTTGTGGGGGCCGGGCTATGCCCTGCTGGGCAATGCCGGCGAGTTCCTCGACCCGGTGTTCTCGTCCGGCGTGACCATCGCCTTCAAGTCCGCGCAGCTGGCCAGCGCATGCCTGGCGCGCCGCTACGCCGGCGAAGCCGTGGACTGGGAAGCGGAGTTCTCGGTCCCGCTGCGGGCGGGCGTGAAGACCTTCCGCCGCTTCGTCGAAAGCTGGTACGAAGGCGGTTTCCAGAAGATCATCTACCACCCGCAGCAGCAGCCCGAAGTGCGCGACATGATCAGCTCCATCCTGGCCGGTTACGCCTGGGACACCAACAACCCGTACGTGGCCGATGACAGTGGCCGCCGGATGCGCGTGCTGGAGCAGCTGTGCGGCGCCTGATCGCCCCTGCCACGGCACTGCTGCTGAGCCTGCTGCTGGCGGCCTGCGCAGGCCGCATGCCGAAGCCGTTGGTGGAACTGCCGCCGCTGCGCCTGTCGCCGGCCAGCCTGCCGGCGCCGCTGGCGTTGCAGCAGCAGCTGCATTTCCGTTTCGGCAGCCATGAACGCGACCTCGATGCGCTGCTGGAAGCCGATGCGCAGCAGGTGCAGCTGGCCGTGCAGGCGATGGGCCAGACCGGTGTGCGCCTGCAGTGGGACGGCCAGCAGCTGACCCAGCAGCGCGCGCCGTGGCTGCCGCCGCAGGTGCGCGCCGAGCGCGTGCTGGATGACCTGCAGTTCGCGTTGTGGCCGACCGCGGCCATCGCCGCCGCGCTGCCGGCCGGCTGGCAGGTCCGTGACGATGGTCATCAGCGCAGCCTGTCGCGCGATGGCACGGTGTGGCTGCAGCTACTGCGCCTGGACGATGGCAGCGTGCAGCTGGACAACCGGGCCGAAGGCTATGCGCTGCGCATCGAATCGATCGACATGGCCGGGCCGGATCGATGAGTGCACCGATCTACCTGAACGACCTGGGCGTGGTCTGCGCGCTCGGCGATGGCCGCGACGCGGTGGCGTCGGCGATGTTCGCCGGCGTGCCGGGCGGGCTCAGCGACAACGATACCCTGCTGCCGGGACACACCCTGGCGCTGGGGCAGGTGCGTACACCGCTGCCGACGCTGGAAGAACTGCCGGCCGCCCTGCGCGGGCGCAACAACGCCCTGCTTGACGTGGCGCTGGCGCAGATCGCACCGGCGGTGGCCGCCGCGATCGCCCGCCACGGCGCCGAACGCGTGGCGGTCGTGCTGGGCACCAGTACCTCGGGCATCGGTGAATCCGAGCAGGCCCTGCGCACCCATGCCGAACAGGGCCAATGGCCGCCCGGGTTCGATTACGCCCAGCAGGAAATGGGCACCGCCGCGCAGTTCGTGCGCCAGCGCAGTGGCGCGCAGGGCCCGGCATGGACGCTGTCCACCGCCTGCTCGTCCAGCGCCAAGGCCTTGATGTCGGCCGCACGCATGCTGCGCGCGGGCATCGTCGATGCAGTGATCGCCGGCGGTGCCGATTCGCTGTGCCGCTTCACCGTGGCCGGCTTCAGCGCGCTGGAATCGGTCTCGGCGCTGCGCTGCAATCCATTCTCGCAGCATCGCGCCGGCATCAACATCGGCGAGGGCGCCGCGCTGTTCCTGCTCACCCGCGAGCCCGGCCCGGTATGCCTGGCCGGCTGGGGTGAGTCGGCCGACGCGCACCACATGTCCGCCCCCGACCCGCAAGGGCTTGGCGCCATCGATGCTCTGCAGCAGGCGTTGCTGCGCGCCGGCTGGGCGGCCGATGAGGTGGACTACGTGAACCTGCATGGCACCGCCACCGGCCACAACGATGCGATGGAAAGCCTGGCGGTGGCGCAGGTGCTGGGCAACGGCGTGCCGGCCAGTTCAACCAAACCGCTGACCGGCCACACGCTGGGTGCTTCGGGCGCGATCGAGGCAGCGCTGTGCTGGATCGTGCTGGCCGAGAACCCGCAGCAGCAGCTGCCACCTCACTGGTGGGACGGCGTGGCCGACCCCGCATTGCCGGTGCTGCCGCTGGTCGCACCGGCCACCCGCCTGGCGCATCCGGCGCGGCGGGTACTGAGCAATTCGTTTGCCTTCGGCGGCAGCAATGCCGTGCTGGCGCTGGAGCGTCGATGAACACGCTGTACGCGATCGAAGAGGTGGTGCCGCACCGCCAGGACATGTGCCTGCTGGAGCGCATCACGCACTGGGACCAGGACACCATCGAGGCCGAACTGGTGGTGCCCGACGCGGGCCTGTTCGTCGAGGAGGGCCAGGTGCCGGCGTGGGTCGGCATCGAATACATGGCGCAGGCCATCGCGGCGTGGGCCGGTTGCCGTGCGCGTGCGGCCGGCAAGCCGCCGCAGTTGGGCTTCCTGCTTGGCAGCCGCCGCTACAGCAGCCCGCGCAGCAGCTTTCCCAGCGGATCGCGGCTGCGCGTGCAGGCGCGCTGCGAGCTGTTGGGCGACAATGGATTGGGGATGTTCGCCTGCCGCATCCTGGCAGGCGAGGACGAATGGGCGACAGCCAACGTGTCGGTGTTCGAACCGGCCGACGCGATGGCCTATCTGGAGAGTGGACAGGCATGACAGGGAATCGAAGCGTGCTGGTGACCGGCGCCAGCCGGGGCATTGGCCGGGCCATCGCGCTGCGCATCGCGCGTGACGGCTTCGACGTGGTGGTGCATTGCCGCAGCCGCGTGGATGAAGCGCAGGCGGTGGTCGCCGAGATCGAGGCACTGGGCCAGCAGGCCCGCGTGCTGGTGTTCGACGTGGCCGACCGCGCGTCTGCGCGGGCCGCGCTGGAGGCCGATGTCGAAGCGCATGGCGCTTACTACGGCGTGGTCTGCAATGCCGGCATCGCCCGTGACGGCGCCTTCCCGGCGTTGTCGGCCGACGACTGGGACCAGGTCATCCACACCAACCTGGATGGCTTCTACAACGTGCTGCATCCCCTGATCATGCCGATGGTGCGGCGGCGCAAGCCGGGCCGCATCGTCACCCTGTCGTCGGTATCCGGGCTCGCCGGGAACCGCGGGCAGGTCAACTACAGCGCCGCCAAGGCCGGCATCATCGGGGCCACCAAGGCGCTGGCGCTGGAACTGGCCAGCCGCCAGATCACCGTCAATTGCGTGGCCCCGGGCCTGATCGAGACCGAAATGCTCAACGATGAAGTGGTTGAACACGCGCTCAAGCTGATTCCCGCCGGCCGCGTCGGTCGTCCCGACGAAGTGGCGGCGACGGTGGCGTTCCTGCTGTCCGAGCCGGCCGGCTACATCACCCGCCAGGTGATCTCGGTGAACGGAGGCATGATCTGATGGCCGCCAATCGTCGCGTGGTGGTCACCGGCGCCGCCGCCATCAGTCCGCTCGGCCACGACTGGCCCACCATCGAAGCGCACCTGCGCAGCTGCCGCAATGCCGTGCGTGCAATGCCCGAGTGGGATGTCTATGCCGGCCTGAACACCAAGCTGGCCGCACCGGCGCAGGACTTCGAGCTGCCGCCGAACTACAACCGCAAGACCACCCGCTCGATGGGCAAGGTCGCGATCATGTCGGTGCGTGCCACCGAGGTGGCGCTGCGCGAGGCAGGCCTGCACGAGCACCCGGTGCTGCGCAGCGGCCGTACCGGCGTGGCCTATGGTTCCTCGTCGGGCAGCCATGAGGCCACCGGTGAATTCGGGCGCATGCTCAACGAGTTCACCACCGATGGCATCAGTGCCACCACCTACCTGAAGATGATGAGCCACACCGCGCCGGTCAACATCGGCGTGTTCTTCGGCCTGTCCGGGCGCGTGTACACCACGTCCAGTGCCTGCACTTCCGGCAGCCAGGGCGTGGGTGCGGCCTATGAAGCGATCCGCAGCGGCAAGCAGACGGTGATGGTGGCCGGCGGTGCCGAGCAGCTCGATGCCACCGCTGCGGCGGTGTTCGACACGCTGTTCGCCACCAGCGTGCGCAATGACGCGCCGCAGACCACGCCGCGCCCGTTCGATGCCGGCCGTGATGGCCTGGTACTGGGCGAGGGCGCCTGCACGCTGATCCTGGAGGACCTGGAACACGCGCAGGCGCGTGGCGCCACCATCCTGGCCGAGGTGGTCGGCTACGGCACCAACAGCGATGGCCAGCACGTCACCCAGCCCAGCGCCGACACCATGGCCCAGGCGATGCGCCTGGCGCTGGAAGATGCCGGCCTGGACGCGGGGCAGATCGACTACGTCAACGCGCACGGCACCGCCACCGACCACGGTGACATCGCCGAAACCCAGGCCACCGCGCAGGTGTTCGGCAACCGCGTGCCGATCAGCTCGCTGAAGAGCTACGTCGGCCACATGCTGGGTGCCTGTGGCGCGTTCGAGGCCTGGCTGAGCATCGAGATGATGCGCGCCGGCTGGTTCGCGCCCACCCTGAACCTGGCCGAGGTCGACCCGCGCTGTGGCCAGCTCGACTTCATCACCGGGCAGGGCCGCGAGCTGCAGGCCGAGTACGTGATGAGCAACAACTTCGCTTTCGGCGGCATCAACACCTCGCTGGTGTTCCGCCGCTGGCGCGAGTGACCCACCGTCCCACCGCACTGTTTCCGCTACCCACCCGCACCCCTGACAAGGAGAAGTTTCGATGCGCCGCACTCTCATGATCGCCACTGCCACCGCGCTGCTGGCCCTGACCTCCACCGCCTCTGCCCGCGACACGCGTGTCGAACAGTCCCTGCAGGAACTGGTCAATTCGCAGGCCGCCAAGGACGCCGGCATTGACGGCAGCGTGCGCTTCTACCTGGCCGGCCAGCCGGTCAGCGTGCAGCAGCGCCTGGGCGAAGACGTGACCAACAAGAAGACCAACGCGGCCAACAAGAGCGATGCCGAGGCCTGCCGCTGGGTCGCGCTGTCGGCGCTGCGCGCGCTGCAGGACGGTGCCAAGTCGCGCGGCGCCAACGCCGTGGTCGACATCGTCAGCTACTACAAGAAGAACGAGTTCAAGAGCAGCACCAACTACGAGTGCTACGCCGGCGCCATCCTCGCCGGTGTCGCGCTGAAGGGCACCTACGCCAAGGTCAAGTAAGCGCCCGTGTGGCGGCGGCGCTGGCTGAACGTCGCCGCCACATTGCTGAACCCCGCCGGGGAAACGCCGCCGATCACGCCGCCATCGTCGGCTGACGGCTTTCCCCGCTGTCGGCTTTCCGACACAATCATGGCTCTTCCCGGGTTATCGTCCCGCGGACATGCACGCCTACGTCTATAAAAGCCAACTCAAGCCGGACACCTACGTCTACGTTCCCCGACGCGATGATTTCAGTGCGCTGCCCGCGCCGCTGCTGAGCTCGCTGGGGGCGCTCGCCTTCGTCCTGGAAGTGGCCCTGGATGCCCAGCGCCGCCTGGCCCAGGCCGATCCGGAAAAGGTCCGCAGTGAAATGAGCGAACGCGGGTTCTATCTGCAGGTGCCGCCGTCGGTGGCCAGCCTGATGCCGCGTCACTATGACTGACGCCTCCCGACCGCGCGTCCTGTCGATCGCCTTCGCCGCCGGTGCCGTGCTGGCGCTGGGCGCCGCAGTGGGCGGCGTTCCGGGTGCCCTGCTTGCCGCATTGGCGCAGCCGGCGTTCGCGCTGGGGGTGTCGTGGTGGCGCCGCAGCCGCGCGCTGCGGCCGCTGGCGCTGGTGGCTCGCCAGGACCTGCCGGCGCTGCTGGCGCTGTGGGCCGCCGCGCCGCTGCTGCTGGCCCTGCTGCTGGCCTGGCCGTTGGCGGCACTGCGTGACAGCGGCAGCCTGGCTGCGGTGCTGGGCCTGAGCGTGCTGGTCAGTGCCGGCCTGCTGGCGGCCTGGCGCACCTGGCCGCTGTGGAACGATGTCGAACGCCTGGATGGCAGCCTGGCCCAGCACTGGCAGGCACTGGCCGGCCGCGATCTGACCGCCTGGCGTGGTCTTGGCGTGGCCGCGCTGGTGATCGCCTTGGCCGCACTGGTGGTGCTGCCGGCCTGGCCGGGCCTGTTGCCGGACAGCGCACGCTGGCCGGCTGCGCTGGCGGTGGTGGTGCTGTCGCCGCTGCTGCACCTGCTGCTGCAGCGGGTCGCGCCCGCGCCGCTGGTGGCGTTGCGGCCCAGCCCGTTGGCGGCGGCCAGCAGCGACCACGAATCGATGTTCGCAGTGGTGGCGGAAACCGCGCCGCTGGAAGCCATGGCGCCGCAAGAACTGACCCCTGCGCTGTATGAAGCCGCCCGGCACGGCCGCGTCGACCGTGCCCTGCAGCTGCTGCAGGCCGGCGCCGACCCCTACGCGCTGCCGGACCCGGACTGGCGTGACCAGCGCAGCCTGGCGGTGCTGGCCGCAGTGCTGCCGGACCTGCGCCTGCTGCGCGAACTGATTGCCCGCGGCGTCGATGTGAATGCGCCCCACCGGGGCATGACGCCGCTGTTGGCGGCCACCCGCGACAGCTGGCATGGCCGTCCCGAAGCGGTGATGACCCTGCTCGCCAACGGCGCCGATTCGCGCGCCACCGACAGCGACGGCAACACCCCGCTGCACCATGCCGCGCGCAGTTCCGACCCGGGTGTGGCAGCGTTGCTGCGCGATGCCGCAGCCGAAGTGGATGCACTCAACCGCGACGGCTGGTCGCCGCTGGCGGTGGCCTGCCAGGTCGGCAACTGGCGCCTGGCCCGCTTCCTGCTCGAGCGCGGTGCACGCAGCGAACCGGCCGAGGGCACCCCGGTGCTGCTGGCCGCCGCCGCCACCGAGGACGACGATCCGGCCGGCGTGCAGCTGCTGCTCAAGCACAAGGCACGCGCCGACGCGCGTGATCGCCAGCGCCGCAGCGCGCTGCACGAGGCAGCGCTGGCCGGCCACGTGGAGATCATCGGCGTGCTGCTGGGCGCCGGCGCCAACCTGGAAGCGCGCGATGCACTGGGCCGCACGCCGTGGCTGGAAGCCGCCCGTGCCGGCCGTGCCGCCGTGGTCGAGCACCTGCTGCCGCACAAGCCGGACCTGGTCGCGGTGGACGGCGAAGGCCGCAATGCGGTGCAGCTGGCAGTGATGGCCGAGGATGTCTCGCCGCTGCTGATCAAGCGCCTGGTCGAACTGGGCATCGCCGCCGACGCCACCGACCCGGTTGGCCGCCGCGCGGTGGACTACGCGGCCGAAGCGGGCCGCTGGGCGATCGTGGCCCTGCTGGACCCGTCCTATCCGCTGCCGGCAGCCGTCAGTGATGGGCTGGCCGAGCGCGGTGAAGCGGCCAGCGCCAGCGGCCTGTTGCCGGACCGTCCGCCGCTGACCCTGCTGCGCGAAGCGCTGGGCTTCGGCAACACCGATGGCATGGCCGCGCTGGCCAAGCTGTGCCAGCCGGAGGAACTCGGCGGCCTGCTGCTCGATCCGGAGCTGGCGCTGGAGCCGCGCGCGGTCGATTGGCTGCTGGCCCACGGTGCCGATCCCTATGTGCGCGACGCCTGCGCCGATACGCCGATGTTCGCGCTGCTGTCGCGCGGGATCGACGCGGTGCCGGCGCTGCAGGTGATGCTGCAGCGCGGCCTGTCACCGACCGGCCGCGGTGGGCTGGCACGCTTCCTGGCCGCCTGCGCGCAGCACGACCAGGCCGCCCGCGGCCTGGAACAGCTGGCGCTGGAACTGCTGGAACGTGGCGCGGACCCGTTCGCAGCCTCGCCGGCCGGTGACCCACCGCTGTCGCTGGCGGTACGCCTGGGCTGGCTGCGCCTGCAGCAGGCCCTGCTCAAGGCGGGCGTCGATCGCGAGGCGCGCGACAGTCATGGCATGACCGCACTGCACCTGGCCACCGCGCTGGCCCGCGAAGGCGCACTGAAGCTGCTGGTGCAGCACGGTGCCTCGCCGGAAGCGCGTGCTGCCGACGGCCAGACGCCGCTGGGCGTGGCGCTGTCGATCGGCCGCCGCGATCTGGCCGACTGGCTGGACTGGCGGGTGTGGCCGCTGCCGCGCCGTACCCTGCGCGAAGCGGATCTGCCGGCCGCGGCCATGGCCGGCGATGTCGACGCGGTGCGTCGCCTGATCGATCTGGGATTTGCCGTCGACGCTGTCGATGCACAGGGCTGCACGGCACTGCTGCGTGCGGCCGGCGGTGGCCACCTGGCGGTGACCGACCTGCTGCTGGCGCGCGGCGCCGATCCGCAGCACGCTGCCGCCAGTGGCGCGACGCCGTTGTCGGCTGCGGTCAGCATGCGCCAGGTGGACATTGTCTCGGCTCTGCTTGATGCCGGCGCCAAGCTGGAACACCGCCTGCCGGGCGGGGTGACCGTGCTGATGCTGGCCTCGGCGCTGGGCCTGCCGGACATCGCCGCGCGCCTGCTCACCGCCGGTGCCGACGTGCATGCCGGTGACGCGCAGCAACTGGGGCCGCTGCACTGTGCCGCGCTGTATGGCTTCAGCGCCCGCGACCGCTCCCGCCTGCTGGCCCTGCTCGACACCCTGCTGCTGGCCGGTGCCGAACCGGACCAGGCGGCGGCGGGCTCGGTCACGCCGTTGCTGCTGCTGCTGGGCGCACGTGCCGAGCCGGGCACCGCCTGCGACGAGCAGGTGGTGATGGCGGCGGTGGAACGGCTTCTGGATGAGGACGTCAGCCTGGACGTGCGTGACCCGCGCGGCTTCGGTCCGCTGCACCTGGCCGCGCTGCATGGCCTGCCGTTGCTGGTGCAGCGCCTGTTGCGTGCCGGCGCCGATCCGGAGGCGCGGGACAGCCTCAACCGCAGTCCGCGCGAGATCGCAGTGATGCGCGGCTTCATCGACGTGGCCGGCGAATTCGAACCACGCGTGCCGGGTGTCTCGTCGATGGCGCGGTTCCTGCGCGACAACGGCTGAGGGTCGGGGTCGGAATCCGCAGTAGGTAGTGCCGGCCGCTGGCCGGCAATCTCCTGAGACCTCCGGGATACCGAGGCTGCCGGCCAGCGGCCGGCACTACCGGGTCCGTCCTCGATCGGCACTCCTACGTGTCGTCGCTTTCCGCGTCGGCCTCGAACAGGTGCATCAGGTCATTGCGTGCATCGCGCGAGGTCTGGATCACCGCCGCCTCGTCGTCGTACACCAGATACTGGTCGCGCAGCAGCTGTTCGTCGTGTTCGCGGAAGCGTTGCACATGGCGCTCGGCCACGTCCGGTGCCACGCCCAGCGCGGTCAACACGCGGCCGCTCATCTCCAGGCTGGTACCGAACACCTCGCGGAATGGCTCGGCCGACATGTCCATCAGGCGCCACGCATGCTGGCGATTGCGCGCGCGCGCCAGCACTTTTGCGTCCGGGTACAGCCGGCGCACCATGCGCACGGCGCGCAGGTTGGTCTCCGGGTCGTCCACGGTGATCACGAACACATCGATGTGCTCGCCGCCGGCGGCGCGCAGCATCTCCGGCCGGGTCGGATCGCCGTAGTAGAGCTGGTTGCCGAAGCGGCGCAGGTCGGCCACGGTGTCCGGGTTCGCCTCCAGCGCCACGAACGGCACCTTCTGCGCGGTCAGCAGGCGCGCGATCACCTGGCCGAAACGCCCCATGCCGGCGATCAGCACCTTGGGCCGGTTGTCGGGTGCCACCTTGTCGGCCTCGGCCGCCTCGCGCGGTGTGGTCTTCTCCTGGCCGAGCAGCTTGAGCAGCACGATCATCAGCAGCGGCGTGATCGCCATCGACAGGCCGACGATGGCCACCAGCCGGTCGTGGTTGGCATTGCCCAGCAGGTGCGCGCGCTGCGCTTCGTTGAACACCACGAAGGCGAACTCGCCCCCCAGCCACAGCACGCTGCCCAGCAGCAGCGACTGTCGCCGGCTGAGCCGGGCGATGCGGCCGATCACGTACAGCAGGCTGAATTTGACCACCAGCAGGATCGCGACGCCGGCCGCGATCAGCCACGGCTCGGCGGCAATGCGGTCAAGGTCGATGCCCATGCCCACGGCAATGAAGAACAGGCCCAGCAGCAGGCCCTTGAACGGCTCGATCTGCGCTTCCAGTTCATGCCGGAATTCCGAATCGGACAGCAGCACGCCGGCCAGGAACGCGCCCAGGCTGGGGCTGAGGCCGGCTTCCTGCATGAACCAGGCGGTGCCCAGCACCACCAGCAGGGCGGTGGCGGTGAACACTTCCGGGCTGCGGGTGCGCGCGATGATGCCAAATACCCGGCGCAGGACCGGCCGACCGCACAGGATCACCACGGCCAGCGCGCCCAGCGCCACCATTGCATCCTCGATGCGCAGGGTCTCGTTCTTCACCCCGCCCAGCAGCGGGATGGCCGCCAGCAGCGGAATCGCGATCAGGTCCTGGAACAGCAGGATGGCAAAGCCCAGCCGGCCATGGTCGCTGTTGATCGCCTTATGCTCGGACAGCAGCTGCAGGCCCACCGCGGTGGACGACAGCGCCAGCGCCACGCCCACCACCAGCGCGCTCTTCCACTGGAAATGGTCGAGCAGCAGCAGGCCACCGAGCACCAGCCCGGACAGCGCCACCTGCGCCGCACCGGCACCGAACACCGAGCGCCGCATCACCTTCAGGCGCGCCGGCGACAGCTCCAGGCCGATCACGAACAGCAGCATCACCACCCCGATCTCGGCCGCGCCGAGGATGCGGTCGGCGTCCTGCACGAAGCCCAGCCCGTCCGGGCCCAGCACCACGCCCGCCGCCAGATAGCCCAGCACCGCGCCGAAGCCGAACTTCTTGAACACCGGCACGGCGATGACCGCTGCCAGCAACAGCACCAGGGCCAGTTCCAGACCACCGCTATGCATGGGAATACCTGGTCATCGGGGAAGCCCGCAGTGCGTCCGTTCGGGGGAAAGGCGTGGCGAGCGCCACGGCCCCATTATGCGCGCCGACCGGTGCAGGCACGAGAACAACCTGCCATGCCGGCGCCTGGCGCAGGGCCAGCGGGTTGACCTGCATGGCGCGCGGGTCCAGACTGCCCGCCGCTGGCGGCGCGACCGCCGGCACACGCATCCCGGAGTCCCCAACCCATGTCCAGCGACAGTAGAAGTCGACCTCGTTCGACGCCAGCGATGGCCACCGCCTGACATCGGGACGGTCTGCCTGCGTTGGCGTTGCGCGAGGTCGCACCCCACAAGGCAGAACCGATGAACCAGAAGCAATTGCTGCGCCCGGTGGCCGATGCCGCTGCCCTGGCCGCACCACTGGCGAACTACAACACCGCCGATGCGGTGGAATTCCTCAACACGCTGGAGCTGACCCGCGCCGCGGAAACGCTGGCCGCGCTGCCGTTGCCGCGTGCAGTGAAAATGCTGGAAGCACCCGAGCTGCAGCGCAGCGGCGAGCTGGTGGCCACGCTGCCACCGGCCCGCGCCGCCGCCCTGCTGGGGCTGATGGCCGATGACCGCGCCACCGACATCGTCCACGAGCTGGATGAGGAAGAGCGCGCACGGCTGATCCCGCTGCTGGGCAGCGACGCCCGCCAGGTCATCCAGAAGCTGCTGAGCTACCCGCCGAACACCGCCGGCGCGCTGATGACCACCGAATACGTGGCGGTGCCGGCCAGCTGGACCGTGGCGCAGACCCTGCAGCACATCCGCCAGGTCGAGCGCACGCGTGAAACGGTGTACGCGATCTACGTGCTGGACCCGGCCAGCCAGCAGCTGCAGCAGGTGGTGACCATGCGCCGGCTGATCACCGGCCTGCCGGAGGAGTCGATCCTGGACGTGGCCCAGGTCAATCCGCCGGTGACAGTGGATGCACTGATGGACCAGGAGGAAGTCGCGCGGCTGATCCGCCGCCACGACCTGCTGGCGATCCCGGTGGTCGATGCGCAGCAGCAGATGCTGGGCATCGTCACCGTGGACGACGTGCTCGATGCGCTGATCGAGGAATCCACCGAGGACGCGCACAAGTTCGGCGGCATGGAAGCCTTGGACAAGCCGTACATGCAGATCGGCTTCTTCGAGATGCTGCGCAAGCGCGCCGGTTGGCTGAGCGTGCTGTTCCTGGGCGAGATGCTGACCGCCAGCGCGATGCAGCACTACGAGGACGAACTGGCGCGGGCGGTGGTGCTGACCCTGTTCATTCCGCTGATCATGAGCTCGGGTGGCAACTCCGGCTCGCAGGCCACGTCGCTGCTGATCCGCAGCCTGGCACTGCGCGAGCTGCGCCTGCGCGATTGGTGGAAGGTGGCCCTGCGCGAGATTCCGACCGGCATGGTGCTCGGCGCGATCCTCGGCTGCCTGGCCATCGTGCGCATCGTGATCTGGCAGCTGGGCGGCCTGCATGATTACGGCGAGCACTGGATCCTGCTGGCAATCACCATCGGCGCTGCACTGGTCGGCATCGTCACCTTCGGCTCGCTGTCCGGCTCGATGCTGCCCTTCGTCCTGAAGCGGCTCGGTTTCGATCCGGCCAGCGCCTCGGCGCCATTCGTGGCCACCCTGGTGGATGTCACCGGCCTGGTGATCTATTTCAGCATCGCCGCGCTGATCCTGCACGGCACGCTGCTGTAACGAAAAAAGGGGACGGAGGGGATTAAGTCGTTTGTGCACAAACGACTTAATCCCCTCCGTCCCCTTTTTTGGGTACCGTAGGCGCATGAGTACCTACCACCTGCAGTCCGTGTTCCGTCCGCAGTCGGTCGCGGTGATCGGCGGCAGCCCGCGTGAGCGCTCGGCCGGCCGTGCGGTGATGCGCAACCTGCGCGGCACCGGCTTCCCCGGCAAGGTGGCGTGGATCAACCCGCGGCACGCCGAGATCGATGGCATCCGCACGGTCAAGCGGCTGAAAGACCTGGACTGGGTGCCTGACCTGGTGGTGATCACCGCACCAGCGGCAATCGTGCCGCAGGTGGTGCGCACCGCCGCCGAGCGCGGCGTGCAGGCCGCGATCATCCTGACCGCGCACCTGGGCGAAGGCCCCGGCTCGCTGTCGGCGCAGGTGGAAGCGGTGGCACGCAAGCATGGCCTGCGCATCCTCGGCCCGCATTGCCTGGGCGTGATCGCGCCGCACGCGCGGCTCAATGCCAGCATCGCCGCACATTTCCCGCAGGCCGGCGACCTCGCGCTGATCTCCGAATCCTCGGCCATTGCCGCCGCGCTGGTGGAGTGGGGCGTGGCGCGCTCGGTCGGGTTTTCCGCGGTGGTCTCGCTGGGCGACACGATGGACGTCGACTTCGGTGACCTGCTCGACTACTTCGCCACCGACTACCGCACCCGCGCCATCCTGCTCTACGTCGAGCAGATCAAGGACGCGCGCAAGTTCATGTCGGCTGCGCGTGCCGCCGCCCGCGCCAAGCCGGTGGTGGTGGTGAAGTCGGGCCGCGCCGAGCGCGTGCAGCCGGGCAGCCGCGATACCCATGTGCAGGCCCTGGCCCGTGCCGATGATGTGTACGGCGCCGCCTTCAACCGCGCCGGCCTGCTGCGCGTGGGCGCGCTGGACGAGCTGTTCACCGCCGCCGAATCGCTCGGGCGGCTGGGCACGTTCCCCGGCCGCCGCCTGGCCATCCTCAGCAATGGTGGCGGCGTCGGCCGCCTCGCCGTGGACCAGCTGATCGCGCTGCGTGGCACGCTGGCCACCCTGTCCGACAGCACGGTTCAGAAGCTCGATGCGGTATTGCCGCAGGGCTGGTCGCGCAGCAATCCGGTCGACATCGTGGTCGATGCCGATGGCGAGCGCTATGCCGCGGCCATCGAAGCGCTGCTGGCCGACAACGAGAACGACGCGGTGATGGTGGTCAACGTCCCCACCGCATTCACGTCGTCTGCAGACGCTGCGCAGGCGCTCACCCGCACGCTCGGCCTGCGTCCGCGCCATCATCGCGACAAGCCGGTGTTCGCGGTGTGGTTGGGCAACGACGACCAGGCCACCGCCACGCTCAACGCGGCACGGGTGCCGACCTATCCGACCGAGGCCGAGGCGGTACGCGGCTTCCAGCATCTGGTGCGTTACCGCGAGGCGCAGAACGCATTGATGGAAACGCCGCCCAGCCTGCCGCAGGACTTCAACGTCGATGCGGCGGCCGCGCGAACGCTGGTCGATGCCGCGCTGGCCAATGGGCAGCAGTGGCTGGACCCGCTGGCCACGCACGAACTGCTCAAGGCCTACGGCATTCCGTCCGCGCCGGTGATGCACGCGCGCGATGCGCACGAAGCGATGGATCTGGCGCAGCCACTGCTGGAACGCGGTGCGTCCGTAGCGCTGAAAATCCTGTCGCCGGACATTCCGCACAAGTCCGAAGTGGACGGCGTGCGCCTGAACCTGTCCACGCTGCCGGCGGTGCAGAGCGCGGCCAACGCGATCCTGTCACGTGCGCGCCAGTTGCGGCCGGACGCGCGCATCGACGGCCTGCTGGTGCAGCCGACCATCGTGCGCCCGAAAGCGCGTGAGCTGATCGTCGGCATTGCCGATGACGCAACGTTCGGCCCGGTGATCGTGGTCGGTCGTGGCGGTACTGCGGTCGAAGTGATCAACGACAAGGCGCTGGCACTGCCGCCGCTCGACCTGCGCCTGGCCCATGAACTGATCGGCCAGACCCGCGCCTCGCGCATCCTCAAGGCCTACGGGGATGTGCCCGCCGCCGACGAGCGCGCACTGGCGCTGGCGCTGGTCAAGCTGGCGCAGCTGGCCGCCGACATTCCCGAAGTACGCACGCTGGACATCAACCCGCTGCTGGTCGACGGCAAGGGCATCCTCGCCCTCGACGCGCGCGTGGCGGTGGCGCCGTCGCGCATCCTGCACAAGGGCCGCGGCCATCCGCGCTTCTCGGTGTTCCCGTACCCGAAGGAGTGGGAGCGCACCATCGAATTGTCCGATGGCGGCCGCGCGTTCGTGCGCCCGGTGCGGCCGGAAGACGATGCGCTGTTCCGCGCGTTCTTCGCCCGCGTCAGCGACGAAGACCTGCGCCTGCGCTTCTTCCAGTCGGTGAAGCACTTCAGCCACGAGTTCATCGCGCGCCTGACCCAGCTCGACTACGCGCGCTCGATTGCGCTGGTGGCGATCGAGCCGCGCAGTGGCGAAATGCTCGGCGCGGTGCGCCTGCACGCCGATGCCGATTACCACCGTGGCGAGTACGGCATCCTGATCCGCTCGGACCTGAAGGGCCATGGCATCGGCTGGCGGCTGATGGCGATCATGATCGAGTACGCCAAGTGGCTGGGGCTAGACGTGGTCGAAGGCCAGGTGCTGCGCGAGAACAGCACCATGCTGGCGATGTGCCAGAGCCTGGGCTTCAAGACCCGGCTGGACCCGGATGACCCGACGGTGATGGTGGTGACGCTGCCGGTGCAGCAGGTCGAGGTGCCCGACGTCCCGGTGTAGCGCCGAGCCCACGCTCGGCTGCCTAGCATCATACGGGCACGCCTGAGCCGAGCATGGGCTCGGCTCTACAGCTTCAACGCGTGGGTTCCACCACCACCGCCGTGCCGTAGCACAGCACCTCGGTCAGCCCGGTCATCACATCGGTGGCGTCGTAGCGCATGCCGATGATTGCGTTGGCACCCAGCTGCCGCGCGTGCTTGACCATGTCGCGGTAGGTTTCCTCGCGAGCCTGTTCGCACAGCTCGGTGTAGATGGTGATGTTGCCGCCGAAGATCGTCTGGATACCGCCGAGGAAGTTGCCGACGATCGAGCGCGAGCGCACGGTGATGCCGCGCACCACACCCAGGTTGCGCACGACGCGATGGCCGGGCAGCTCGAAGGCGGTGGTGACCAGCGAATCGTCGAAGCGCAGCGCGGGTGGGGTGGGGGTACCGCTGTTGTAGGGGTCTGCCATGGTCGCGTCCGTATCGGAGAGTCGAACTTGCTCGACTCTACAACGCAACCGCCCGTTGCGGCATGGTTCCCTCACCGCACCGGCGCGACAATACTGCCATGACCGACCGTATCCCCCTGCTCCTGCTGCCTGGCCTGCTCAACGATGCCGAGCTGTGGCGCGCGCAGTTGGCTGACCTGGCCGACATCGCTGACTGCACGGTCGGCGACCAGACCCGTGGCGAGACCCTGCAGGCGGTGGCCGAGGACGTGCTCGCACAGGCACCGGCGCGCTTTGCGCTGGCTGGCTTCTCACTGGGCGGCTTCGTGGCCCAGCAGATCCTGCGCATTGCGCCAGAGCGCGTGCTGCAGCTGGCGCTGATCGATACCTCGCTCCACGCCGATTCACCGGAACGTGCCGAGCAGCGCCGCAGCCAGCGCGCCAGCGTGCGCCTGCCCGGAAAGTTCCATGGTTTCGGTGATGTGCTGATGCGCAGCTACATTGATGCGTCGCGGCTGGACGACTACGTGCTGGTGCAGCGCGTGCGCGACATGACCGCCCGCCTCGGTGCGGACGTCTTCCTGCGGCAGAGCGCACTGGAGCGCCGTGACGGCCACGACGTGCTGGCCGGTTACCGCGATCCGCTGCTTATCGTGTGCGGGGCCAATGACCGGATCACGCCGTTGGCGGTGAGCGAAGAAATGCACGCGATGGTGCCGCACTCGCAGCTGGTGGTGGTGCCCGATTGTGGGCACTTGGCACCGATGGAAAAACCGGAGGAGGTCAGTGCGGCAATGCGTGGGTGGTTGCTGCAGGGCAGGGGATGATCCCCGTCTTCTGGTAGATGCCGGCCTTGGTCGGCACCTCCTGCGGAGCCGAGTTAGGCTCGGCTCCAGCGAGGCAGCAGCCGAGCGTGCGCGCGGCTCTGCAACAACACTGCCTCAATCCCAGGCCGGCGCGATGCCTTCCGGGTTCGCCAGGCGATGGCCGCGGTCGAGCTTGGCGATCTGTGCCATGTCTTCGTCGGTCAGGCGGATCGCTGCTGCTTCAAGGTTGCTGGCCAGGTTCTCGCGCTTGGTCGAGGACGGAATGACCGAGAAGCCCTGCTGCAGCGCCCAGGCCAGCGCGACCTGCGCCGGCGTGGCCTGGTGGCGTCCGGCGATGGCCTGGATCACCGGGTCCTTGATCACCTCGCCATAGGCCAGGCTCATGTAGGCGGTGATGTGGATGCCGTTGTCCTGCAGGAACTTCACCAGCAGGCGATTCTGCAGGTAGGGGTGGATTTCGATCTGGTTGGTGGCGATGGCACCGGCGCCGAGGATGCTGATCGCCTTGCGGGTCTGCGCGATGGTGAAGTTGGAGATGCCGATCTCGCGGGTCAGGCCCTGCGCCTTGGCTTCAGCCAGTGCGGACAGGTACTCCTCCATCGGCACGTCAACCTTGTCGTTCGGCGATGGCCAGTGGATCAGCGCCAGGTCGACATACTCGGTGCGCAGCTTTTCCAGGCTCGTGCGCAGGCTGGCCAGCAGCGCATCGCGCTTGAACGCGGTGATCCAGACCTTGGTGGTCAGGTAGATGTCGTCGCGCGGCACGCCGGAATCGGCGATGGCCTGGCCGACCTCGGCTTCGTTGCCGTAGATCTGCGCGGTATCGATGGCGCGGTAGCCGACCTCCAGCGCGTTGCGCACGGAGTCGATCACGGTCTGGTCTTTCAGGCGGAAGGTGCCGAGACCGAAGGCGGGGACAGTCATGGGGGGCTCCAGCAGAGGGGGAGGGAGGCGGGAATGTCCACGAAAGGGTAGGCCAGTCGCCGTGTGCATGCCGGCAACGGTGCATTGCGCCGCCGTATACGACCGCAGGTCCGCCGCGGGCCCTGGTGGGTGCGGACCGTGGGTCCGCACCGATTCCCGCCGTCGCCCGACCCACGGTCGGGCGTCACCGATCCCCGCGACGTGGGGGAACCCGGAAGATTGCTCAGGCCGCGCGCGCCAACGCGTCCTTCGCCGCCGCCGTGGTCGACAGGTCGAACACATCCACCGCATCGATCAGGCGGTTGGCCTGTTGCTCAAGGCTGCGCGCGGCAGCGCTGGCTTCTTCCACCAGCGCGGCATTCTGCTGGGTGGTGCCATCCATCTGGACCACGGTCTGGCTGACCTGTTCGATACCCGCGCTCTGTTCCTGCGAGGCCGCGGAGATCTCAGCCATGATGTCGGTCACCCGCTGCACCGATGCGACAATCTCGGCCATGGTGTCGCCGGCCTCACGCACGCGCTGCGCGCCCTGTCCGACCTGTTCCACCGAGGCCTCGATCAGCGACTTGATTTCCTTGGCGGCCGCCGCCGAACGCTGCGCCAGCGTGCGCACTTCACTGGCGACCACCGCAAAGCCGCGGCCCTGTTCACCGGCCCGTGCCGCTTCGACGGCGGCATTCAGCGCCAGGATGTTGGTCTGGAAGGCGATGCCGTCGATCACGCTGATGATGTCGGCGATCTGCCGCGACGAGGTCTCGATCGCGCCCATCGTTGCCACCACCTGGCCGACCACGGTGCCGCCGTGTGAGGCGACCGTGTGTGCGCCGATCGCCAGCTGGTTGGCCTGGCGTGCGTGCTCGGCGTTCTGGCGCACAGTGGAGGTCAGTTCCTCCATCGATGCTGCCGTCTCTTCCAGGTTGGCGGCCTGCTGCTCGGTGCGGCGCGACAGGTCATTGTTGCCGGCGGCGATCTCCGCGGCGGCGGTGTGGATGTTGCCGGAGGCGTGCTTGATGTCGGTGACGATGGTCGCCAGCTGCGTGGCGGTGGTATTGGCATCGCCGGCGATACGCGCGAACACACCCTGGAAATCACCGTGCATGCGTGCACCGAGGCGGCCATCGGCGATCGCGCGCAGCATCGTCGAGACTTCGCCGAGGTTCAGTTCGGTGGTCTGCATCAGGCGGTTCAGGCCATCGACCATCGCGCGGAAGTCGTGCTCGAAGCGCGCGCTGTCGCCACGCTGGCTGAAGTCTCCCGCGCCGGCAGCTTCGGCCAGGCGCCGGATCTCGCCATTGATCCTGCCGAGGTTGTGCTTGGCCATGTCCAGTGCTTCGGTGATCACCGCCTTCTCGCCGGGCAGGCGTTCCATGTCCTGGCTGAGGTCGCCGACCGCATAGCGGCCCATGATCGAGATCGCGCGCATCTTCACCTGGATATGCGCATCGACCAGCGTGTTGCAGTCGGCCACCATGGTGCCGAACGCGCCGGGAAATGCATCGGCCTCCATGCGATGGCTGATGGTACCGGCCTCGTGCGCCTGTGCCATCGCGGCCTGGGCATCCAGTACCCTGCGCAGGGTGGACTGCACCGCTTGCATGGCCTGCGCGAGGCGGCCGATCTCATCGCGGCTGCGCACCTGCACCACGTGCTGCAGGTCGCCGGCGGCCACCGCACGTGCAGCGGCTTCCACCGCCAGCACCGGCTGCACCACTGCGCGCCGCAGCCACCAGGCCAGGCCGATCAGCAGCAGCACGGCGGCCAGTACGGTCAGTGCCGCGCACAGCAGCAGGGTCTGCCGGGCCTGCTGCGAACGGGACGCCACCGCTGCTTCAGCCACCTGCGTGGCGTGCGTGCTCAGCGCATCCAGTGCCATCGCCACCGGGCGATCCTTGCCGCGCACCAGGTTGTCGCCGGCCGCGGGATCGTAGCCGGCCGCGGCAAATGCCTGCAGCGCCGCGTGATAGTCCTGCTGCAGCTGCGCGTGCAGGCCAACGAACGCCTGCGCCAGCTCACGCGTGCGCGGGTCCGGGCTGGTGGCCAGACCCTTGGCCAGTTGCTCGACCAGGCGGCCTTCGCTGTCGAAGCCATCCAGGTGGCGTTGGCGCAGCGCGTCGTCGTGCCCGCGCAGCAGCACGTTCTTCCATTCCTGCACCTGGCCACGGAACTCACGCTGCAGGCGTTCGGCATCGCGGCTGTGCGCGACTTCGGGCGGGACCTCGGTGGACAACTTCAACCAGGCGGAGGCCAGGCCTGCCAGCGCGCACAGCAGGACCACGGCCAAGCCAACAGAAACCGCGCCGAGCAGCTTGGACTGCAGGCGCGGAGCACGGACAGACGCATTCATCGGGAAGCACTCTCGGGAAGGGGCAATGCGGTATCGACCCGCTACGCTTCCGCTGAAGTGCGACGAACATCACATTAGCGTTTCGTTTAGTGATGTGAAGGAAGTGTTTCATAGGACAAATGTGTCCATATGGAACAAATACGGACCCTGGACAGGGGATATAAATGTAACTAATCTAGTTACATGAAATCCGCGAACCCGCTCTCTGACGCCTTGCACGTGATGGCGCACCTGGTCGGCCAGGATGGCCCACGCACCTCCGACCAGCTGGCGTCCTGCCTGCCGACCCATCCGGTGGTGATCCGCCGCCTGCTGGCACAGCTGCACAAGGCCGGCCTGGTACGCAGCACCCGCGGCCATGGGGGTGGCAGCCAGCTGGCCCACGATGCGGCGGCGATCACCCTGCATGACATCTACCTGGCCGTGGGCGCACCGCCCCTGGTGCAGGTCGGTACCCGCGACGCCGGCCGCGGCTGCCCGATCCAGCAGCTGGTCAACAGCGCGCTGCTGGAGGGGGCACGCGAGGCACAGCGGTTGCTGGAGGCGCGCCTGCAGGCGACCACGCTGGACCAGCTCGGCGCCGACTTCGCCCGCCATCTCGCCCATCACCGTTCCCTGGAAGCTCACCATGAATCCTGATGTGCTCATCGTCGGCGGCAGCTACGCCGGCATTGCCGCCGGTCTGATCCTGGCCCGTGCCCGCCGCCCGGTCACCGTCATCGACGCCGGCTCGCCGCGCAACCGCTTCGCCAGCCATTCGCACGGCGTGCCAGGGCTGGATGGCATCAGTGGTGCCGAGCTGCTGAAGACCGCGCGCCAGCAGCTGCTGGACTACCCCACGGTGCGCTGGGTGCATGCCGAGGCCGTGCAGGCCAACGCCAGCGCAGAGGGCGTGGAAGTGCGGACCGCCGATGGCCAGGTGCTGGCCGCGCGCAAGCTGCTGCTGGCCAGCGGCATCGCCGACCAGCTGCCGGCGCTGCCGGGCCTGGCCGAGCGCTGGGGCAGCACCGTGCTGCACTGCCCCTACTGCCACGGTTACGAAGTGGGTGGCGGCGCCATCGGCCTGCTTGGTGGCCATCCGATGTCCGCCAGCAAGGCACCGTTGTTCGCCGACTGGGGCAATGTCACGTTCTTCAGCATGGGACGGGACATCACCGATGAGGAACGCGCCGCCATGCAGCAGCGCGGGGTGCAGATCGAGACGTCACCGGTGCTGCGCGTGCAGGGCGACCAGCCGACCTGGCTGGAGGTGGAGCTGGCCGACGGCCGCCGCATCGCCCAGCGGGCGCTGTTCGTGCCGGCCACCCAGGTGATGGCCACACCGCTGGTGCAACAACTGGGCTGCACATTGGCCGAGAGCCCGCTGGGCGAGCTGATCGAGGTCGACATGATGAAGCAGACCTCGGTGCCCAACGTGTACGCCGCAGGCGATGCGACCACGGTCGGCAACATCACCCTGGCCATGGCCGAAGGCGTGCGCGCGGGCATCGGCGTGCACCACGCGCTGGTGGCCGAAGACAGCGTGCCGCGCTGAATGTGCCGGGGTCAGATCCCTTTCGCAGAAAGGGATCTGACCCCCGACGCGACGTGCTGCTCTGGTAGCGGCCGGCCTTGGCCGGCACCGCTCGGTTACCCCTTCACGCACAGCACCTGGCGCAGGGTGTGCACCACCTCGACCAGGTCCAGCTGCGCGGCCATCACATCGTCGATCGACTTGTACGCGGCCGGTGACTCGTCCAGCACGCCGCTGTCCTTGCGGCATTCCACGTGCGCCGTGGCCTCGCGATGCTGGGCCAGCGTGATCTGCTGGCGCGCGGCGCCACGGCTCATCACCCGGCCGGCACCGTGGCTGCAGCTGTGGAAGCTGTCTGCGTTGCCCTTGCCACGCACGATGTAGCTGCGCGTGCCCATGCTGCCGGGAATGACGCCCAGCTCACCCTCGCGGGCACTGACGGCCCCCTTCCGGGTCACCAGCAGCTCCTGCCCGTGGTGCGTTTCCTTCTGCACGTAGTTGTGGTGGCAGTTCACCGCCATCGCTGCCAGCTGGAACTTCGGCAACCGGTGGCGCATCTCGGCCAGCACGCGCGACATCATCGCCTCGCGGTTCTGCCGGGCATAGTCCTGCGCCCACGACACGGCTTCGACGTAGTCATCGAACAGCGGCTCGCCTTCCATGAAGAACGCCAGGTCCTTGTCCGGCAGGTGGAAGCCGAGCACGCGCCGGGCCAGTTCCTCGCGCGCCCTCTCGATGAAGTAGGTACCGATCAGGTTGCCGGTGCCGCGCGACCCGCTGTGCAGCATCACCCACACCGTATCCGCCTCGTCCAGGCACAGTTCGATGAAGTGGTTGCCGCCACCCAGCGTACCCAGCTGGCGGTCGAGCTTGTCGGTGCGGATCCTGCGGTGCTTGTCCTTGATCTTCTCCAGGCCGGCGGCCAGCCCGGACTGCACCAGCCGGGTGTGGATGCTGTCGGGCATGCGGTGATGCTCGCCGCCGCGCCCATTGCCGACCGGAATGCTGCGCTCGATGCTGTTGCGCAGTTGCCGCAGGTCATCGGGCAGGTCGTTGGCGCGCAGCGTGGTGCGTACGGCCGCCATGCCGCAGCCGATGTCGACGCCGACTGCGGCCGGGATGATCGCACCGCGGGTCGGGATCACCGAGCCCACGGTCGCGCCCTTGCCCAGGTGCACGTCCGGCATCACCGCCACCCACGGCCCGACGAACGGGATCGCGGCGATGTTGCGCAGCTGCTCATGCGCCTGCGCTTCCAGCGGCACACCATTGACCCAGCCCTTGATCGGCGTGGTGCCCTCGGCGTGCAGCCATTGATAGTTGTGTTGCGTGTCCATGTCTTCGTGTGTGTCCTTGATGGGCCGGCGGCGCGTCCCTGTGCCGCCGCGACCCCCTACCTGATCGTCACCAGCTGCTTCAGCACGCCATCCAGGCCGCCGAACACGGTGAGCGTGTCGATCTTCTCGGTGACCTTCTCCAGTGCCTCCAGCTCCTTCAAGCGCATCAGCACCGGGTTGTCCTCGATCAGCTTTGCGGTGTTGAGCTGCGAACGCGTGGCGTTGGCCTCCTCGCGGCGACGGATCACGCTGGCCTGGGCCTGCTTTTCGGCCAGCACCACGCCGTTGAGGATCTCCTTCATCTCGCCCGGCAGGATCACGTCCTTGATGCCGACGCCGAGCAAGCGCACGCCGTGGCCCTCGATCGCCGCCTGCACATGGGCGGCGATCTCACCGTCCAGTGCTGCCTTGTCGCCCAGCAGCTCGTCCAGGCTGCGCGCGGCAATCGCCTGGCGCAGGCCGAACTGCAGCTGCCGGTAGACGAACTCATCGGCATTGCTGAGCGTGCGGTGTGCACGCACCGGGTCGACCACCTGCACGGTCGCGGCCAGGTTCACCCGCAGGGTCACCTTGTCACGGCTGAGCAGCTCCTGGCCGGACACGTCCAGCGAACGTGCACGCAGTTCCACGCGCTCCACCGACACGTTGCCGTTGAAGTTCCAGAACGCGTGCAGGCCGGCGTCCAGCGTCTGCCGCAGCGTGCCATCGATGAACAGCAGGCCCACCGACTCGCTCGGCACGGTGCTGATCACCGCCACACGCGGCAGCACACCCAGCTGGCCCAGGCGCTGCTGCACGTCCACCGCAATGCGCGGCTCGTCACCCAGCGCCATCACGCGCACCTGGGTGTCGACCGAACCGCGCCAGTACAGGCGACGGCTGCCCGGCGGCAGGACTTCATCGATGCGGCCATTGCGCAGCACCAGGCCGACCTCGGTGGCGCCGACATTGGCCAGCACGAAGTGGGTGTCCAGCTGTGCGCCCAGCGCTTCGATCAGGCTGTCCTGGTCGCTGCCGGTGTAGGCCGCGCCCTTCGATGCGGTGTGGATGTCTACCTGCGGGCGGCCGCCGAACAGCGACAGGCGGTGCACGCCCGGCAGCAGGATCTGCTGGAAACGACGGTTGCGATACACCAGGCCGCGCTCGCCGTCGCCGATCACGACCTTGATGGTCCAGAACATGGGAGTCTCTCCTTGTATGGCTCTGGTGGTTCGACCCGTTGCGGATGAATCGCCCTGACCCGGGTCGATCAGGTCGTGGCGCGGCCGCCTGCACACCACGTGCAGGCAGCGGAAGAGGGCGGCCATCGGCGGACGGTCCGCGCGCGGAGCCTTCGGTGCACCGGCAGTGCTGCCATCGTCGTTCCCTGCAGGCAGCACCAGGGCGGAACGTGGCTGGCAGTGGCGGCGGGCCGGGGCCCGGCGTGCGGTCCGCTGCCGTCCACGCCCCGCCCGAAGGCGATGGCGGTGGACGGCGACGATGGCCGCTGGGGCTTGCGCCCCGGGTGTTGCTTCAAGTCATGACGTGACAGGTCATGTGGTTTGGAGTGGGAATCGAACCCACGACAGACGGAATCAGGATCCGTTGCTCTACCCTACTGAGCTATCCAGTTGGGGACCGCGCGGAATCGAACCGCGTACCGGCGAACCGGCGCCTGCCTCCAGCAGGCGATCCAGGCGATGGCATGTCCGCGACCTCCGGCATACGCCACGGCAACGCCGCGCGCACCAGCCCGTGGTGGAAACGGGACCGTTGGAGAATCGAGGGTGCAGGCCACCGACATTATCGCGAGCGATAATGTTTGGGAGCGATGCAGATAATGTCCAGGCGTCGCCACTCGCGCGAAGTAAATCCTTCTGCGGGGCGGGGAAATCCTGGGTCAGTGAGCGGCGGGTTGCCGCGCGGGGTGCAGTTCTGGCATCGCGGGTCCTTGTGCCGACGCAAACGAAAACGCCCCCGGGACTTGCGTTCCGAGGGCGTCGTCAGGCCTCGGAGATCGGGGTGGCCGATCTCCGCAGGGCGGGTATCAGGCCGTTGTCAGCTGGGCTTCCTTGCCGAACGCGCGCGCCAGCACGTCCATGCGCAGGCATGGCAGCAGTTTGGCGATGGCGACGGAATGCGCGTTCAAGGGAAGTTTCCAGTGATTGCTGAAACGAGGTGCGCACGATAAACCACGATTTAGTCGCGCGCAACCATTTTGTTCAATTATTTTCTTCTTTACCGCGCGATGCCGGCCAGCGACCGGCACTACCTGACTGTTTCATGCCGGCCAGCGGCCGGCACTACCTAACTGTGTCATGCCGGCCAGCGGCCGGCACTACCGGGTCTCAGGCTTCGGCGCTGGCGGCGTCAAGTTGCGCGATGTCCTGCACGCTCAGTGACAGGTTGGCCGCTGCCAGCAGGTCGTGCAGCTGCTCGACACTGGTGGCGCTGACGATCGGTGCGGTGACCGACGGCCGCGCGATCTGCCATGCCAGTGCGATCTGCGCAGCGCTTGCGCTGTGCTTGCTGGCCACGTCGTCCAGCGCCTGCAGGATGCGCAGGCCGCGCGGATTCAGATAGCGCTTCACCACGGTCTCGCCACGCGCCGGGCTCTTGGCTGCATCGGCCGGCGTGCGGTACTTGCCGCTGAGGAAGCCGCTGGCCAGGGCGTAGTAGCCGATCACGCCGATCTGTTCGCGCTGCACCAGGGGTTCCAGCTCCTTTTCGTAGCCGGCACGGTCATACAGGTTGTACTCCGGCTGCAGCGTTTCGTAACGCGGCAACTTGTAGTCGGTGGACACCTTCAGGGCATCGGCCAGGCGCGTGGCGCTGTAGTTGGACGCACCGATGGCGCGCACCTTGCCGGCTTCGATCAGCCGGCCGAACGCGGCCAGCGTCGCTTCCAGCGGCGTCGCCTCGTCATCCTCGTGGGCCTGGTACAGATCGATCACGTCGGTCTGCAGCCGGCGCAGCGAATCCTCGACCGCCGCATTGATGTTGTCCGGGGTCAGGCCAGGGCGCTCGGCCCACTTGGCCACCTTGGTCGCCAGCACCACCTTGTCGCGCTTGCCGCTGCGGGCAAACCACTTGCCGATCAGCGTTTCCGATTCGCCGCCGGCATTGCCCGGCACCCAGGCCGAGTACACATCGGCGGTGTCGACCAGATTGAAACCGGCGTCAACGAAGGCATCGAGCAGGGCGAAGCTGGCCTTCTCATCGGCGCTCCAGCCGAACACGTTGCCACCGAAGGCGAGCGGACGTACATGCAGGCCGGAACGGCCCAGTTCGCGGGTTGCCGTCATGGGCACGGACTCCTTGGGGGAAGTGCTCCAGAATAGAACGCGTTGTGTGACCGTGCTGCGGCGGCAACCACAAAACAGTGTTCCGCGTCAGGCGCGCAGCTAACGTTTTGTGAACACCTGGTGCGCCGCGGCTGCTAGTCTCGCCGCATCTTCCGCTGGAGTCGCTCCGATGATGCCTGTTTCGTCCCTGCGTGGTTGCCGCCTGCTGCTTGCTTCGGCCCTGATTGCCGCTGTTCCTGCGTTCGCCGCACCGGCCACGGTGGCGCCGGCGAAGATCCAGGTGTCACCGGCCATCGACGCGGCGGTGAAGGCACCCACCCGTGATGCCAACAACGTCAAGCGCGACGGCTTCCGCCACCCGGCGCAGACGCTGTCGTTCTTCAAGGTGACGCCGGAGAAGACCGTCATCGAGATCACGCCCGGCAACGGCTGGTATTCGGAGATCCTGGCGCCGCTGCTGCAGGACAAGGGCCGCTACGCGGCTGCCGTGGTCGATCCGATGGCGGTGCCCGAGGGTCGCGGTCGTGACTACCAGCAGCGCAGCCGCGACAGCCTGGAAAAGAAGTACGCCGGCGCGCCGGCACAGTTCGGCAAGACTGCCGTGGTGGCCTATGATCCGGCCAAGCCGGTGTTCGGCCCGGCCAATTCAGCCGATGTGGTGCTGACCTTCCGCAACGTGCACAACTGGCGCAAGGCTGGCCAGGCGCAGGGCATGTTCCAGGGCTTCTTCAACGTGCTCAAGCCGGGCGGCGTGCTGGGCGTGGTCGAGCATCGCGCCAAGGCCGACGTGGCCGATGACGATGACACCGGCTATGTCGGCCAGCAGCAGGTGATCGCAATGGCCGAAGCCGCCGGCTTCAAACTGGACGCGCGCAGCGAGGTCAACGCCAACCCGCGTGACACCAAGGACCACCCGAACGGCGTGTGGACGCTGCCGCCGACCAACCAGCACGACAAGGCCGATGATGCGAAGTACCAGGCGATCGGCGAAAGCGACCGCATGACCCTGCGCTTCATCAAGCCGTAAGGGCGGATGCGCCGACCCTGTAGCGCCCAGCCCATGCTCGGCTCCTCGCGCGCAGCGCGACAGGGAACAACAGCAGCCGAGCATGGCGATGCCGGCCGTCCTGGACCGGCACCTTCCAAGCGTCGCACGCGATGTTGGCAGCGGCTCCTGCCGCTGCCTTCGGCGCTACCGGTGCGTGGCGCGCGGCATGGGACAATGCTTGCACCCGCCGCCTGCCGTGCCCGCAATGCTGATCGCCTTCAACAAGCCCTTCAACGTGCTCTGCCAGTTCACCGACCGCAGTGTGCCGCCACGGCCGACCCTGGCCGGGTTCGGCCTGCCGCCGCGCGTGTATGCCGCCGGCCGCCTGGACCATGACAGTGAGGGCCTGCTGCTGCTGACCGACAACGGCACCCTGGCGCACAAGCTCACCGACCCCCGGCACAAGGCCGACAAGACCTACTGGGTGCAGGTGGAAGGCACGCCCGGTGACGAGCAGTTGCAGCGGTTGCGCGATGGGGTGGAACTGAATGACGGGCCGACCCTGCCGGCGAAGATCGAACGCCTTGATCCGGCCCCCGCGTTGTGGACGCGCGATCCGCCGGTACGCTTCCGCAAGACCGTGCCTGACAGCTGGCTGGCGATCACGATCCGCGAGGGGCGCAACCGCCAGGTGCGGCGGATGACGGCGGCGGTGAACCTGCCGACACTCCGGCTGGTGCGGGTGTCGATGGGACCCTACCGGCTGGACGACCTGCAGCCCGGACAGTGGCGGCAGATCGGCTGAGACAGAAAGGGCCGGAGGCCTTGCGGCGTCCGGCCCTCATGCGCTGCCCTGGGGTCAGAGCCCTTCCTGCGGAAGGGATCCGACCCCGGTGGATTCACGCGTCGCTGCCGATATCGCTGTGCTCGTCCACCACGGTATCGTTGCGGCGGTCACGCGCGCTGATGCGCTGCGCCTGCCCATTCACCACGTGGCCGTTGGCGGCCTTCTTCTTCTGCTGCTTGCGGTACAGCGCATAGCCGAGCAGGCCGACGCCCACTGCAGCGGCAGCGATGGTCACGGCCGGGTTGCGGCGGGCGAACTTGGTGGCGACCTTGCCACCGGTCTTGACGGCGCCCAGCGCCGCGCCGGTCTTGATCCAGTCACTGGCCTGCGGGCCAAGATGGCGCAGGCTGCCACCGGCGCTCTTCAGGCCGTCGCCGGCACTATGGGCCAGGTCCAGGGCGCGCTCCAGAGCGCGGTCGGTGATCACGGTCAGCTTGCTCATGCGGGGGTCCTTTGCCTCGGGTCGAAGGCCAGTGTCGCGTGTTGCCCGTAAACGGTATGTCAGTCGGGGACGCAGGCGGTGTGACTTCAGCGTAGCCATTCAGGATCAGGCAGGGTCCGCTGGCGGGAGTGCCGGCCGCTGGCCGGCAATGCGCTTCACCTGGTGCCACGCGGCTGTCGGCCAGCGGCCGGCACTACCAATCAGGTCCCGCGCGGCTTGGCCCGGTGCGTGGCCGTGGCCGTCCACGGATCATCCGGCCACGGATGGCGCGGGTAGCGGCCCTTCATTTCCTTTTTTACTTCGGCGTAGGTGTTCTCCCAGAAGTTGCGCAGATCCTGGGTGACCTGCAGCGGGCGGCCGGCGGGGGAGAGCAGGTGCAGGGTCAGCGGCACGCGGCCATCGGCAATGCGCGGCGTATCGGCCAGACCGAACAGTTCCTGCAGCTTCACCGCCAGCACCGGCGGCAGCGGATCGCCGCGCTCGCTGTCCAGCGCATAGGTGATCGGCCGCTCCAGTCCGGACGGCACGGTGATGCGCGTGGGTGCATGACGCTCGATCAGCTGGCGTTGTGACCACTCCAACGGTGACTTCAGCGCCTCGCCGAAACTGGACTCGTCCAGCGCATCCAGGCGGCTCTTGCCGGCAAACGCGGGCTGCAGCCACTGTGCGCGGTTGGCCAGCAGGGCTGCGTCGCTGCAGTCGGGTAGATCCAGTTCCGGCATCCAGCGTCGAAGCGATTCGACACGGGCCTGCCACTGGCGCAGGCCTTCGGTCCACGGCAGGGCCTGCAGGCCGAGTTCGGCCACCGCATCGGTCAGCGCCTGCGCGGCATGCTGCGGATCGACCCGGCCGGCGGAGCGGCTGTCGAGCACGATGCGGTCGAAACGGGTCTCGCGCAGCGCCACCAGGGCGCGGCGTTCACTGTCCCAGCGCACCACGTCTTCAGTGACGAAGCGTTCCGGCCACGCGTTGCGCAGCCGACCCTCATCCACCGGGGCGGCACGCAGCAGCAGCGCATCGCGCGCTTCGAAGCGCAGTTCGCTGGCCACCAGCCACGGTTCACCACGCAGGTCGCTCAGCTCGTGCAGGCGCGCACTGCGACCATTGGCCAGCAGGTAGCGCAGGGGATCGCTGGGATGCTGGAAGCCGATCCGGTCGGGGAAAGCGTGTGCGAGCAGGTCACCGAGTTCGTGCGCCTCGATGCTGGACGGCGGCGCGGTCTCGCAGCGCAGGCGTCGTCGCCACTGCTTGGCGGCAGCATCGATGGCGGCCAGCCCGCTGCGATTGGCATCCACCGGCGCGCGGCCATTACGGAACGCGGCCAGTGCGCGCCAGCGGGCCGCCAGCGCGTCACCGCCCTGGCGCAGCGGGTCGCGCGCTTCCAGCAGGGCGGCCAGATCGGCGGCCAGGGCCTGCGCACGTGCATCGGGCGCTGCCAGCAGCATTGCCGCCATCCGTGGATGCGTGCCCAGCGCCAGCACGCGCCGGCCGAGTGCGGTGATCGCGCCACTGCTGGACAGCGCGCCCAGCCGCTGCAGCAGTTCGCGCGCCGCGCCCATCGGGCCGGCAGGTGGCGGATCGAGGAAGCGCAGGTCAGTGCTGCCCCAGGCGGCCAGTTCCAGCACCAGTCCGGCCAGTTCCACCTGGTCGATCTCGGCGCGGCGTTGCGGCTCCAGCCGCTGCGACTGCGGCCACAACCGCCAAGCCACGCCTTCGGCCACGCGGCCGGCACGGCCCGCGCGCTGGTCCGCCGAGGCCTGTGCGATGGCCACCACGTCCAGCCGGGTGAAGCCGCTGTTGGGGTCGTAGCGCGGCTCGCGCGCCTGGCCACTGTCGATCACCACGCGCACGCCGGGCAGCGTCACCGACGACTCGGCGACGTTGGTGGCCAGCACCACGCGGCGGCGCCCATCGCTGGCCGCCTGCAGTACGCGCGCCTGCTGTTCCACCGGCAGTTCACCGTGCAGGGACAGCACCTCCACGCCGGCATCCAGCGATTCCTGCAGGCCCGCTTGCACCCGCGCGATCTCGCGCTGGCCGGGCAGGAACACCAGCAGGTCACCGGGATGCTCGGCCAGCGCCTGCTGTACGGCGCGGCGCACCTGCAGTTCCAGGGCTTCATCGCGGCGCGCCGGGAAGTGGCTGATCGCCACCGGATAACTGCGGCCCTCGCTGCTCAACCGCGGTGCATCGAGGAAGCGTGCCAGCCGCTCGCCGTCCAGCGTGGCCGACATCACCACCAGGCGCAGGTCGTCACGCAGCTGCGCCTGCACGTCCAGCGCCAGCGCCAGCCCGAGGTCGCCACTGAGGTGGCGCTCGTGGAACTCGTCGAACAGGATCGCACCGACCTCTTCCAGCATCGGGTCGTCCTGCAGCATGCGGGTCAGGATGCCTTCGGTGACGACTTCGATGCGCGTGCGTGCCGAGATCCTGTTCTCGAAGCGGATTCGGTAGCCGACCGTGGCGCCGACGTCCTCGCCGAGCTGTCGCGCCATGAACAGCGCGGCACTGCGTGCAGCGACCCGGCGCGGCTCCAGCAGGATGATCTTCCGCCCCTGCAGCCACGGTGCATCGAGCAGCGCCAGTGGCACCTGGGTGGTCTTGCCGGCGCCAGGTGGCGCTTCCAGCACCAATCGAGAGTGCTGTCGAAGTACGTCCAGGACCTGCGGAATCAGCGCGGAGATCGGGAAAACAGGCGGTTTCATGTTCCAAGGATAAACGTCCCGGCGCCGACGTGGCTTGACCCCGCAAGGTCGGGGTGTTCTGGTAACGCGCCCTGCCTCCGGCCTGCCCATGCGTCCCAGCCTCCTGCTTGCCTCACTCCTGCTGCTGCCTACGTGCAACAGTGCCAGCGCCGCGCCGTCCGACACAGCCCACCCGATGGCGCGTCTGCTGGGTGCGGACGTTCAGCAGCGCTACCTGCCGCAGGGCATGAGCGATGAACTGTCGATCCGGCGTGCCTATGAACAGGGCATTCTGCGTTCGCCGGACTTTCCTTCGCTGGAAATCTCCGGCGACCAGGCTTTCATCTTCTTCGCCCAGTTCGCGCGCAGCAGGATGGGGCCGACCTTCAATACCTTGACCGTGTGCCACAATCCAGACGGCTTCCGGCTGTTGGTCGGAGGTGGATCGCGCCAGTCCTGCGCAGCACGCCCCGACGCAGGGATGCGGTTCATCCGCCAACGAAATGGCGACCTGGTGTGCGAGCCCTGCGCTGCGCTCAACTTGCCGGAGCGCTGGGAGCGCCACGACCGCCACACGCATTGACCCGCCGATCACTGCCGAGGCGGGGGCTACAATGTGCACGAATACTGCCCAGTAGCCCCCCATGCACCTGATCGATATCGGCGCCAACCTGACCCACGACTCCTTCGACCGCGACCGCGACGCCGTGCTGGACCGCGCGCGCCAGGCCGGCGTGGTGCAGATGGTCATCACCGGCGCCAGCCGCGAGCACTCGCCGCTGGCCCTGCAGCTGGCGCAGCAGCATCCGGGCTTCCTGTACGCCACTGCCGGCGTGCACCCGCACCACGCGGTGGAATACACCGAGGAATGCGATGCTGAAATGCGCGCGCTGCATGCCCACCCCGAAGTGGTGGCGGTAGGCGAGTGCGGGCTGGACTACTTCCGTGATTTCTCGCCGCGTCCGGCCCAGCACCGTGCGTTCGAGCGCCAGCTGCAGCTGGCGGCAGACAACGGCAAGCCCCTGTTCCTGCACCAGCGCGACGCGCACGCCGATTTCATGTCGCAGATGAAGAACTTTGAAGGGCGCATCGGCCCGGCGGTGGTGCATTGCTTCACCGGCGAACGCGATGAGCTGTTCGACTACCTGGACCAGGACTGGTACATCGGCATCACCGGCTGGCTGTGTGACGAGCGCCGCGGCGCGCACCTGCGCGAACTGGTGAAGAACATCCCGGCCAACCGCCTGATGATCGAGACCGATGCGCCGTACCTGCTGCCGCGCACGCTGAAGCCGATGCCGAAGGACCGCCGCAATGAACCGATGTTCCTCTCGCACATCGTGGAAGAACTGGCCCGTGACCGGGGCGAGGACGTGGCCGTGACTGCGGCCAATGCCACTGCCGCCACGCGTGCGTTCTTCCGCCTGCCCGACGCGGCTTGATGGTAGTGCCGGCCGCTGGCCGGCAGCACATCCTGATTGCCGGCCAGCGGCCGGCACTACCGGAGCAGGTCGCGCAGGCCCTCACGGTAGCTGGGGAATCGCGGCTGCCACCCCAGCGCGGCACGCGTGCCGCGACTGTTGATGCGCTTGCTGCTCTGGTAGAAGCGCCGCAGGGCCGGGCTCAGCGCCGGGTCATCCCAGGCCACGGCGGGTGGCATCGCAAATCCCCCCAGCTGCGCGGCGAAGGCCAGCACGTCCTGCGGCGGTGCTGGCTCGTCATCGCTGGGCAGGTACATCCCCTGCGCGACCGGTCGCTGCATCGCCGCGATGATCACCGCGGTCAGATCATGCACGTGCAGGCGGTTGAACACCAGGCCAGGGCGCACCACGTGGCGTGCACGCCCCTGCGCCAGCTGCAGCAGCGCATTGCGACCCGGTCCGTAAAGGCCGGGCAGGCGCAGTACCGCAGAGGCAATGCCGCGTTGCTCGGCCAGCGCACGCCACTGGGCTTCCGCGAGCCGGCGCTGCACGCCGACGGCTTCAGTGGCGTCCGCCACGCTGGATTCGTCGATCCAGCCGCCGGCACGGTCGGCATACACCGAGGTCGATGACAGATAGCCGACCCAGCGCAAGGCCGGGCTGGCGTGCAGCGCCGGCAGCAGCATGCGCAGCGCCGGGTCACCCTCGGCATCGGGCGGTACGCTGCACAGTACGGCCTCGGCGTGCGCGATCTCCTCGAGCAGGCCGGGCGCAGGCGGGGTACCGGCCTGCAGCGGGTACCGACGCAGGCCATCGTCGGGCGACGCTGCCGGATCACGTACTGTCCCGGCAACCTGCACGCCGCGCGCCTGTAGCTGCGCGGCCAGCACGCGTCCGCTCCAGCCCAGGCCGAGGATCAGCACCCGTCCCGGCAGCGCGCTCGCCTGCGGGCTGAGGCTCACGCGCCGCGCAACGCCTGGTAGGCCTGCAGGCTGCTGTAGGCCACCTGCAGCAGCAGCGCTTCCTGGTCGGCCTTGCGCGCACGCGCCAGCATGTCGCCGACGATCTGCTCGGCCTCCACCTGCTGGCCCGCTTCCAGGTCACGCAGCATCGATGCCTTCAGTGCCGAGCCGGCCTGGGTCAGGGTGCCGCGCGCGGTGTCCTGCGCGGCCTCGGGAATCGGTTCGCCGGCGGCTTCGGCAACGGCCAGGCATTCGTCGTACAGGCCGCGCACGATGGCCTGGCCATCATCGGTGGCAACGATGGTGCCGATGTCGGCACGCAGCAGGCAGGTTGCCGCCGCCAGCGCGGTCAGGAAGGTGTACTTGATCCACTGTTCCTGGCCGATGCGGTCGCTGGCCACGTGGTCCAGGTTGGCCTTCGCGCAGACCGCAGCGAAGGCGCGCACGCGCGCGGAATCCGCATCGCCATCACGCTCGCCGAACGTCAGCTTGGCCGGTTTGCCCAGGTGCAGCACCGCGCCATCGGGTGCCTTGGTGGCGCTGATGAAGCACAGGCCGCCGAGCACGGCCTCGCGGCCGAAGCGCGCGTCCAGCGCGTGGTAGTGATGCAGGCCATTGAGGATCGGCAGCACCGTGGTGCCCGCGCCAACGGCCGGGGCAATGGCGTCAATGGAGCTGTCCAGGTCGTAGGCCTTGCAGCTGAGGATGACCAGATCGAACGGTGTCTCCGCAGCGAGCGCGGGCAGCGCATCGGCGGTGACGTGCTGCACCGGGAAGCGGGCATCGCCCAGCGGGCTGCGGATGACCAGGCCGTCGCGGTCCAGCTGTGCGGCGCGTGCCGGGCGCACCAGGAAGGTGACATCGACGCCGGCCTGGGCCAGGCGACCACCGAAGTATCCGCCGGTACCGCCGGCGCCGAGGATCAGGATGCGCATTGCACGTTCACCGTGTTCTGGGGGAATCAGAACTGCGATTGTGCCGGAGATTGCAGGCAAAAAAGAGCCGAGCACAGGCTCGGCTCTACAGGCTGCTGCATCCGCGCATGGCGTGGATCCAGTGTCGCCGGCCAGCGGCCGGCACTACCACGCAGGTCTCAACTGCGCATGCCCACGCCACGGCGCAGCAGCCACAGCGCCACCAGGGTCAGTACCACCACGAAACCGACCATGAGTGCATACGCCACCGTCACCGGCACGTCGCTGCTGCCCAGCAGGCCATAGCGGAACGCATTGACCATGTAGAAGATCGGGTTCGCGTGCGTGGCCGCTTCGGCCCAGCCCGGCAGCAGCTTCACCGAATAGAACACGCCGCCCAGGTAGGTCAGCGGGGTCAGGATGAAGGTCGGCACGATCGCCACGTCATCGAACTTCTTGGCGTACACCGCGTTGATGAAGCCGGCCAGCGAGAAGATCGTCGCGCCCAGCAGCACCGTGGTCAGCGTCACCAGCGGGTGCGGGATGCGCACCGGGGTGAAGAACATCGCGATGATCAGCACGATCACGCCCACCATCAGGCCGCGCAGCACGGCACCGGCCACGTAGCCCCACAGGATCACCCAGTTCGGCATCGGGCTGACCAGCAGTTCTTCGACGTGGCGGCCGAACTTGGCACCGAAGAACGAGGAACTGATGTTGCCGTAGCTGTTCTGGATCACGCTCATCATCACCAGGCCCGGCACGATGAACTGCATGTAGGTGTAGCCGCCCATGTCACCCACGCGCGACCCGATCAGGTTGCCGAAGATCAGGAAGTACAGGGTCATGGTGATCGCCGGCGGCACCAGGGTCTGGCCCCAGATGCGCATGATGCGGGCGACTTCGCGACGCACGATGGTCATCAGTGCGATGCGGTTGCGCTGGCCGTCGGTCAGCTCGGTGGTGCTCATGCAGGCTTCTCCAGGTTGCCGGTGAGGCGCACGAACAGCTCCTCCAGGCGGTTGCTCTTGGTACGCATCGAACGCACGCGGATGCCGGACGCGTTGAGCGTGGCGAACACGCGGTTGAGGTCCATCGCACGCGGCATGTCGATGTCCAGGGTGTGCGGGTCCGGCGCGGTCAGCGTCGCGCCTTCGATCACCGGCAGCTGCGCCGGCAGGTCGCCGTCGATGTCCAGCAGGAAGCCTTCCACGTCCAGCTTGGCCAGCAGGGTGCGCATCGGCCCCTGCTCGACGATCTGGCCGTGGTTGATGATCGCCAGGTGGCGGCACAGGTATTCGGCTTCTTCCAGGTAGTGGGTGGTGAGGATGATCGTGGTGCCTGCGGCATTGATCTCCTTCAGCACGCGCCACATGTCGCGGCGGATCTCGATGTCCACGCCGGCGGTCGGTTCGTCCAGGATCAGCAGGCGCGGGCGGGTCATCATCGCGCGGGCGATCATCAGCCGGCGCTTCATGCCGCCGGACAGCGTGCGGCTCATCACCTGTGCTTTTTCCCACAGGTGTGCGCGCTTGAGTTCCTCTTCGGCGCGCTGCTCGGCCTCCTCGCGGGGCACGCCGTAGAAACCGGCGTAGTTCACCAGGATGTCGAAGGGCTTCTCGAACAGGTTGAAGTTGATTTCCTGCGGCACCAGCCCGATCAGGCGCATGGTGGCGCTGCGGCTGCCCACCAGGTCGCTGCCGAACACCTCCACCTTGCCTTCGCTGAGGTTGACCAGGGAGCTGATGATGCCGATCAGGGTCGACTTGCCGGCCCCGTTGGGGCCAAGCAGGGCGAAGAAGTCGCCCGGGGCCACTTCCAGGGAAACGCCCTTCAGGGCCTGGGTGCCGTTGTCGTAGGTCTTGCGCAGGTCGCGCACGCGCAGGGCGGGCGCCGTATCGTTCTGGGATGCCAAGCTCGAAGCCTTCGCGCCCATGGGCTGGCGCTGGAGAGGGGCGGGGAGGGGCTATTATAGAAGACCCCGAGGGCTTGCCCCGGCTACACACTGTCCCGAAAAGTCGTGCCTGTTCAATTCCCCCTCAAGCTGGTCGGCCGCCGCATGCTGGCCCCGACCGTCGGCCACTACCAGTTCGTGCGTGATGATGGACAGCCGCTGGATTTCCAGCCCGGCCAGTTCATCCAGGTCCATTTCAGCTACGCCGACGGCACCGAAACCAAGCGCAGCTACTCGCTGGCGACCATCCATGACCACGCGCTGGGCCCGGGCGAGGCGGTCGACATCGCGGTCAGTTTCGTGCCCGGTGGCGCTGCCACGGCGCTGTTCGAGGCGCTGGAGCACGGCAGCCGGATCAACGCGTCGGGCCCGTACGGGCGGTTCTGCCTGCACCCCGGCGACCACAACGGCCGCTACCTGCTGATCGCCACCGGTACGGGCGTCACCCCCTACCGCTCGATGCTGCCGCTGCTGGAAAAGGCCATGGCCGAACGCGGTGTGGAAATCGTGCTGCTGCAGGGCGCGCGCAGCCCGGGCGAGCTGCTGTACAGCGAAGATTTCTACAGCTTCGCCGAAAAGCACCCGAACTTCCGCTATGTTCCGTGCCTGTCGCGCGAGCTGCCGGCCAACCCGCACCCGGACGTGCAGCATGGCTACGTGCAGCAGGCGCTGGCCGGCTTCACGCCGGACCCGGCCACCGACATCGCCTACCTGTGCGGCAACCCGGACATGGTCGATGCCTGCGCCGAGCTGCTGAAGGCCGCCGGCCTGGGCAACCCGCAGATCCGCCGCGAGAAGTACGTCAGCAGCAAGTAAGTCCGGGTCGTGCCGGCCGCTGGCCGGCAACCGCATGAACCCCGGGTAGTGCCGGCCGCTGGCCGGCAATCGCACTGGCCGGCAACCCTGGAAACCGGAGGCGACCCTACGCCGCCCCCGGTGCCCTGTCTTCAGTACTCGATCCAGGCATCGCGCCAGGCAGAGCCGGTACCCGGACGGTAGGCTTCGGCGTTGACATTGCACCAGGCGCCCTCCGGGAACGGGCGGCAGGCGTAGAGCTTGCCGTCCGAGCCCTTGACCACGGTTTCGCCGGGCTTATAGCTGCCGATACCTTCCGGATACACGAAGTCGTAGTCACCCGGCGGCGGATCGACCGGATCCGGCAACGCCGTGTCGAGCTGGAAGCGATGGCCCGGCTTCAGGTAGACGCGGTTCCCGGTGGCCGAGGCGATGGGGGTGATGATGCCGTTGTTCAGTACGCCCACCCGGGCATGCTGGGCAGAAGCATTGACCTTGCGGCCCAGCGCCAGCGGCCATTGCGTGGCGGAGGTCTCCCCGGCGGCAAGGGTGATCTTCGGGCTTTCCAGGTCATTGCCGCTGGCGTTGAACACGCGCAGGGTCAGGGTGGTACCGGTCTCCAGTTCCCCCCGCGCTGTGATGGCCCCCGCGTCTTCCCACTCCGGTGGCGGGGTGATGTCACCTCCCTCAAAACGTACGTCGGCACAGGTATAGAACGCTTCCTTCGAATCGGAGCGCTGCCACGTGTTGTAGATCACGTGCTGGCCGCTGCGCTTGGGCAGTGGGCAGTCCAGCTTGTAGACATCGCCCGAAAGCGGCACGTTGCCCAGCGTGCAGAACGCCTCCAGATCGGCCCAGCGCAGCGGGCTGCCCGGCTGCCAGCCCTCGCGGGTGACGTAGAACCTCCAGTCGCGGGTGGCGTGCGGTGCCGGTGCCTTGAACTCGAATGTGTAGCGGCCACGTGCGTCGGCGCGGATCGGCGAAGTCTGCCAATCGCTGCGGTTCAGATCCAGGCCGCGGTACTTGCTGTTGCCGCCGCTGCACAGCTCGCCATCCGGCACGACGGCCTGGTGGTTGCCATCGGCCTCGGCCTGGTTGATCCCGGCCCAGTCGTAGAACGGTTGCGCACCACCGATCGCCTTGGCGGCGGCGCAGGCCGGATGGGTCGGGTTTTCAGGATTCCCCTGGTAGCAGGCGTAGACGCGGCTGGAGGGTTTGGACAGGGTGCCGTGGGCGAACGCGCTGCCGGAGGCGACGATGCCGGCAAGCGCAGACAGCGCGAAAAACGTCCGATGGGACAGATGCATGCAGATCTCCTGTGGGTGGTGGAACCCCGCGAAGTCTCGGCATGCGTACTGCCCGTATCCATCGGATTACTTTGAAAGGCGACGCGGATGGCGTCGCCTGGGAGCGGCTTCACACTCACCCGCTGGCTTGCCTCACGCTTTGCAGGGAACGGTGCTCGACCACCGTTCCCTGCGCGTGTTCTCAGTAAGCGATCCAGGCATCGCGCCAGGCCGCGCCCACGCCCGGCCGGTACGCCTCGGCATTGACATTGCACCACGCGCCCTCCGGGAACGGGCGGCAGGCATACAGCTTGCCGTCGCTGCCCTTCACCACGGTCTGGCCCGGCACATAGCTGCCGATGCCCGCCGGATACACGTGGTCGAAGTCACCGCCGGGCGACGGCGTGCCCGGGTCCGGCACGCGGGTATCGAGCTGGAAGCGGTTGCCGTCCTTCAGGTACACGCGGTTGTCGGTCGCCGAGGCTGCCGGCGTGATCACGCCATTGCTGAGCACGCCGACGCGTGCATGCTGCGCGCTGGCATTGACCTTGCGGGCCAGCGCCAACGGCCACTGCGCCGCCGTGGTCTGGCCACTGGCCAGCGTGACCTCCACGCGTTCGACATCGTTGCCGCCGGCATTGAACACGCGCAGCGCCAGGGTGGTTCCCACCGGCAGCTCGCCGCGCGCGGTGACCGGGCCGGCATCCTGCCACTGCGGTGCCGGTGTCGTCCCCCCAGCACCGCCCTCGAAGCGCACGTCCATGCAGGTGTAGAACGCCTCGGTGGAATCCGAGCGCTGCCAGGTGTTGTAGATCACATGCTGGCCGCTGCGCTGCGGCAACGTGCACTGCAGCTTGTAGGTGCCATCGGCCGACAGCGGCGTATTGCCCAGCGTGCAGAACTCTTGCAGGTCGGTCCAGCGCAGCGGGCTGCCCGGCTGCCAGCCTTCGCGGGTGACGAAGAAGCGCCAGTCACGGGTGGCGTGCGGTGCGGTCGCCTTGAACACGAAGGTGAACTTCCCATTGGCATCGGGCTGGATCGGCGTGGTCGGCCAGTCACTGCGGTTCACATCCAGGCCGCGGAAGGTCGGGTTGTTGCCGCTGCACAGCTTGCCGTCGGGTACCACGGCCTGGTGGTTGCCGTTGGCGTTGGCCTGGTTGATGCCGTTCCAGTCGTAGAACGCCTGCGAACCGCCAACTGCCTTGGCGGCGGCGCAGGCCGGATTGGTCGGGTTCTCGGGATTGCCCTGGAAGCAGGCATAGACGCGGCTGACCGGCGTGGTCATGGTGCCGTGGGCGAACGCGTTGCCGGCCAGGCACAGGCCCGCAGCCGCGAACGCGGTGGTCAGCAGCAGCGGTGTGGATCGGAATGACATGGCGCATCCTTGTGGTCGTCGAAAGGGGACGGTGACCGCAGGAGCTGCACGGCGTTGCGGGCTTTCGGCGGCACCACGGCGAGTATCGAGTCGTGATGCGGGCGACGGAACCCGCGCAGTGCCGATCCGTGACTGCGCATGTGAAGCCCTTCCCGCAGGCTTCACGCCGGGCTGAACGGATGCGCTGGACGTCACGTGACCGGCGTGGCATCGATCACGTCATGGAGGTTGCCCGACGTGGTCTGCCTGTCCACCCGATCCGCCTGGCACGAGAAGCAGCCATGCGCGGCGTTGTGCAACTGGACAAAGGCCACTGCGGGGTCGGCGAACAGCGCATCCAGCCGGTCGGCAACGTCGCTGCCCGCGCAGACCTCGGCACCTCGCATCAGCGCGGCGTGGTCATAGGCGCGCACCGAGATCATCCGGCGCTGCACGTACGGGGGCACTTCGCCCGGTGGCAGCACGCAGCGGGTCACGCCGCGCTGCACGAAGATCGGGCCGGAGGCGCGATACGGCGAGTGCAGTGGCAGGTGGACGTGGGGCAGCAGGAGCAGTTCGCTGCCCGGCGGCGGATCGGTCAGGCTGACCCGGCAGGGATGGCCGCCGCTGTCGCCCGCCCAGCGGCGCTGGATGCCGAGCGCGGCGAGCGCGCTGTCGCTCAGTTCGAACAGGTGCAGGAACGGGCGGTGGTCGATGCCACCGAGGTACCACGTGTGCATGGGCGTCTCCTTGGGTTTCCAGCGGATAGTGCGCAAGCGCCGGCCGTCGTGCTCGCCGTTTTCAGACCCCGCATCGCCGTCGGGCCGGAGCGGGCGACAGGGATCGCGCGGCAAGGCGCTAAGATGCGCGCGCCGCCCCGGCCGACGAGTGCCGCATGTCCCTGGATTTCCCCACCATCACCGTGCTTGGCTTCCTGCTCTGCGTCGGCATTGCGGTGGGCTTCTCGCTGCTGCTGGTCGTACTGCGCGGGCAACCGGTGCTGCGGCAGTGGACCATCAGCCTGTGGCTGTTGACCCTGGGGGTGACCCTGCTGGCGCTGCGGCCCTACCTGCCGCTGGTGCCGGCGGTGCTGGCCGGCAATGCGGCGATGGCCGGCTGTGGGTTGATGATGCTGCGCGGCATGGCCCTGCATCTGCAACGGCCGTTGCCGCTGTGGTGGCCGCTGCTGATGGCGACCGCGTTCATGGCCTGCATCTTCGCCTTCCTGGTGCCGTGGCCGGACCTGGGCATGCGGCTGCTGGTGTTCAGCGTGTTCGCACTGATGGTCGACGGCTGGATCGCCGCGTTGCTGCTGCGGCATGCACCGCCACAGCAGCGCACCAGCTGCCGCCTGGCTGCTGCCGTGTTCCTGGCAGAGGCTGCGTTGTACGCGGTTCGCCTGTTCCTGCCGGTGGCGCCCGACGCCGGTGAGGACATCATGCGGACCGGCTCGCCGATGTTCGCCACCTATATCGCGGGGGTGATGCTGGAACTTGCGCGTTGCTTCGCGATGGTACTGCTGCTGGTCGAGCGCATGCTGGTGGACCTGCGCCGCGCGGCCCGCACCGACGGCCTGACCGGCCTGCTCAACCGCAGCGCAGTGCTGGCCGATGGCCAGGCGCAACTGCAGAAGCTGCGCCGCCAGCGCCGGCCGCTGGCGTTGCTGCTGGTCGACGTGGACCACTTCAAGAAGATCAATGATCGCTGGGGCCATCTGGCCGGCGACCAGGTGCTGCGCCATTTCGCGGCGACGCTGCAGCACTGCGTGCAGGGCCATGAGCACCTGCTGGGCCGTTACGGTGGCGAAGAATTCGTGCTGGTGCTGGCTGGAGGCACGCGCGGCGAAGCCATGGAACGGGCCGCGGCGATCCGCGCGCGACTGCAGCAGCGGCCGGCACTGCTGGCTGACGGGCCGGTGTGGGTCACCGCCAGCGTCGGCCTGGCGATGGACGCGGGGCAGGGCGATCTGTCGACGTTGCTGGCCGCTGCCGATGCCGCCCTGTACCGGGCCAAGGCCGAAGGGCGGGACCGCCTGGTCTGCGCGCCGCCGGCGGCCGATTCGCCATTGCCCATCGCCCCCGGCGCGCTGCCCGTGTAAGTTGAGTCACATCTTCCGCGGCAGCCCGTCGTGGTCGACAGGAACGTCCTCCAGGGGAAACGAGCACGATGCAAAGACACCACCTCGCGCTGGCCGGAATGCTGGCCAGCCTGTTGCTTGCCGGGTGCAGCCCGTCGCCGGCGGCCGACGCCGGCAGCGCCAGCGATGCACCCAGCCGCCGCTTCGGCACGATCGACTTCCAGCCCTGCACGCTGTCCACCGTCGGCGCCAGCGCCAACGTGGAAGCGCAGTGCGCCACGCTGCAGGTGCCGGAGGACCGGGCCCGGCCTGAGGCTCGCCGCATCGACCTGCGCATCGCCTGGCTGGAATCGGGCAGCAGCGGTTCCAGCCAGCCCGATCCGGTGTTCTTCCTCGCCGGTGGCCCTGGCCAGGCGGCCAGCGAAGTGGCCGTCGTCGTCGACACCGCGCTGCGCCAGGTACGCAAGCAGCGTGACGTGTTCCTGATCGACCAGCGCGGCACCGGCGGCTCGAACCCGCTCAGCTGCCTGGGCGCGGACGGCAAGGAGCTGCCGATGGGCGAAGATGACGCGTCTTCGGAGGCCTCGCTGCGCAACTACGCCCAACGCTGCGCCACGTCGCTGCAGGGGCGCGCCGACGCGCGCTTCTATACCACCACCGAAGCCATCGCCGACCTGGATGCGGTGCGGGCGGCGCTCGGCGTGGACAAGGTCAACCTGGTCGGCGGTTCCTACGGCACCCGCGTGGCCCAGCGCTACGCCGGTGCCTACCCGCAGCACACGCGCAGCATCGTCATCGATGGCGTGATACCGAACGAACTGGTGGTCGGCGGTGACTTCGCGACCACGTTCGAGGATGCGATCGCCCTGCAGTCGGCGCAGTGCCGCAAGGACGCCGCCTGCAGCAAGCGTTTCCCGACCGATACCCGCGCGCAGCTGCGCAGCGTGGTCGACACCCTGCGCCGTGCGCCGGTCCCGGTCGAGTATCGCGACCCGGGTACCAACGCACCGCGGCAGGATGTCCTGACGCCGGACAGTGTGGTCGGCCTGGCCTTCGCCTTCTCGTACGTGCCGCAGTATTCCTCGCTGTTGCCGCTGGTGCTGGATGAGGCCGCTCATGGCCGCTACGCGCCGCTGGCGTCGTTGGCCCGCGGTGCGAACCGCAGCATGGATTTCCAGATCAACCGCGGCATGCAGTGGTCGGTGATCTGCAGCGAGGATGCACCGCGCTACCACGCGCCGGCCGAAGATCCCGCGCGGCTGTTCGGCAACGAGGTGGCCAGTACCTTCTTCGCCGCCTGCCCGGTGTGGCCACACCGGCCGGCGCCGGCGACCGATGCGGTGCCACTGCGCAGCAACGTGCCGGCGCTGTTGCTGTCCGGTGAGCTGGACCCGGTGACGCCGCCGCGCTATGCCGCGCAGGTACTCAAGGGCCTGCCCAACGGCCGCGCGCTGGTCGCCCGTGGCCAGGGCCATGGCACCCTGGCCGCCGGCTGCATGCCGCGCCTGCTCGGCCAGTTCATCGACACGACCGATGCCAAGGCGCTGGATGCCGGCTGCCTGGACACGCTGAGCTACGTGCCGGCGTTCACCTCGTTCAACGGATGGGAACCATGATCGTCGCCGACAGCCTGCACAAGGCCTTCGATACCCGCACGGGCCGCATCCAGGCGGTCTCCAACGTCGGCTTCCGTGCCGGCGACGGACAGATCACCGGCCTGCTCGGCCCCAACGGTGCCGGCAAGACCACCACCATGCGCATGCTCTACACGCTGATGACGCCCGACCAGGGCAGCATCACTGTCGATGGCATCGATGCGGCACGCAATCCCGTCGAGGTGCGTCGCCACCTGGGCGTGCTGCCCGATGCACGTGGCGTCTACAAGCGCCTGACCGCGCGCGAGAACATCGCCTACTTTGGCGAGCTGCATGGCCTGTCGGCCGAGCGCATCCGCGAACGCATCGAGGTGCTGTCGCACGCGCTGGACATGGGCGACATCCTCGACCGCCAGACCGATGGTTTCTCGCAGGGCCAGCGCACCAAGACCGCGATCGCCCGCGCGCTGGTGCACGACCCGCGCAACGTCATCCTCGATGAACCGACCAACGGCCTCGATGTGATGACCACGCGCGCGCTGCGCCGCTTCCTGCTGGGCCTGCGCGAAGAAGGGCGCTGCGTGATCCTGTCCAGCCACATCATGCAGGAGGTGGGTGCGTTGTGTGACCACATCGTGATCATTGCCAAGGGCACGGTGATGGCCGCCGGCAGCGCCGACGAGCTGCGTGCACAGGCCGGTGAAGCCAATCTTGAGGACGCGTTCGTGAAACTGATCGGCAGCGAAGAGGGCCTGCACGCATGAGCATGATGTCGACCCTGATGACGGTGATGCGCAAGGAACTGCGCGACCTGTCGCGTGACCGCCGCACGCTGCTGCTGACCCTGCTGTTCGGGCCACTGCTGTACCCGGTGCTGCTGCTGGGCATGGGCAAGCTGGCCGAGAGCCGGGTGCGCACCCAGATCGAAGCGCCGTTGCAGATTCCCACCATCGGTGCGGAGAACGCACCCAACCTGGTGCGCTTCCTCGCCGCACAGGGCCTCAATGCCGCGCCGGCACCGAAGGACCTGGCCGAGGCCATCCGCAGCCAGGACATCGATGTAGCGCTGCGCATCAGCGATGACTTCGGCAAGGACTGGGCCGAGGGCAAGCCGGCGCTGGTGGAGGTGATCAAGGACAGCACGCGTCGCGCGGCCGAAGTACCCAGCGCACGCCTGGAGGCGGCGCTGGCCACCTACAACGGCCAGGTCGGTGCCTTGCGCCTGATGGCACGCGGCATCGACGCACAGGTGGCCCGCCCGCTGGACGTGGCGCGCCAGGACCTGGCCAGTGCCGAAGCCAAGCGCGGCATGATCCTGTCGATGCTGCTGCCGGTGCTGCTGACACTGACCTCGTTCATCGGTGGCGCCTACCTGGTGATGGACGCCACCGCCGGCGAGCGCGAGCGGCAGTCGCTGGAACCCCTGCTGGCCACGCCGGGCTCGCGCAGCGCGATCGTCAGCGGCAAGATCGCCGCCGCCTGCGTGGTCGGTTTCGTGTCGCTGCTGCTGACCCTGGTCGCGTTCAAGGTGAGCGCGCAGATCGCACCCGGCAACATCGGCCGCCAGTTCAACATGAACGTCGGCTCGATGCTGCAGATGCTGCTGGTGATGCTGCCGATGCTGCTGATCGGCACCTCGCTGCTGACCTTCCTGTCGGCCGCGGCCAAGAGCATGAAGGAAGCGCAGAGCCACATGACCTGGCTGATGCTGCTGCCGATGCTGCCCGGCTACGCACTGGTGGCCTATCCGCTGAAGAGCGAACTGTGGCAGTACGCCGTGCCGTTCCTGTCGCAGAACCAGATGCTGCTGAAGGTGATCCGCCACGAGACCATCACCCCCGCAGTCTGGGCGATCTACCTCGGCGCCAGCCTCGGCCTGGCCGCCGTGCTGTGGTTCGCCGCCGTGCGCCGCTACCACAACGAGCGCCTGGCCATTTCGGGTTGACCGGAAAAAGGGGACGGAGGGGATTAAGTCGTTTCTGCCCCTCCCGTCCCCTCCTTGCGCGGGCGGCCTTGTCTTCGCATCGCCACCGGGCGCCCGAGCGTCTGCTCTACCATCCGCAGGAAGGCAGCATCCCCCAACGGGCGCTGTTTGGCGCTATGACTGCGGATTGCGGGCAGATCGGCGGACGCATTCCCATCGCGCAGGAATCGCGCATACACCGCCGTCCTGTTGCGAGCGGTCGCGGCCAACGCTCTGAATACGGGATGCGGGGTCAGCATGGGATCAGCGCGTCGTTGAAGGTTGCCGTGCACGCTGGACCACGGATGATCTTCAGCGCTGGCAGCAATGCCGGCACGAACGGGATTGCGTTCGATGTAGCGGTATACGCTGAGCAGGTAGCCCTCGCTGTCGATCATTGAGGAATGGAAGCGGCCCTGCCACAGGGGACCGGTGCGGCCGTGCCGCTGGTTGAAAGCCTGCACATAGTTGTTGCCCTGCATGCGCATTGCATCGGCCAGCCCGCGCTGCGTGGATGGCGTGGCCAGCAGGTGGACGTGGTTGTCCATCAGGACATAGGCATGCAGTGCGACGCGGTGCTTGAGGAAAGCGCTGTGCAGCAGATGCAGGAACAGTTGCCGGTCGATGTCGTCGACGAAGATCGCACCCTTGTTCACACCGCGCTGGATCACGTGATAGGCCTGGCCGGCCAGCATCAGGCGCGCTTGTCGGGGCATGGGATTCCCAGGTCGAAGGGGGCCTCAGCCTGGCATCGGCACCATGGCGTGGGGCATCAGGTAATGCCGCGCAGGCGTATCGGAGGAGTCAGAAGCGACTTAATCCCCTCCGTCCCCTTTTCCGTACCGCGCGGGCGTCACACCCATCTCGCGCTTGAACACGGTGATGAACGCGCTTGGGGTGTCGTATCCCATCGACAGCGCGACGCGGGTCACCGGCTCGCCGGCCAGCAGGCGTGGCAGCGACAGCAGCACGCGCAGGCGTTGCCGCCAATGGCCCAGGGTCATGCCTGTTTCGGCCTGCCACCGGCGGGCGAGGCTGCGGCTGGACAGGCCGCCGGTGGCCGCCCACGCTTCGACACTGCGCAGGTCGTCTGGCGATCGCGCCAACGCCGCCGCGATCCGCCGCAACCGGCGATCCCGCGGCTGTGGCAGGGCAAGTGGCAAGGGAGTGCTGGCACGGATCTCATCGGCAATGACGCCGGCCAGGCGTGCCTGCGCAGCGTCCAGTGCCTGATGCGGCCAGCGCAGTGCGCGCGTCACCGCCGCCTGCAACAGCGCATCGGGTTGGAAAATACGGGGCAGCGGGGGCAGATCCAGGCCGGCATCGGCGCGGACGTACAGGCTCCAGCCATCGAACCCGTCTGCCCCGAGCAGCGCATGGGGCAGCAGCGGCGGTATCCAGGCAACGTGCCCGGCCGGAAGCAGCCAATGCAGATTCCCGGCTTCGATCCGCAACAGGCCCTGATGGGCGCCCAGCAATTGACCGCGCCGGTGTTGGTGGCGGGCGGTGCGCCGCCTTCCGGGCACGCGCAGCTGGCCGGCCAGCACGATGGGGCCGTCGTCGGCGTCCGCCAATGCCGGATCAATCAAGCCGGTCGGTGTCTGATCTGCCATATCCATTGGCAGTTATACGGCAGAAGCGCCGATCCGCGCGCGCCACACTGGGCGCCCATTCCAACACGAGCCGCCCCGATGCAGCCCCAGGACATCCTTCCCGACCACCAGAACGAAGTACAGGTAAACGGCCTCACCGTGCGCAAGGGCAGCGCCGGTGCGTTCCTCGCCAGTGTCCGCGACTGGCAGGACGCCGCCAGCAACGACGCCACCCGCGCCGCCGCCGAAGCCGACCTGCGTGCGCTGCTGCCGGGCCTGCATGCGCTGGGCCTGTTCCAGGTGCTGGTCGCGCGCGATCCGGCACTGCAGCGCCTGATCGACAGTGCCTGCTGAAACGGACAAGGCCCGGACATGCCGGGCCTTGTCGTCATTGCGGGGCGGAAACGACTTAATCCCCTCCGTCCCCTTTTTGCGGTCAGCTGCCGCCCGGGGCGAACACCAGGGTGCGGCGGGTGGTGACCGGTGCGCTGACCGGCTCGAAGCGCCAGCGCTTGACCGCGTTCATGGCCTCGCGATCGAAGACGCGCGATGGCGTTGCGCGCAGCACACGGGCATTGGTCACCGAACCGTCGGTGCCGACGGTGATCTCCACCAGCACCTCGCCCGAGGTGCCGGCACGCAGCGCCTCGGACGGATAGCGCGGTGCCGGCGTGCTGACCGGGCGCAGGTTGGGTGCCGCAGCGGCCGCAGGCGCTGCGGCCTGGCGTGCCGCGCTGGCCTGCTGGGCGGCAGCCTGCTGCTGCTTCTGCTCGGCTTCGCGGCGGGCCGCAGCCTGGCGCTCGGCTTCCTGGCGCTCGTTGTCGCGGCGGGCGGCGTCCTGCTGGGCAGCGATCTGCTTGGCCGCGTCGGCTTCCTTGGCGCGCTGCTCGGCCAGGCGCTGCTGTTCGGTCTGCTGCTTGCTGCGGTCCTCGGCGTCCTTCTTGGCCTTCTCGGCTTCGGCCTCGGTGCGCTTGGCCGCGTTCTGCACGCCCTTGGCCAGGCCGTCCTTCAGGCGCGGCAGGGCCGGTGCAGAGGCGTCGACCTTCTCGATCAGCGCCACCAGCCGCTGTGCTTCGGTGTAGTCCTCGCGCCCCAGGTGCTGTTCGGCGGCGATCAGGGTGTAGGGCAGCAGGTCGGTCAGCGCGCTCTTCACCGAGGCGTCGTCCGGCGTCTTGTCGCGCAGCGCGAGGTAGTACTCGATGGCGTTGTCGCCGGCCGGGGCGTACATGCGGTTCTCGCGCAGGGCCTGGCTGGCCGACTCACGCAGCTGCTCGGTGCCCATCGACTGCACCTTGGCGGCGACCACCGGTGCGGCCGGCGCAGCGGCGGCGGGTGCGGAGGCCGGGGCCGGTGCAGCGGTTTCTTCCTTGCCCGAGCAGGCGGCCAGCGCCAGTGCCAGGGCAACCGGCAGCCACCGGCGCGCGGCGGTGATCGTTGAGACGTGCGACATCCTGCTCCCCTTTAGAAGACGACGTGACGTAAATCATTGATATGCATGGCCGGGACCCGTGGTCCAGGCGCGGCAGGGTGGCGTTTCCCGACGCCACCGCCGGCAACGGCGAGGATGCAATCTAGCATCCCGGCCACCGCCCCGCACAAGGGGTGGTGGCCGGGTGGGCCCGCGGCCATCATGCCGTGGCTGGCGGCGACCTCAGTGGTCGTGGGCCTTGTCGTGCGACTTGCTGTGGCCGTTGGACATCAGCTTGTCGGTCCAGGCGATGCCGATCGCCGACAGGATGAACACGCAGTGGATGATGGTCTGCCACAGCACGCCGTCAGGGGTCAGCATCGAGCAGCGGGCGACACCGATGTTGGCGGCGGCCACGCTCATCTGCTCCGGCGTGCACAGCGGGATGCCATTCAACGCGCCACTGGCGATGAAGGTCTTCAGCAGGTGGATCGAGGAGATGCCGATGATCGCCATCGCCAGCTTCACCTTCAGCACGCTGGCATTGACGTGGCTCAGCCATTCCGGCTGGTCCGGGTGGCCTTCCAGGCGCAGGCGCGAGACGAAGGTCTCATAGCCGCCGACGATCACCATGACCAGCAGGTTGGAGATCATCACCACGTCGATCAGGCCCAGCACGATCAGCATGATCTGCTGCTCGCCCATCGACACCGAATGCGAGATCAGGTGCCACAGTTCCTTGCCGAACAGGAACACGTAGACGCACTGCGCCACGATCAGGCCCAGGTACAGCGGCAGCTGCAGCCAGCGCGAGGCGAAGATCAGCGTGGACAACGGGGAGAGCGGCGGGCGGTTTGCACTCATGCGGGGGATGCTGCGTTTCGGGGGAGAGGCGAGGTTACCGGCCCGCCATGACGGTGCCAACCCAACTCACGCACTAGACTTCAGGTTCCTTTCCGCACCCCGAGCCGACGCCATGATCGACCTGTATTACTGGCCCACCCCGAACGGCCACAAAGTGACCCTGCTGTTGGAGGAAGCCGGCCTGGAGTACCGCATCCACCCGGTCAACATCGGCTCGGGTGACCAGTTCAAGCCAGAGTTCCTGGCCATCTCGCCCAACAACAAGATGCCGGCCATCGTCGACCACGCCCCGGCCGATGGCGGCGCCCCGCAGAGCGTGTTCGAGTCCGGCGCGATCCTGCTGTACCTGGCCGAGAAGACCGGCCGCTTCCTGCCCAGCGACGCGCGTGGCCGCGTGACCACGCTGGAATGGCTGTTCTGGCAGATGGCGGGCCTGGGCCCGATGAGTGGCCAGATGGGCCATTTCAATGTGTACGCGCCGGAGAAGATTCCCTACGCGATCGAGCGCTACGACAACGAGGTGCGCCGCCTGCACGGGGTGATGGACAAGCGCCTGGCCCAGCACGCCTTCCTGGCCGGCGATGCGTACACCATCGCCGACATGGCCAGCTACCCGTGGGTCGGCGCCTACGACAAGCTGCCGGTGGACTTCGCCGCGTTCCCGAACCTCAAGCGCTGGCACGAGGCCATCGCCGCGCGCCCGGCCACCCAGCGCGCCTATGCGCTGCGCCAGCAGGTGAACCCGAACGCCGGCAAGCCGCTCAGCGACGAAGAGCGCAAGCACCTGTTCGGCCAGCGCTGACCCCGGCAGGCGGCCCCAGAGGGTCGGATCCCTTTGCAGCGCAAAGGGCGCTGACCCTCCAGTGCGCCGCCATGGGCAGAAGGTCATGCTGCCTTCCCGCACGGGCTTGGTTAGGATGGAGGAACGACCGCCCCGCGCCTGCCGCCGGGCGGACCTGCCGTTTGCCGGGATCCTCCATGCGCCACCTGTTCGCTTCGCTTGCCCTCATGCTCGCCACCAGTACCGCCGCCCACGCCGAAAAGCTGACCCTGGAGGCCATCACCGGCCCGCTGCCGCTGTCCGGCCCGACCCTGATGAAGCCCAAGGTGGCGCCGGACGGTTCGCAGGTCAGTTTCCTGCGCGGCAAGGACAGCGATCGCAACCAGCTGGATCTGTGGACCTACGACATCGGCAGTGGCCAGACCCGGTTGCTGGTTGATTCCAAGGTGGTGCTGCCCGGCACCGAGACCCTCAGCGATGAGGAAAAGGCGCGCCGCGAGCGCCAGCGCATCGCCGCCATGACCGGCATCGTCGATTACCAGTGGGCGCCGGACGCACAGCGCCTGCTGTTCCCGTTGGGCGGCGAGCTGTACCTGTACGACCTCAAGCAGCAGGGCGCGGCGGCCGTGCGCCAGCTGACCCACGGTGAGGGCTTCGCCACCGACGCCAAGCTGTCGCCCAAGGGCGGCTTCGTCAGCTTCATCCGTGGCCGCAACCTGTGGGTGATCGACCTGGCCAGCGGCAGGCAGCTGCAGCTGACCCACGACGGCAGCACCACCATCGGCAACGGCGTGGCCGAGTTCGTCGCCGATGAAGAGATGGACCGCCACACCGGTTACTGGTGGGCACCGGATGATTCGGCGATTGCCTTTGCCCGTATCGACGAGGCACCGGTGCCGGTGCAGAAGCGCTACGAGGTCTACGCCGACCGCACCGATGTGATCGAACAGCGTTACCCGGCCGCCGGCGACGCCAACGTGCGCGTGCAGTTGGGCGTGATCGCACCGGCCGCCGATGCGCAGCCGCGCTGGATCGACCTGGGCAAGGAACAGGACATCTACCTGGCCCGCGTCGACTGGCGCGATCCGCAGCACCTGAGCTTCCAGCGCCAGTCGCGCGACCAGAAGCAGCTGGACCTGGTGGAAGTGGCACTCGACTCCAACCGCCAGCGCGTACTCGCCCACGAAACCAGCCCGACCTGGGTACCGCTGCACAACAGCCTGCGCTTCCTTGAAGACGGCAGCGTGCTGTGGTCGTCCGAGCGCACCGGCTTCCAGCACCTGTACCGCATCGACAGCAAGGGAAAGACCACCGCGCTGACCCACGGCAACTGGCCGGTGGACGAGCTGCTGGCGGTGGATGAGACGGCCGGCAAGGCCTACTTCCGTGCCGGCATCGAAAGCCCGCGCGAAAGCCAGATCTACGCGGTCTCGCTGCAGGGCGGCGAGCCGCAGCGCCTGTCGAAGGCGCCAGGCATGCACAGCGCCAGCTTCGCCCGCAACGCCAGCGTCTATGTGGACAGCTGGTCCAACAGCACCACGCCGCCGCAGATCGAGCTGTTCCGCGCCAACGGCGAGAAGATCGCCACGCTGGTGGAGAACGATCTGGCCGATCCCAAGCACCCGTATGCGCGCTACCGCGACGCGCAGCGCCCGGTCGAGTTCGGCACGCTCACCGCCGCCGACGGCAAGACTCCGCTGCACTACAGCCTGATCAAGCCGGCCGGCTTCGATCCGTCCAGGCGCTACCCGGTGGCGGTGTATGTCTATGGCGGCCCGGCCAGCCAGACCGTCACCGACAGCTGGCCCGGCCGCGGCGACCATCTGTTCAACCAGTACCTGGCCCAGCAGGGCTACGTGGTGTTCTCGCTGGACAACCGCGGCACCCCGCGCCGCGGCCGCGACTTCGGGGGGGCGCTGTACGGGAAGCAGGGCACGGTGGAAGTGACCGACCAGCTGCGCGGCGTGGCCTGGCTCAAGCAGCAGCCGTGGGTGGACCCGGCGCGCATCGGCGTGCAGGGCTGGTCCAACGGCGGCTACATGACCCTGATGCTGCTGGCCAAGGCGTCGAACCAGTACGCCTGCGGCGTGGCCGGCGCCCCGGTCACCGACTGGGGCCTGTACGACAGCCATTACACCGAGCGCTACATGGACCTGCCGGCGCGCAACGACGCCGGTTACCGTGAAGCGCGCGTGCTGACCCACATCGATGGCCTGCGTTCGCCGTTGCTGCTGATCCACGGCATGGCGGACGACAACGTGCTGTTCACCAATTCGACCAGCTTGATGAGCGCGCTGCAGAAGCGCGGCCAGCCGTTCGAGCTGATGACCTACCCGGGTGCCAAGCATGGCCTGTCCGGCGCCGATGCCCTGCATCGCTACCGTGTGGCCGAAGCCTTCCTGGGGCGCTGCCTGAAGCCTTGAAACACAGACGGGAAGGAGCCCGCCGATGACACTGCCGCCGCCGATTCCCACCCACGGCCCGAAGCCCGCCGGCTGGTGGTCCCGCCACTGGCGCTGGGCGATGCCCGTGGCCGTGCTGCTGGTGCTGGGCGGGGCCGGTGGCACGGTGGCCTGGAGCGTGCTGCGCTGGAGCGAGGCGGCACGCGAGAGCCCACCGATGCGCGAAGCGCTGCGTCGCGCCGGCTGCAGCATCGAACTGGTGGAAGCCTTCGGCGAGCCGCTGCGTGCCGAATCGATGCCGCTGGGCAGCATGCAGACCGCGATCAACGGCCAGCGTGACGTCGGCCTGACCGTGGCCCTGGAAGGGCCCCGCGCGCACGGCCGGCTGTTCGTGAAGGGCACCCGCAGTGACGACGTGTGGGACTACCCGGTGATGTACGTGCTGGGCGAGGACAGGCAGACCTTCGACCTGACCGCGCTGGACGACGATGAGGCCGCGCAGGAATGCGAACTGCAGGCCTGCCGCGAGCGCGGCGAATGCCCGCCGACGGCTGCGATGTGACCTCCACGGGCAGGCAACTGCGGGACGTCGACGGGGTAGAGTCGACCGGGTAGAGTCGACTGTCAGTCGACTGCTCTTCGATCAGATAGCGAAACCCCCGCGCTGCGCGCGATAGTCGACTGACAGTCGACTCTACGCCGGCGGGCTTCCGCGGAGCCCCGGCTGCACAACCAGCCCGCCATGACTTCCCGCCGATTGTCGCCACCGCGCTGAGCGCGTAGGGTGCGGGCAACCCTGTCCTGGAGTGCACCATGAAGCCGATCGCGTTGGCCGTTGCCCTGGCCCTGACCGCTGCCCCGCTGCTGTCCGCACCGCCGGCGCTGGCCGCACCCACCGCCAAGGCCGCCACGCCGGCCAGCCCGGCCTGGGTGGCCCGCAGCAATGCGCTGGCGCAGATCCTGCTCGATGCACAGGGCCCGTTCCAGCCGGAAGAAACCGGCTTCTTCGGCGTGCCCGGCTATGACGACAAGGTCGCCGACCTCGGCCCCGACAACGGCAAGCGCTACCGTGCCGCGATAGCCAAGGCCCGCGATGAGCTGAAGGCGAAGCTGGCCACCGAGAAGGATCCCAACGTCCGCCAGGACCTGGAGATCATGATCCATGCCGTCAACCAGAACATCGAAGGCAGCGAGCTCAACGAGAAGTACCTGCTGCCGTGGAGCGATGCGCCGCAGACGGTGTTCAGCGGCCTCAACCTGCTGCTGTCCGACCAGGTGCCGGCCGAGCGCCGTGCCAAGGCACTTGACCGCCTCAAGGCCTATGCCGGCCTGCAGCCGGGCGGCACCGCGTTCACCACGCTGGCCCGCCAGCGCTACGAAGAGCGCTTGAAGGACAGCAGCCTGCTGCAGCCGACGAAGATCGAAGTGCAGCAGTCGCTGGACAACGTCGAGACCTACATTACCGGCATCGAGTCGCTGCTGAAGAAGTACCAGATCGCCGGCGCTGACGAGGCGATGAAAACCCTGGCCGGGCAGATGAAGGACTACGCCGCCTGGACCCGCAAGGAAGTGCTGCCGAAGGCACGCGCCGATGCGCGCCTGCCGGCGCCGCTGTACGCCTACCAGCTCAAGCAGGTCGGCATCGACATCGATCCGAAGCTGCTGATGCAGCGCGCGCAGCTGGAGTTCATGGAAACCCGCTCGGCGATGCAGCAGCTGGCGCCGCTGGTGGTGAAGGACAAGGGCCTGAAGGTGGCCGATCCCAGCGATCCGGTGGCGGTGATCCGCGCGCTGAAGGCCGACAAGATCGCCGACGACCATCTGGAAGGGCACTACCGCAAGGTGATCGACGCGATCGATCCGCTGATCCGCGAGCACGCCATCGTCGACGTGCCCAAGCGCGCCATGCAGATGCGCCTGGGTTCGGCCGCCGAGAGCGCGGCCAGCCCGGCACCGCACTTCCTGCCGGCGCCCCTGGTCAACAACACCGGGCAGCAGGGCACCTTCGTGCTGCCGCTGGGCAATCCGGCGGCGGGCCCGGGCGCGCAGTACGACGACTTCAACTTCGGTGCGGCGGCGTGGACGCTGAGCGCGCATGAAGGCCGCCCCGGCCACGAGCTGCAGTTCACCGCGATGGTCGAGCGTGGCGTGTCGCTGGCACGCACCATGTTCGCGTTCAATTCGGTGAACGTGGAAGGCTGGGCACTGTATGCCGAGGCCGAGATGGTGCCCTACGAACCGCTGGACGGGCAGATGATCGCCCTGCAGTTCCGCCTGCTGCGCGCCGCGCGCGCAATGCTCGACCCGATGCTCAACCTGGGCCTGACCGACCGCGCCAACGGCGAGCGCGTGCTGATGGAGCAGGTCGGCCTGTCCAAGGCGATGGCCACCCAGGAGCTGGACCGCTACATGGTGCGCATGCCGGGCCAGGCCGGCAGCTATTTCTACGGTTACACCCGCATCCTGGAGTTGCGCATGCAGACCGAGCTGGCACTGGGTGCGAAGTTCGATCGCCTCGCGTTCAACAACTTCCTGCTCGACCAGGGTCTGCTGCCGCCGGACCAGCTGGCCGACGCGGTGAACAAGGTGTTCGTGCCGAAGTACAAGCGCTGAACGCCCTCCGGTAGTGCCGGCCGCTGGCCGGCATTCCCCTGGCGTAGGGAGGATTCCCGAGGTTGCCGGCCAGCGGCCGGCACTACCCTCGGTGAGGCTGTCGCGTCACCGCTGCGGCGTGATCACCTGCGTCGGCAACCGCGCCGGCGGTTCAGGGTTGGGTACCCAGATCGCCACGCCGGCGGCGCGCTTCTGCGTGGTCGGAATACCAATGCCGACGCCGCCACCCACGTGCGAGCCGAACGTGCCGGCGCCCACCGACATGCCCACCGGCGAGCCGCTGCTGCCCACGCCCATCAGCACCACGCCATTGGCGCCCAGTGCTGCGGCTTCACGCTTCAGGCGCGCCACTGCAGCGTCGGTCTGGCCCTGCGTGCCGAAGCCCACGGCAGACGCCGATTCCAGCTGCGCGATTTCCTGGGAGCCGGCCGGTGGCGTGGAATAGATCTGGACCAGTGCCGGATCGATCGGCGCGCGGGCGCGGCCCAGCATGACCTTGGAGGTGCTGGCACAACCGGCGGCGACCAGCAGGATGGCCGCCAACGCGGCCCAACGGATGTTCATGGCACGACCCCTGTAGGACTGGTTGCGATCATCGGCGGGCTACTCTGAATCGGTGCCAACCCCCCGGCCAGGGCAGCCACGGCCGCACGCTAGCACGGTGCGGGTGACAGCCCCGCCAAGGGCAGTAGGCGGCGGCAGCGGGAACGACTATGGTGGGGACAGGAACCAACGACGGGAGAGCGGAATGGGTGTGATCAGTCTGTTGTGGGGCGTGCTGGCGCTGCTGTGGATGATCCTGGCGCTGATTCCGCTGCTCGGCTGGGGCAACTGGTTCCTGATCCCGTTCGCCGCCGTCGGTGCGGTGATCGCCGCACTGGGCATCCTGTTCACCCACCCCAGCAAGCGCGGCCGGGCCTGGGCCGGGCTGGTTCTAAACGGCATCGTGGTGGTGGTCGGCATCCTGCGCCTGGGCCTGGGGGGCGGCGTGATCTGACCCCGGCGCCGGGTGCGACAGGGCGTCGCAGGTGCACGGCTGCCGGCCGGGCAGGGGCGTACAATGAGCGGCTGCGCGAGCCCCCCGCGTGCCTGTGAATCCGCGCCCGGCGCGGCTGCCCGATGATCATCCGACCCCGTCCCCACGGCTGGCAACTGCTGTACATCCTGCGCGGCTCGATCGTCAAAGCGATCGCGCCGAAGGTGCTGGCCATCCTGATCCTGTCCATCGCCGTGGCGGCGGTGGTGGAGCTGGCCCCGCCGACCGGCATCGAGCGCGTGTCGGTCACGCCGTTCACCCTGCTCGGCCTGGTCCTGTCGATCTTCCTCAGCTTCCGCAACAGCGCCTGCTACGAGCGCTGGTGGGAAGGCCGCAAGCTGTGGGGCCAGCTGGTCTACGAATCGCGTTCGCTGGCCCGCCAGGTGAACCTGCTGCTGGCCGATGACCCCGGCCGCCGCCGTCGCATCGCCTATCTCACCACTGCGTTCGCCCATGCGCTGGCCGCACGCCTGCGTGGGCGCATCGTGGCCCTGGCCGCCTTGCCATGGCTGGACAAGCCGCAGCGCGAGCAGCTGGGCCAGCGCGAGAACGTGCCCGATGCCCTGCTGTCGATGATCGCGGCCGAGCTGGCCCAGGCGCTGCGCGCCGGCGAGCTTGATCCGATCCTCTACACCCAGCTGGAGGAGCGGCTGCACGCCATGTCGTCGATCCAGGCCGGCTGCGAGCGCATCCTCACCACGCCGCTGCCGTTCGCCTACACCCTGCTGCTGCACCGCTGCGCATGGATGTTCTGCGTGCTGCTGCCGTTCGGCCTGGCCAGTTCGCTGGGCTGGGGCACGCCGGTGCTGTCGGCGGTGCTGGCCTATGCCTTCTTCGGCCTGGACCAGCTGGGCGAAGAAATGGAAGACCCGTTCGGCCTGGAGCCGAACGACCTGCCGCTGGACGCGCTGGTGCGCACGATCGAGATCGACCAGCTCGACGCGCTCGGCGAACGCCCATTGCCCGAACCCCTGCTGCCGCAGGGCTACCTGTTGCAATAGCCACTCTTCGGAGCCTGCCATGTCCCATCCGCTTTACCGCCCGCGCCGCATGCGCCACGACGAGTTCTCGCGTCGCCTGATGCGCGAGAACACGCTGACCACCGATGACCTGATCTACCCGGTGTTCGTGCACGAACTGGCGGGCCGCACCGCAGTGCCGTCGATGCCGGGCGTGGAGCGGCTGTCGATCGAAGAGCTGCTGAAAGTGGCCGAAGAGGCGCTGGAGCTGGGCATTCCGGTGATCGACCTGTTCCCGGTGATCGACCCGTCGCTGAAGTCGCTGGACGCATCGGCGGCGTGGGCCGAGGATGGCCTGGCGCAGCGTGCGATCCGCGCGCTGAAGTCGCGCTTCCCGGAACTGGGAGTGATGACCGACGTGGCGCTGGACCCGTACACCACCCACGGCCAGGACGGCATCATCGACGACAAGGGCTACGTGCTCAACGACATCACGGTCGAAGCGCTGGTCAAGCAGTCGGTGTCGCACGCCGAGGCCGGCGTCGACATCGTCTCGCCGTCGGACATGATGGACGGCCGCATCGGCGCGATCCGCCGTGCGCTGGATGCCGAGAACCACATCAACGTGCGCATCATGGCCTACTCGGCCAAGTACGCCTCGGCGTTCTACGGCCCGTTCCGTGACGCGGTGGGCAGCGCGGCCAGCCTCGGCAAGGCCGACAAGAAGACCTACCAGATGGACCCGGCCAACGGCGACGAGGCCCTGCGCGAGATCGCGCTGGACCTGGAAGAGGGCGCCGACATGGTGATGGTCAAGCCGGGCATGCCCTACCTGGACCTGGTGCGCCGGGTGAAGGAGACCTTCGGCGTGCCGACCTTCGCTTATCAGGTCAGTGGCGAGTACGCGATGATGAAGGCCGCCTTCGCCAACGGCTGGCTGGACGAGCGTGCCTGCGTGCTGGAGTCGCTGCTAGGCTTCAAGCGGGCCGGTGCCGACGGCGTACTGACCTATTTCGCGCCGCAGGTGGCGCGATGGCTGCGCGAGCGCTGACAATAGCGCCACGATAGACGGAGGACTGCGCGATGGGACCCGAACTGGGATGGATGCAATGGCTGATCTGGGGCACCGGTACGCTGGTGTTCGGCGCCATCATCGTCGGTGTCTTCATCGCCGCGTGGCGGGCCGGCAAGCGCCCGCCGGAACAGCTCTCCGCTGCCCGCCGCGTGGCCCGTGAGCAGGCGCTGCCGGACAGCGTGCAGGCCGAGCTGGCCGCGTTGAACCAGCGCAAGGACAACGGCCAGCTGAGTGAGCTGGAGTACGAGCAGCAGCGCGCCAAGGTGTTGTCGCGCTGACGGGCAATGCCCGGGGTCGGATCCCTTTCCGCAGGAAAGGGCTCTGACCCCTTCGCGGGCGCCATCCACGCATGGCGTGGATCTACCGCATGCCCCCGGCCACCGCCGCCATCTTCGGCACCGCCAACCGGTACACGTCCACGCCACCGGCACGCGGGGCCTTCGCCGCGCTGCTGGCCACCAGCATCTCCGCCGGCTTGGCGTTGTCGATCACCGGCGCGCCGGTCCAGCCGCCGGCCTGGTTGAACGACAGCCCCAGCGGCTGCAGTGCCGCGCCGCTCCACGCGCAGCCGCTGCTCCACACCTGCGCGGTTGCACCGCTGCCGCGGCTGAACACCACGGCGCCATCCTGGCCCAGCCAGTCGCCGTCGGTTTCATCGTCGGCGCTGTTCAATGCGCTCAGCGCGCTGGCCGGGCCGCGCCTGCCGTTCGCATCCAGCGGCGCCACGAACAGATCCCAGCCAGCGCCGCGGCCCTGCTGGCGGGCAAACAGCAGCTGCTTGCCGTCCACGCTCAGCGCCGGCCCGCGCTCTTCCCGGCGCCCGCCGTCACCGGCCAGCGGCTGCGCAGGGCCCAGCTGGCCGTCGGCGGCCAACGCGGCGCGGTACAGCGCCAGCGCGCCCTCGCGACCGGCCGCGAACAGCAGCCAGCGGCCATCCCGGCTGAAGTAGGGATCGCGGGCTTCACCGGCCACGCTGACCGGCAGTGCCTGGGCCTGCTGCCAGCGGCCGTCCATCACGCGCGCCTGCCACAGGCGCCAGCCGGCCTCGCCGCGGCGGGCGAAGATGATGCGCTGCCCATCGGCACTGATCGTGGCGCGGCCCTCGTCGGCGCGGGTCGAGACCACGCCCATGCCTTCGATGCCGTACTCGTTCAACGCCATCGCCACGGGGGCAGAGAGTAGACTGGCGGCGAGCACCAGCAGGGGCGGGGTGATGCGCATCATCCAGATCCGTGCATGAAAGAGCATCAGTCTAGCCAGCTTGAGGATTCCATGACCGACCGTTACGCCGTCTTCGGACACCCCGTTGCCCACTCGAAGTCGCCGCAGATCCACGCGACGTTCGGTCGCCAGGAAGGCATCGCCATCGACTACCGTGCGATCGACCTGGCGCCGGATGCCTTCCTGGCCGGGCTGGAAGCCTTCGCCGCCGAGGGCGGTGTCGGCGCCAACGTCACCCTGCCGCACAAGGAAGCCGCGTTCTCGGTGTGCACCACGCTGACCGCACGGGCGCGCCGCGCCGGCTCGGTCAACACGCTGCTGCGCAAGGGCGACCGCTGGCACGGCGACACCACCGATGGCATCGGCCTGGTGCGCGACCTGACCGACCGCCATGGCCTGGACCTGCGTGGCCGCCGCGTGCTGATGATCGGTGCCGGCGGCTCGGCGCGCAGTGTCGCACCGGCGCTGCTGGATGCCGGCATCACCGAACTGGTGGTGGTGAACCGCACGCCGGAGCGCGCCGATGAACTGATCGACGCGATGGGCGAGCCGGGCCGCGCGATCAGCCGCTACTGGGAAGACCTGCGCGAGCTGGGCGACTTCGAACTGATCGTCAATGCCACCTCGGCCGGCCGCGACCGCGACGTCGAGTTCAAGCTGCCGCTGTCGCTGGTCAATTCGATGACCACCGCCGTCGACCTGAACTACGGCGAGGCGGCCATCGCTTTCCTGGCCTGGGCCCGTGCGGCGAACTGCCGCAATACCGTGGATGGCCTGGGCATGCTGGTCGAGCAGGCGGCCGAGAGCTTCCTGCAGTGGCACGGCGTGCGCCCGCAGACCGACGAGGTCTACCAGTCGCTGCGCCAGGGCTCGGCCGTGCTGGCCGGCGAGGACTGATCGATGGACGGCACGACGTTGATGGTGACCGTGCTGAGCATGGTCGGCGTGCGCCTGCCGGTGCTGATCGCGCTGTGCATCGGCCTGGTCTGGGTGGTCGGCGCGCCGCGCGATGCCACCCGCACCGGTGCCCTGGTCGGCCTGCTGCTGTTGCTGCTGTCCAGCCTGGGCGGCCTGGCGGCGGGCATGCTGCCGATGTGGCTGGTCAGCAGTGGTAATTTCGGCGCCGTGTCGGGCATGGGTGCCATCCTCGGCGTGCTGCATTTCGCACTGGCCATGGTCGAGGCCATCGGCGTGGTGCTGCTGGTGTGGGCGCTGGTGCGCCTGCTGCGTAGCCGTCCCGCCCCGGTCGCCTGAGCGCTGGCGCCGGGCCACGCCCGGCGTGTTTCGCCCCTGTGCGGCGCGGGCTTCGGACCGTGCGCGCCGGCGGGCGTCGTCGCTGGCTCGTTCAGGGTGCCGGCAACAGTGAACGCGGCCGGCCATGCGACAATGACCGGCCTGATCCAGCCACGGTAACTCCCGGCGTGACCGAAACCGTCGCCGCTCCGCGCACGCTCGATGACCCCTTGAAGGACGCGATCCGCAAGGCGTACACGACGCTGCAGGCCAATACACCCGGCTTCTCCACCCGCCGCTCGCAGAGCCAGATGATCGGCGTGGTGTCGCGCGCGCTGTCGAAGAGCGGTGGCGTTGGCGTGGTCGAGGCGCCCACCGGCGTCGGCAAGAGCCTGGGTTACCTCACCGCGGGCGTGCCGATTGCGCTGGCCACCAAGAAGAAGCTGGTGATCAGCACCGGCACCGTGGCGCTGCAATCGCAGCTGGTCGAGCGCGACATTCCCAATTTCCTCAAGGCCACCGGCCTGGAAGCGACCGTGGCGCTGGCCAAGGGACGCACCCGCTACCTGTGCACGCGCAATGCCGCCGAGGCGCAGGGCGAGGGCTCGCAGGGCGGCATGTTCGAGGACGACGCGCCACTGTTCGACCGGCCGCTGGCGCCGATCGAGATGGACATCGCCAAGCGCCTGACCGACGCTTTCACCAGCGGCAGCTGGGATGGCGATATCGACAATGCGCCGGAGACCATCAGCCCCGGCCTGCGCAGCCGCATCACCACGCCGGCCTCGGGCTGCGCCGGGCGCCGCTGTGCCTACTCGGCGCAGTGCGCGGTGCTGCGCTCGCGCAACACGGTGCGCGATGCGCAGATCGTGGTCACCAACCATGCGCTGCTGCTGTCGGCGCTGTCGATCGGCGACAGCGACAATGGCCAACCGTTGATCGCCCCGCCGTCGGACATGCTGCTGGTGCTGGACGAAGGCCATCACATCGGCAACGTGGCGATCGACCAGGGCGCGGCCAGCCTGGCGCTGGACGAGATGGCCAAGCGTACCGGCCGCCTGCAGATCCTGATCGCCGGCGCCTATCGCGCGGTCGACAAGGACCGCCTCGGCAACCTGCTGCCGAACGAAGCGATCGAAGTCGCCAGCAACGTCGCCAAGCAGCTGCGCGCGTTCCGTGACCACGTCGAGCGGGTGTGGATGCCGGCGCCGGCGGACGAAGAGCCGATGTGGCGCGCGGCCAACGGGCGCCTGCCCGAGGCCTGGCGCGAGCCGATCGAGGCGCTGGCCGACGATACCCGCAGCCTCTACAACTGGGCGCATGCGGCCACCGCACAGGTAGCCAAGGGCAAGCCGGACGATGCCGCGCGTGAGCGCCTGCAGCGCAACCTGGGCATGGCGCTGGAGATGATCGAGCAGCAGTACAACCTGTGGCAGGCCTGGCGCCGCGAGGACAAGGACGGCGCGCCGCCGATGGCGCGCTGGGTCACCGCCACCCGCGATGGCGACCTGGTGCTGCACGGCTCGCCGGTGTCGGCCGCGCACGTGCTGCGCAAGCTGCTGTGGGATGAAGTGGACTCGGTGGTGATGACCTCGGCGACGTTGACCGGTGGTGGCGATTTCCAGTCACTGGCGATCGACAACGGCATTCCCGAAGACGCCGAGATGGTCTCGCTGTCCTCGCCGTTCGACCTGCCCAACCAGGCCGAGCTGATCGTGCCGAAATTCCCGGTCACGCCGGACGACCGCGAGGGCCATCCGCGCGAAGTGGCGCGCTATCTCGACACCGAACTGGACTGGGCCAAGGGCTCGATGGTGCTGTTCACCTCGCGCTGGAAGATGGAGAAGGTGGCCGGCCTGATGCCGGCCGCGCGCCGCAAGCAGGTGCTGGTGCAGGGCGAGATGTCCAAGACCCGGCTGATCGAGGAGCACCTGCGGCGTGTCGAGGCAGGCGAGGGTTCGGTGCTGTTCGGCCTGAACTCGTTCGGCGAGGGCCTCGACCTGCCCGGCGAAGCCTGCACCACGGTAGTGATCACCCAGGTGCCGTTCGCGGTGCCGACCGACCCGCAGACCGCTACCCTCAGTGAATGGTTCGAGGGGCGTGGGCTGAATGCCTTCAACCTGATCGCCATTCCGCATGCGTTGCGCACGCTGACCCAGTTCGCCGGCCGCCTGATCCGCACCTCCACCGACACCGGCCGCGTGGTGATCCTCGACTCGCGGCTGCTGACCCGCCGCTACGGCAAGCGCATCATCGACGCGCTGCCACCGTTCAAGCGCGTGATCGGCTAACCGGTAGTGCCGGCCGCTGGCCGGCAAAAAGGGGACGGAGGGGATTAAGTCGTTTTAGGCACAAACGACTTAATCCCCTCCGTCCCCTTTTACCAGATGCCGGCCAGCGGCCGGCACTACCGGATCGGCATCAATCGCCGAGCAGGGCGGTGTTGCGCACGGCGCCCTTGTCGGCGCTGGTGGCCAGCAGGGCGTAGGCCTTCAACGCGCTGGTGACCTTGCGCGGGCGCGGCGCGCGCGGCTTCCAGCCGCGTGCATCGGCATGGGCGCGGCGCTGGGCCAGCATGGCTTCATCCAGCAGCAGGTCGATGCGGCGGGCCGGGATGTCGATGCGGATGCGGTCGCCGTCTTCCACCAGGCCGATCGTGCCGCCGCTGGCGGCTTCCGGCGAGACGTGGCCGATCGACAGGCCCGAGGTGCCGCCAGAGAAACGGCCATCGGTGAGCAGCGCGCACTGCTTGCCCAGTCCCTTCGACTTCAGGTAGCTGGTCGGGTACAGCATCTCCTGCATGCCGGGGCCGCCCTTGGGGCCTTCGTAGCGGATCACCACCACCTCGCCCGGCTGCACTTCGTCGGCGAGGATGCCGGCGACAGCCGCGTCCTGGCTTTCATAGACGCGCGCGGGACCTTCGAACACGTGGATCGATTCGTCCACGCCGGCGGTTTTCACCACGCAGCCATCCACGGCCAGGTTGCCGCGCAGCACGGCGAGGCCACCTTCCAGCGAATACGCATGCTGCAGCGAACGGATGCAGCCTTCGGCGCGGTCCACGTCCAGCGTCGGCCAGCGCGTGGCCTGGCTGAAAGCTTCCTGGGTGGGAATGCCGGCCGGGCCGGCCTTGAAGAAGGTATGCAGGGTGTCGTTGTCACTGCGCACCACGTCCCAGCGTTCCAGCGCGTCGGCCAGGCTGGCGCTGTGCACGGTCGGCACCGTGGTATCGAGCAGGCCGGCACGGTCCAGTTCACCCAGGATGCCGAACACACCCCCGGCGCGGTGCACGTCTTCGATGTGGTACTTGGGCGTGTTCGGCGCCACCTTGCACAGCTGCGGCACGCGCCGCGACAGCGCGTCGATGTGGGTCAGGTCGAAGTCGACCTCCGCCTCCTGCGCAGCGGCCAGCAGGTGCAGGATGGTGTTGGTGGAACCGCCCATGGCGATATCCAGGGTCATTGCATTGGCAAATGCGGCCTGGGTGGCGATGCCGCGCGGTAGCGCGCTGGGGTCTTCGCCGCCATACCAGCGGTGGCAGAGTTCGACGATCAGGCGGCCGGCGCGGCGGAACAGCGCTTCGCGGTCGGCATGGGTGGCCAGCGTGGTGCCGTTACCGGGCAGCGACAGGCCCAGCGCTTCGGTCAGGCAGTTCATCGAGTTGGCGGTGAACATGCCCGAGCAGGAACCGCAGGTGGGGCAGGCGCTGCGCTCGAACGCGGCCACCTTCTCGTCAGAGGCGCTGTCATCGGCGGCCACCACCATCGCGTCGACCAGGTCCAGCTTGTGCTCGGACAGCTTGGTCTTGCCCGCTTCCATCGGCCCGCCGGAGACGAACACCACCGGGATGTTGAGGCGCAGCGCGGCCATCAGCATGCCGGGGGTGATCTTGTCGCAGTTGCTGATGCACACCAGCGCGTCGGCGCAGTGCGCGTTGACCATGTATTCCACGGCGTCGGCGATGATCTCGCGGCTGGGCAGCGAATACAGCATGCCGTCGTGGCCCATCGCGATGCCGTCGTCCACGGCGATGGTGTTGAATTCCTTGGCGACACCACCGACCTGTTCGATCTCGCGCGCGACCAGTTGGCCGAGGTCCTTCAGGTGCACGTGGCCGGGCACGAACTGGGTGAAGGAGTTGGCGATGGCGATGATCGGCTTGTGGAAGTCGCCGTCCTTCATGCCGGTGGCACGCCACAGGGCGCGGGCGCCGGCCATGTTGCGGCCGGCGGTGGAGGTACGGGAACGGTATTCGGGCATGGCGGGCGGAACGGGCGGGCCGTACGACGTGGGGGTCGCCCGATCATGGCCAATTTTTTCGGTTGCTGCTGCAACCACCGGAGGTGGTCCGGCCGGGCTGCGCCCGCACCCGCGGTAGTGCCGGCCGCTGGCCGGCAACCTCCACAGCAACAGCGGGGCTATCCGTGGGATGGCAGGGTGGGTCCGGCTGCGGGGGCCGCGCCCTGCGTTGCTCTTGGCAGGTGTCGACCCTGGTCGACACGGTAGATCCACGCCATGCGTGGATGATGGAGAGCGACGAAGATGAAAGGCCGTTCATCTTTCGCACTTTGCCGATTCCGGTTGCTGGCCTGGATTTGGCATCATTGGGGCATTGATCCGTCGACAGGGCATGAGGCCATGAAACGTTCCCGCACCACCGCGCTGCTGCTGATGAGCGCCGCACCGCTGCTGTTCACCGCCTGCCAGAAGGAGCCGGAGGTGAAGGTGCAGGAAGGCCTGTATACCTCCGTCGAAGCCTGCACCGAGGCTACCGGCGATCCCTCGTCGTGCCGCAACGCCTTCGCCGAAGCGCAGAAGCAGGCCGCCGATGCGGCGCCGAAGTACGCCAGCAAGGAAGCCTGCGAGAAGGACTACAAGCCGGAGCAGTGCGTGCAGCAGCACACCTCGGCAGGCACGTCGTTCATCGGCCCGATGATGATGGGCTTCTTCATGTCGCAGATGCTGAGCAACCGCGGCGGCCTGGCGCCGCAGGCACCGGCGTCGGCGCCGGCCTACCAGGACAGGAATGCGGGTTGGGCGCGCCCGGCACCGGGTGGCACCGGTGGCTTGAACACCGCCAGCGGCATCGGCGCCGGCAAGGCCGGCCTGGCGCCGGTCACCAGCGAACCGAACCGTGCGGTCACTGCCAGCCGTGGTGGCTTCGGCAACACCAGCGCACGCCGCAGCAGCAGCGGCAGCTACGGCGGCTGATCGACCCATGCAGCGCATCCGGATTGCCGAGCGTGCCCAGTGGCGGGCACGCGCGGAAGAGGCGGGTTTCCGCTTCCACACCATCGACGGCCAGCCGTACTGGGATGAACGCGCGTACTACGCGTTCACCCTGCGCCAGATCGAGCAGGACATCGAAGATCCCAGCGCCGAGCTGCACCAGATGGCGCTGGACCTGGTCGGGGATGTCATCGGCAGCGAGCGCCTGATGGACCAGCTGGCGATTCCGTCGCACTACCGCGACTGGATCGCCGACAGCTGGCGTCAGCGCCAGCCGCACCTCTATGGGCGCCTGGACCTGGCCTACGATGGTACCGGCCCGGCCAAGCTGTACGAACTGAACTACGACACGCCGACCTCGCTGTTCGAGGCCAGCTTCTTCCAGTGGCAGTGGCTGGAAGACCAGCGCAATGCCGGTCGCCTGCCGCAGCACGCCGACCAGTTCAACGCGATCCACGAAGCGCTGGTCGAGCGTTTCGGCGAACTCGCCGCGCAGCTGCCGCCGCCGCTGTACTTCAGCGCGGTCGGCAGTTCGGAGGAAGACCGTGGCACGGTCGAGTACCTGCGTGACTGCGCATCCCAGGCCGGCCTGCATGGCCAGGCCATCGCCATCGAGGACATCGGCCTGTCCGAGGACGGCCGCTTCACCGCGCTGGATGATTCGGTGATCGGCACGCTGTTCAAGCTGTACCCGCTGGAAGACCTGATGGCCGAAGAGTTCGGCCGCGCGCTGCCCGGCTCGGGCGTGCAGCTGCTGGAACCGGCGTGGAAGGCGGTGTTGAGCAACAAGGGCATCCTGCCGTTGCTGTGGCAGCGCAACGTGGGCCATCCGAACCTGCTGGAAGCGCATTTCGACGATGGCAGCACGCTGGCCTCGGGCTGGGTGCGCAAGCCGCTGTTCTCGCGCGAAGGCGCCAACATCGAGATGCACCTGGCCGATGGCAGCACCCAGCGCAGCGACGGTCCCTACGATGGCCCGGCGATCATCCAGCGCGCCCATCCGCTGACCCGCTTCGAAGGCGGCTACCCGCTGATCGGCAGCTGGGTGATCGGTGACCACGCCTGCGGCATCGGCATCCGCGAGGACGACAGCGCGATCACCCGCGACAGTGCGCGCTTCGTGCCGCACGCGATCGTCGACGAGGCGCCGACGCGGATCTACGTCTGATGACGGTGCGGCGCTGGCCTGGCCGGCATGGGCGTGCCACGCCCGTGCCGGGTCGGCATTTCGATGACGGGCGCAGCCTGCAGGCCTTCGCGGACCGCGTCGCCGTCTGCTGCCATCGCTGTGACACTCCCGGTTGGGTGATCGCCCGCTGGGAACCGTATCGGTGGACCGCGCGTTTCCGCTGCACCGGTTGCAGTTCTGCGCTGGACAGCGGCGACTGGGTGGGGGCGGTCTGCATGCTGGGCCGCCAGCCCTGTGGATTCTGTGGGCATCAGTGGCTGCATGTATGCCGGCGGATTCCCGCTGGCATGCCTGCGCCTGCATCGTTCCCCGCCCGATGCGCGCAGTGCGACCGCAGCACCGAGGTCACCGTCACGACGCGCCCCCTGCGTGACGCGGAGCCGGCCGATCCGCATTTCGGGCTGCCGCTGCGACTGGTCGAATCGACCCGCGCGGGCCTGTTGTGGGCTTACAACGCCGAACATCTGCAGGCACTGCACGAATTCGCGAGCGCGACGCTGCGCGAGGGCCGCGGCCATCATCGATCCATGTTCTCGCGCCTGCCGCAGTGGATGAAGCTGGCCCGCAACCGGGTGCTGCTGCAGCGCGCGGTGGCGCGGTTGCAGCGGCGGTTGTTGCAGGGGTAGGTAACGCCGGCCGTTGGCCGGCAACTGTTTTTGGTAGATGCCGACCTTGGTCGGCGCTGTGGGTTCTGTGCCAACCAAGGTTGGCACCCACCAACGAGATGCGTTGGTAGCGCCGGGCCATGCCCGGCGGCGGCAACTCCGGTCAGAGCAGCCCTTCGCGCTTTACCGCCAGGTAGCGCTCCACCAGCGCGCCGGGCAGGGCGTCGGCGGTCACGTCCAGCACCATCACCTTCTCGCTGCGCAGTGCCTCGTGCGCCTTCGCGCGCTGCTGCAGGTACAGCGCCGCGGCACCGGCCTGGGTGGCGTCTTCCAGGGTCTGCACGTCACCCTCCAGTGCGCCGTCCAGTTCGCGCTCGCGCAGGCTGGCCACGCACACCAGGTGGCGTTGCTGCAGCAGGCGCACCGCGGCCAGCAGGTCTTCGATGTCCTCGTCGCGCACGTTGCTGACCAGCATCACCAGCGCACGCCGGCGCTGGCGCAGCGACACCTCGGTGGCGGCGGCCAGGTAGTCGGTGGCCACCGCGCGTGGCTGCAGGTCGTAGCTGGCGCGCAGCAGGTGCTCGACCGTGCCCATGCCGCGCTGCGGCGCCACCCAGCGGCGTTCGCCCCCCGCAGCGTACAGGCCGGCAGCGTCGCCCTGGCGCAGCGCCAGGTAAGCCACCACCAGCGAGGCGTTCAATGCGTGGTCGAAATGCGAGAGTCCGCCTTCGCTGGCCAGCATGCGCCGGCCACTGTCCAGCATCAGCAGCAGCTGCTGGTTCTTCTCGTCCTGGTACTCGCGCGAGATCAGCTTGCGCGCACGTGCGGTGGCCTTCCAGTCCAGCTGGCGCAGGCTGTCGCCGATGCGGTACTCGCGCATCTGGTGGAAGTCGGTGCCTTCGCCACGGCGGCGCTTCACGTGCGCACCGACCAGCCGCGAGGCCTGGTCGGCACTGAACAATGCGAAGCGGGTGAGCGGCACGAAGTTCGGATAGACCCGCACCTCCAGCGCCGGCGGCAGCGTGCGTTGCTGCCACCACAGGCGCCACGGCGAACGCATGCGCAGGTGCACCCCCTCGAAGCGGAAGTGCCCACGCTGCAGCGGCTGCAGGTGGTAATGCAGGGTGGACGCCGTACCGGCCTGCAGGCGCACGCGCTGCGGCAGCGATTCCAGCGGCCAGCCGCCGGGCGCCAGGTCGAACACCTGCACCGTCATCGATTGCTCGGCCTGCAGACGCAACGCCGCCTCGCGGCGCACGCCCAGTGCCAGCGCTTCGGGCAGCTCGCGTTGCACCTGCGGCGATGCACGCCGCCACTGCCGCCACAGGTCCCACAGGGCGGGCAACGCGATGGCCACGGCTGCCAGTGCCCAGCTCCAGCGCGGCAGCCATCCGCCCAGCACCAGCCCGCCCAGGGCGGCCCAGGCCAGCAGCAGCGCCAGCAGCAGCGGGGCCGGCCTCATCGGCGCGGCGCTTCCACCTTGGCCAGCAGCGCGCCCAGCACGTCGTCGGCGCCCTGGCCCTCGATCTGCAGTTCCGGCGCCAGTGCGATGCGGTGGCGCAGCGCCGGGCGGGCGATATCGCGCACGTCGTCCGGCGTGACGAAGTCGCGGCCGGCCAGCACCGCCTGTGCGCGCGAGGCACGCACCAGCGCGATGCTGCCGCGCGGACCGGCGCCGACCGCGATGCCCGGCCACTGCCGGGTGGCGGCGACGATCCTCACCGCGTAGTCGATCACTTCGTCATCGACGGTGATCGCCGCAGTGGCACGCTGCAGTTCCAGCAGCTCGCCGGCACCGAGCACACGCGGCACCTGGCTCAGGTCGAAATCGCTGGCAGCGCGGCCGCTGGTGATCGCGGTCACCATGCGCTTCTCGTCCTCCAGCTGCGGGTAGTCGATCAGCACCTTCAGCAGGAAGCGGTCCAGCTGTGCTTCCGGCAGCGGGTAGGTGCCTTCCTGCTCCAGCGGGTTCTGCGTGGCCAGCGCCATGAAGGGCGGCGCCAGGGTGAAGGCCTTGCCCTCGATGGTCACCTGGCCTTCCTGCATCACTTCCAGCAGGGCCGACTGGGTCTTGGCCGGGGCACGGTTGATCTCGTCGGCCAGCAGCAGGTTGGTGAACACCGGGCCGCGCCGGATCTTGAAGCTCTCGCTCTTCGGGTCGTACACCGCGTGGCCACTGACGTCGCTGGGCATCAGGTCGGGGGTGAACTGCACGCGCCCGTAGTCCAGCTCCAGGGCCTGTGCCAGTGCGCGCACCAGCAGGGTCTTGCCCAGCCCGGGCACGCCCTCGATCAGCACGTGGCCACCGGCCAGCAGCGCCACCAGGATCTGGTCCAGTACATCGGCCTGGCCGATGAAGGCGTGTCCAACGGCGGTGCGGATGGCATCGACGCGTTCGATCAGGCGGGCGTTGGCGGCCGCCGGCAGCTCGGGGACTTCGGTCATAGCAGGGATCTCATCTGGAGCAGCAAGCGGATGCGCTCGCGCAGGGCGGAGGAATCGTGCGGTGGCGGGGGCGTGAGCGCGCTGGCAACACGGCCTTGCGGCCATTTCAACAGTTCGGCGATGGCCTGATCGCGTGGCGCACCGTCCAGGGCAGCGGCTACCGGTGCGCGCAGCCGCAGGCGATGCAGGAACAGGGCGCGCACGGCGTCGTACAGGCGCGTGCCGTGGCCGAAGCGCAGCAGCAGCTCGCCACTGGCACGCACGTGTTCCAGCAGCGAGCGGCGTTCCAGCACCGGCGACGGCAGCAGGCTGCCGAAGCGTTGCGAGCGGGCCCACAACCAGCCCAGCAGGGCCAGCAGCAGCGGCGCCCACAGCGGCCAGCCCTGGTAGAACAGGCGCGCCCACAGCGACGGCGGGCGGCTGGCATAGACCAGCCAGAACGCACCCTTGCCGTAATTCGGGTCGAGCAGGTAACGGGTCAGGTCGCGGTGCGAGAGGTCGTGCAGTCCGTCGCTGGCCTTGCCCGCAGCCGACGCCAGGCGTGCCGCCGGCGAATCCACCTCGCCGCGCATGAATTCCATGTCGGCCAGCACGCTCACCTTGCCCTGGCCATGGTGCAGGCGTGCGAACACCAGGCCGTGCTCGTTGCCCCAGCGCCGTTCAGCCCGCGCACTGGCGGCAAAACCCAGCGTGAAGCGACGGCCGCCGCAGAACTCGACGTGGCTGGGATCATCGATGACGTGGAATGGCTGGCAGTGGCTGCGCTGGTACAGGCTGTCCACGCCCAGCTGGTCCAGCAGGGGGCCCTGCGTGCTGCTGGCGTCGTCCTCGGCCGGTGGTGGCGTGCGCACCAGCAGATGGCCACCGCCATCCACCCAGTCCAGCAGCGCTCTGGCCGTCGGTGCCGGCAGCTCGCTGCTGTCCTGCAGCAGCACCACCGTATCGTGCCGGCCCAGCGCCATCTGCTGCAGCTCCAGCCGGGGGCGCGAGTGCACCTCGATGCCATCGGCGCGCAGTGCCTGGCCCAGCACGTACAGCGGGTTGTAGCCGGCCTCGCCCTGCGGCGGCAGCTGCACGGTCTCGGTGACCCGCTCATGCGTGCGCAGGTAGAGGATCGTCAGCGGTACGCCGAACAGCACCAGCGCGCCCAGCAGCAGCGACCAGAACAGGCGCGGGCTCATGCCAGCCACCTGTACTGCTGGCGCAGCGTGTCGGCCAACGCATCGAAATCGGCGCGGCTGGGCAGGCGGCCACCGTAGGCGGCGTACTGCCACATGCGCACGATGCGCGCGAACAGGTCACGGTCGGTGGCGTCGGGCATGCGCCGCGAGGCGCGCAGGCATTGCGCTTCGGTGGCGCCGGGGGGAAGCGCGATGCCGCTGCGCTCGCCCACCGTGCGCACGCTGGCGCGGTACAGCAGGGCTAGCGCCTGCCGCGGCCGGCCCTGGTCCCACAGCAGCCCGGCCTGGGTCGCCACGTCCGGCGGCAGCACGACCGGCAGCTCCACCTGTTCCTCCACCACCTGCGGTGCAGCCTCGGCCTTGCGCCGGCCACTGCCGCGCAGCCACGGCAGCCACAGCCGCGCGGTCAACAGCAGGACCAGCAGCAGGACGCCGAGCAGGCCCCACAGGCCCCATTCGGCCAGGCGCGCCAGCCAGGCGATGCCGGCCTTGCGGTTGCTGCGCTCACCGGTGTCGCCGCGTTCGCGCTGCAGCGTCTTCTCTTCCTTCTTCTTGTCCTCGGCCTGTTCGATCGGCTTCCAGCGCGTGACCTGGCGGGTCGGGCGCTGCAGCGGATCTTCATAGGCGCGGTTCACCGCCTGGCGGAAACCGGCGGTATCCACCGGCGCCGCGCCGAAGATCACGGTGGGCGTGTTGGCCGGGTCGTTCTCCGCGGTGGCCGGTTCTCCCGCACTGTCGTCGTTCGCTTCGGCATCGTCGGGCTGCGCAGCGACCGTCTGCGCGTCCTGCGCGTGCGCGGGCGCGCAGGCCAGCGGCAGCGCAAGGCAGAGCAGCAGGGCCAGCGTCGATGCCGCCGGCAGCAGGCGCTCGCGCAGGCGGCGCAGGGCGATCTCCACGTCCCAGGCTTCCATCTGCGTGCGCCGGTTCAAGTACAGGCCGAACCCGGCGCCGACGTAGAACGGACCGATCAGCACCGAGGCCAGCCAGCACGCCAGGTTGAAGCCCAGCTGCGCCCAGGCCGGCGTGTCCTGGCCGATCATGTCCCATGCGGCCCGCCACGATTCGGACATCAGCTCCAGTGGCATGAACATGAACACCGCGCCGATCGCACCGGACACCAGCACCGCTTCAAACGCCATGCAGGCCACGGTCAGCACGGCAGCGGCACCCGCCGCGCCAGCGGCCACGGCACGGCGGCGTGCGCCGCGCTGGGCCGGCGCATTGCCCTCCAGCAGGTTCACCGGCAGGCACAGGCTGCGCAGCACGCTGAAGCGGCGCCAGCCCAGGTAGCCCCAGAAGCCAGCGTTGCCCCAGCGGCGCTGCGCGCGCAGCGCCGCCAGCGTACCCACCGGCTCGCCGAAGATGCCACGCGACAGCACGTACAGCGGCGCCCGTTCGAACAGCGGCTTGCACCACCACATTGCCAGCCACGCCCAGCCGAATGCATCCAGCCACCAGCCCAGCGCGTTGAAGACCACGAACAGCGGCGCACTGGCCAGCAGCCAGCTGCCCCACACCGCGCGTGCGTGGCGGCGCGACAGGGCACTGCCCAGCTCCATCGCTTCCCAGCCACTGCGCGCGCGCAGCACCACGTCCAGGCGGTCAATGCGCATGGCCGCCTCCGCGCCCGCCGCGCCACAGCCACAGCAGCACACCGACCCACAGCACGCCGGCCACGCTGAACTTGCCCCACGCCGGCACTTCGGCAATCGACGACCAGAACGCTTCGATGAACGCAGCCACCAGCAGCATGAACGCCACGCCCAGGCACAGGCGGGCACCGATGCGGCCGCCCTCGACCAGCGCGTCCAGGCGGCTGCGCCGGCCGGGGGCCAGCAGTTTCATGCCCAGCTGCAGTCCGGCACCGCCGGCGATCACGATCGCGGTCAGCTCGAAGGCCCCATGGCCTGCGACGAAGCGCCAGAACGGATCGCCATGGCCGATGTGCTGCAGGTGGCCGGCCACCGAACCGATGATCACGCCGTTGAACAGCAGCACCAGCAGCGTGCCCAGCCCGGCCAGCAGGCCGCTGGCGAAGGTGCGCAGGGCGATGCTGATGTTGTTGAGGATGTAGTGGCCGAACATCATCCAGTCGGTCCCGCTGTCACGCCCGAGGCGTTCGGCGGCGGGATCGTACATGCGCTCCATCTCGGCGATCTGGCGGTTGTCCATGACCATGTGGATCAGGTCCGGGTAGACCTGCACCAGCACGAAGCAGGCCACCGCCGGCAGCGCGAACATCGCCAGCGCCACCCACATGCTGCGCGCCTGGCTGCGCACCAGCAGCGGGAAGTCGGCCACCAGGAATTCCAGCGCACCGCGCCAGCGCGTCGGCGGCGTGCGGTATAGCACGCTGTGGCCCTGCTGCATCAGCTGCTGCAGGCGCTGCACCAGCTGCGGGCTGTAGCCGCGCTCGCGGGCCAGCGCCAGCTGCTGGCACAGGCGCCGGTAGCGCTGCGGGAACGCGCTGTCGTCCAGTGCCAGCTCGCTGCGCTGGCGGCGCTTGCGGCGCGAAGCGCCGGCCCGCAGCAGCAGCCAATGCTCCAGGTCCTGCCATTCCTGCTGGTAGCGGGCGACGAACTGTTCCTGCTTCATCGCCGCCCCAGCAACCAGTTGGCCATGGCATACAGGCGCAGCACGCCGACCTGGCCGTGGGTGCCGGTCAGGGGTTCGGCAATGCCGGCCAGTTCCTGCTGGCGTGCCGACGACAGCCGTGGTGCGCGCTCGGCGAAGGCCATCAGCGCGGCCTGTTCCTCCGGCCGCAGTGGCTGTGGCGGCGCCAGCGCGCTGTCGATGGTCGGTGGCGGCGGCAGGTACAGTACCGGTGCATGCACCACCACGGTGCCGGCGACCAGGTCGCCGAGGCGGCGGCCATGCGGATCGAACAGGCTGCTGACCAGGCCCAGCGCATAGCCGAATGGCAGCATGTCCACGGTGCGCAGCAGGTTGCGGGTGATGGCGGCCATCCAGCCCACCGGCGCGCCGTCGCGCGCGAGCACGCGCAGGCCCAGTGCGCGCTTGCCCAGGGTGCGGCCCCACCGCGCTTCGCAGACGATCGGGTAGGCCCAGTAGACCAGGAACATCAGCACCAGGCCGAGCCCGGAGCCGAACGTGTCCAGCAGCGCCAGCGGGATCGACATCAGCACCAGCACCGCGATGCGCACGCCCAGATCGATCAGCCAGGCCATCGCCCGCGGCACCGGGCCGGCCGCCGGCAGCTGCAGCGGCACACCCTCCGGCGTCACCACCTCACGGTAGGTATCGAGCATCGGTGCGGCCATCAGTGCGATGGCCTTCGTTGTGGGCGCCGGAGTCCTCTCCGGCAGGCAGCCACAGGCATGGGGGTCTCGACAGGTCCTGGTCGGGCCCAGACTTTAGCAGAGCCGCATGGCGGCGTTGGCCGCTCAGCCCAGGTATTCGTCCTTCAGCCGCACGTAGTGGTCGGCCGAGTAGTGCAGCGACTCGATCTCCTTGTCGCTCAGCGTGCGCGCCGGGCGTGCCGGGTTGCCCACCCACAGCTCGCCTTCGCCGACCACCTTGCCCGGGCCGACCACCGCACCGGCGCCGACGAAGCCATGGCGCTCGACCCGGGCGCCGTCGAGGATGCAGGCGCCCATGCCGATCAGGCTGTAATCACCGATGCTGCAGGCATGGATGATGCAGCCATGGCCGACGGTCACGCCTTCGCCGATCAGGGTGGGGTAGCCGGCCTTGTTGTAGGGACTGTGGTGGCTGACGTGGATGATGGTGCCGTCCTGCACGTTGGTGCGTGCACCGATGCGCACGTAATTGACGTCGCCGCGGATGATCGTGCCCGGCCACACCGACACGTCCTCGGCCAGTTCCACGTCGCCGATGACGGTGCAGGCCGGATCGATGTACACGCGCTCGCCGAGGACGGGCATCTTGTCGCGGAAGGGGCGCAGCGGGTTCATCGGTTTCTCCGGAAATCAGGGCGTTCGCACCGATGATACCTGCGTGGTCCGCACACCGCGTGGTAGTGCCGGCCGCTGGCCGGCAACCGCAGAAATCCAGGTGCGCCCATGAGGTTGCCGGCCAGCGGCCGGCACTACCAGACGCAGGCGCGGTCGCCTATGCAGGCGCGTGCTCGGCCAGCATCTGCCGGAACAGTGCGTCCAGCCAGGCGCTGTCGCCCTGTCCGGCGGGCAACGATGGGGCCCGTGCTGCGCGGACAGCCAGCTCGCCCTCGATGAAGTCGCTGATCGCTGCAATGCGCGGTCCCGCGGCGACCTCAGCGCTGGCGCGCTTGACCACCAGCAGGGCATCGATCGCTTCACGCACCGGGCCCTCCGGCAGCCGCCGGTCCAGCAGATCCTCGAAGGCCATCGGCGGTGGCGTCTGCTCGTGCTCGATCCACTGGCAGGCCAGCAGCGGGCGCAGCACATACAGGTACTTCTTGGTGCGCACCGTATCACCGCGCAGGTAACCGCGATGATTCGAGCGCGCCATGTTGAAGTAGTGCCACCACGTGCCCAGCGGCGAATAGAAGGCCTTTGCTGCCTCCCACAGCTGCACCACGGCGGCGTCGTCCTGCCGGTACACGATCGGCGAACGCAGCCACTCGATCAGCGTCGGGTTGGACTTTGAAACCAGTCGCAGCGCCTTGCGCAGATCCCAGCCGCTGACATCGAGCGCATCGTCGATCGGCAGCTCGATCACGTCCCGTTGCCCATCGCCGGGGCCGGTGCTCTCGTTGACGGTGAGATACCACGGCTGGCGATGCACGTAGATGAAGCGTGCATCGTAGTCGCTGTCCGGCGACGAGAAGCCCCAGCCACGGCTGCCGGACTCGCACGCCAGCAGAACGCGCACGTCGTGGCGCTGTTCGATGTCGGCGAGGCTGGAAAGAATGGCGGCGCGCTTGTCCGGCGCGATCGGGTGGATGTCGTCCATGCAGTCGTGATCCGTTGATATCGAGCGTGCTCGACTGTAACGCAGTTGCGCACCGGTAGTGCCGGCCGCTGGCCGGCAACCTCATGGGCGCACCTGGAATTCTGCGGTTGCCGGCCAGCGGCCGGCACTACCGGCTAGGGTTCGTAGCTGTAACCCATCCCGTACACCGAGCGGATCGGTTCGCCTTCCATGCCAGCGTCGGCCAGCTTGCGGCGCAGGTTGCGTACATGGCTGTCGACGGTACGGTCGACCACCACGCGATGGTCCAGGTACAGGCGGTCGAGCAGCTCATCGCGCGCCCAGATCCGGCCTGGCGTGGCCAACAGGGTGCGCAGCAGGCGGTACTCCACCGGCGTCAGATCCAGGCCCCTGCCGTTCCAGGTGGCGCGCGCCGCCGGTTCGTCGATGTGCAGCCCGCTGTTGGCGCGTGCAGCCGGGTCCGGACGGTAGCGGCGCAGCACCGCCACCACCCGCGCCACCACTTCGCGCGGGCTGAAGGGCTTGCAGATGTAATCGTCGGCGCCGATGTCCAGGCCCAGCAGGCGGTCGATCTCTTCCACCCGCGCAGTGACCATGATCACCGGCACATCGCTGCTGGCGCGCAGTTCGCGGCACAGGTCCACGCCATCACGCTGCGGCAGCATCAGGTCCAGCAGCACCAGATCGGGTTGGTAACGCGCGAATGCGTCGATCACCTGGCCGCCATCGTCCACCCATTCGCTGGTCATGCCGGCGGCCGCCAGGTAGTCGCGCAGCACCGAGGCCAGGCGTGGCTCATCCTCGACGATCAGGATCTTCGCGGACGCGGCGGGGGACAGGCTCATGCGGACTCCGGCAGGGTGACGACCACGCGCAGCCCGCCCAGCGGCGAGGGCTCGGCGTGGATATGGCCGTGGTGGGCGAGGACGATGTTGTGGCTGATGGCCAGGCCCAGCCCGCTGCCGCCGCTGGCGCGGTTGCGCGAACTCTCCACGCGGTAGAAGCGCTCGAACAGCAGCGCGCACTTGTCGGCCGGTACGCCCGGCGCGGTGTCTTCCACGATCAGCTGCACGCCGGCGGGAACGCGCGCAGCCTGCACGCGCACGCAGCCGCCGGCATGGGTATAGCGCAGCGCGTTTTCCAGCAGGTTGGCCAGCACCTGCTGCAGCCGCCGCTCGTCGCCGGAGACCTGCAGCGGCGCGGCCGGCAGATCCTCCTCCAGCGCCAGCCCCGTCGTGGAGAAGCGCACGCGCATGCCATTGAGCTCGCTGCGCAGCAGCGCCGCCACGTCCAGGGGGGCAAAGCGGTAGGCCAGGCCGCCGGACTGGGTCATCGACAGGTCGTGCAGGTCGTCGATCAGCTTGCCCAGCTGGCGGATCTCGCCCTGCAGGGCACCGAGGTTGGCGCGGTCCAGCGGGCGGATGCCGTCCTCGATGGCCTCCAGTTCGGCACGCACCACCGCCAGCGGCGTGCGCAGTTCGTGCGAGATATCGGCGATGAAGGCGCGGCGGTTGCGTTCGGTATCATCCAGCGCCTGCGCCATCCGGTTGAAGTCGTTGACCAGGGCGTCCAGCTCGTCATCGCTGGTGCGCTCGATGCGGGTGGCGTAGTCGCCGGCAGCGAGCCGATGGGTGGCTGCGGCCAGCTTGGCCAGGCGTTGCCGGAGCGCGCGCGATACCAGCCAGGCCAGCAGCACCGTCACCAGCAGCAGCGCGATGCCGATCACCCACCAGGCACGCATCTGGGTGTTGTAGAAATTCAGGTCATTGGTGGCGATCACGGTCTGGAACGGCACCATGCCCAGCCAGCCGACCGTGTGCCCATCGACCTGCACGGCGTGCGGCTCGTCGTCGCTGGTCGCGTCCGGGTTGCCGGCCACGAACCGATGCTGTGCATCGAACAGGCCCAGGCGGGAGGGAACGCCGGTCTGGTCGGACAGCGGCGGCACGGGCCCCTCGTGCCCATGGGCCAGATCCGGGCGCAGCAGCCGCGCCCAGCGGTCACTGTCACCGCGCAGATGCTCCCAGCCGCCGTGCGTGCGGTACTCGCGCTGCAGGTGTGGCATCACGCGCTGCATGCGCAGATCGCCCTGGTCGTTGAGGTAGTCCAGGAAGCCGGTCTGGAATGCCACGCGGCTGGCAATACCGTTCACTGCCAGCACCAGCAGGCAGGCGGTGAAGATCGCGAGGAAGGTCTTCGCGGTCAGGCCGAATTTGAGTCGTATCTTCGCCATCGCCGGGCCATTAGCGGCGCATGCGGCGCCGAAAGCAAGCGCCCGCTGAGCCGGTCGCGCAATCTCCATATTCTCTGCACACTTTCACGGCAGCGTGCACGGGTCAACGCAAGGCCCCACGCCCCCCCATGTCATTCCTGCGCCCGCTGTCCCGTTCCCCCCGTCCGCTGATGTTGCCCCTGCTGCTGGCCCTGGCGGCCTGCTCGGCGGGCCGGACCGAACCTCCGGCTGCTCCCGAAGTGGGCGTCATCACCGCCCGCGCGCAGCCGCTGTCACTGCAGCAGACCCTGCCCGGCCGTGCGGTGCCGTTCGAGGTGTCCGAGGTGCGGCCGCAGGTCGGCGGACTGGTCCGCCAGCGGCTGTTCACCGAAGGCCAGCAGGTCAAGGCCGGCCAGCTGCTGTACCAGATCGATCCGGCGCCGTACCAGGCTGCGTTCGATACCGCCCGTGGCCAACTGGCGCAGGCCGAGGCCAGCGTGCTGTCGGCGCAGCCCAAGGCCGAGCGCACCCGCGCGCTGCTGGGCATGGATGCGGCCAGCAAGCAGGATGCCGACGATGCCACCTCGGCGCTGAAGCAGGCACAGGCCAACGTGATTGCTGCGCGCGCTGCACTGCAGGCCGCCCGCATCAACCTCGACTACACCCGGGTGACCGCACCGATCGACGGCCGCATCGGTACCTCCAGCGTCACCGCCGGCGCGCTGGTTGCCGCCGGCCAGGATGCCGCGCTGGCGACCATTCAACGGTTGGACCCGGTCTATCTGGACGTGACCCAGTCCAGCACGCAGATGCTGGCGCTGCGCAAGCAGCTGGATGCCGGCCTGGTGAAGGCCATCGACGGCAAGGCCCAGGTGAAGGTGCTGCTGGAGGACGGCAGCAGCTATGCCCATGAAGGCACGCTGGAGTTCGTCGGCAGCGCGGTCGATCCGGGCACCGGCAACGTGGTGCTGCGCGCGGTCATTCCGAACCCGGAGGGCCTGCTGCTGCCGGGCATGTACCTGAAGGCGGTGCTGCCGATGGCCACCGATGCGCGCGCTTTGCTGGTGCCGCAGAAGGCGGTGCTGCGCAATGAGCGCGGCGAGCCGCTGCTGCGCCTGCTCGATGCCAGGGACCACGTGGTCGAGCGCCGGGTCAGCACCGGCCAGGTGGTGGGCAACCAGTGGCAGATCACCCAGGGCCTGAAGGCCGGCGAGCGGGTGATCGTCAGCAACGGCAGTGCGGTATCGCTGGGCCAGCAGGTGAAGCCGGTGGCCGCCACCACGGCGCAGCTGGCGGCGATGCCGGCGGTCGACCCGAACGGCAACACCGACGAAAAGTCGCACTGAGGCCTGCCGCGCATGGTTCGTTTCTTCATCGACCGGCCGATCTTCGCCTGGGTGATCGCCATCGCGGTCAGCCTGCTCGGCCTGCTCGCGATCCTGATCCTGCCGGTGGACCGCTACCCGCAGATCGCCCCGCCCACCATCACCATCCGCGCCACCTACACCGGCGCCTCGTCGCAGACCGTGGAAAACGCGGTCACCCAGGTCATCGAGCAGTCCCAGCAGAGCCTGGACCACCTGATGTACATGACCTCGACCAGTGCTTCCGATGGCTCGGCGCAGGTCAACCTGGTCTTCGCCACCGGCACCAACCCGGACACCGCGCAGGTGCAGGTGCAGAACCAGCTGCAGGCCGCGATGGCCACGCTGCCGCAGGCGGTGCAGCAGAACGGCCTGACCATCACCAAGTCCAGTGGCTCGATCTTCGAGGTGCTGTCGTTCACCAGCGAAGACGGCAGCATGGACAACTTCGATGTCGCCAACTTCATGGAGGCGCGCATCGATGACCAGATCAGCCGCGTCAGCGGCGTCGGCAACATCCAGCCGATCGGCCAGGAATACGCCATGCGCATCTGGCTGGACCCGGAAAAGATGCGGCAGTACGCACTGATGCCGTCGGACATCGAGACTGCACTGCAGGCGCAGAACACCGACGTATCGGCCGGTGAGCTGGGTGGCCAGCCGGCACTGAAGGGCCAGCAGCTGGACGCCACGGTCACCGCACGCAGCCGCCTGCACACCCCCGAGCAGTTCGCGCAGGTAGTGCTCAAGGCCGATGCCAATGGCAGCGTGGTGCACCTGGGCGACGTGGCGACGATCGGGCTGGGCCCTGAGAGCTACGACAGCATCAGCACGTTCAACGGCAAGCCGTCGGCCTCGCTGGGCATCGAGCTCAATGCCGGTGCCAACGCCATCGCCGTCTCCAAGGCCGTCGAGGCACGGCTGCAGCAGCTGCAGAAGTACTGGCCGCACGGCTACACCTACCACGTGGCGTTCACCACCACGCCGTTCGTGACCATCTCGCTGAAGGAAGTGGTGATCACCCTGATCGAGGCGATCGCGTTGGTCGTGCTGGTGATGTACCTGTTCCTGCAGAACTGGCGGGCCACGCTGATCCCGACCATCGCAGTGCCGGTGGTGCTGCTGGGCACCTTCGGCGTGCTGGCCGCCTTCGGCTATTCGATCAATACCCTGACCATGTTCGCGCTGGTGCTGGCCATCGGCCTGCTGGTGGACGACGCCATCGTGGTGGTGGAGAACGTGGAGCGGGTGATGACCTTCGAAGGGCTGGCACCGAAGCCGGCCACGCTGAAGGCGATGGGCCAGATCACCGGCGCGCTGGTCGGCATCGTGCTGGTGCTGACCGCGGTGTTCCTGCCGATGGCGTTCTTCAGCGGTGTCACCGGCGTGATCTATCGCCAGTTCTCGGTGACGATCGCCGCCGCGATGATCCTGTCGGTGCTGGTGGCGATGACCATCACCCCGGCGCTGTGCGGCAGCATCCTGCACCCGATTCCCAAGGGCGGCCATCCGCATGGCGACCCCGCTGGCGAGCCCAGCCTGCTGGGCAAGTTCTTCATCTGGTTCAACCATCGCTTCGAGCGCACCTCCAACGGCCTGCGCCATCGCGTCGACCGCTTCCTCGGCCGGCGCACGCTGGGCGTCCTGTTCTACCTGGTGCTGAGCGTGGCCACCGGCCTGCTGCTGTGGCACCTGCCGGGCGCCTTCCTGCCCGATGAAGACCAGGGCATGCTCAACGCGCTGGTGAAGCTGCCGGCCGGGTCCACGCTGGAGCAGACCCGTGCCGTGATGGACCGCCTCAGTGCGGCGGCAGTGAAGGACGACAGCGTGCTGTCGATCCAGGCCACCGCCGGTTTCAGTGTGACCGGCAGTGGCCAGAACGTGGGCCAGGCGTTCATCCGCCTGAAGGACTGGGACGACCGCAAGGATGACGCCGATACCATCGCCGCACGACTCACCCGGGCCATGGCCAGTGTGCCCGATGCGCAGGTGTTCATCACCTCGCCACCGGCGATCCTCGGCCTGGGCGATGCTGGCGGTTTCACCCTGGAACTGCAGGACGAAGGCGGTGCCGGCCATGCCGCCGCCGTGGCCGCGCGCAACACACTGCTGAAGAAGGCCGCCAGCGACCCGAAGCTGGTCAACGTGCGCTACGCCAGCCTGGAAGACGCGCCGGTGTATGCGGTGAAGGTGGACGACGCCAAGGCGCAGGCGATGGGCGTGAATCCGCAGGACATCAACGACACCTTGAACGCAGCGCTGGGTGGCGACTTCGTCAACAACTTCATCTACAAGGGCCGCATCAAGAAGGTGTTCATCCAGGGCACGGCCGAAGCCCGCATGCAGCCGCAGGACATCGAGCGCTGGAGCGTGCGCAACCAGGCTGGGCAGATGGTGCCGCTGTCGTCGCTGGTCAGCGCGCACTGGACCAGTGCCCCGGCCGCATTGCAACGCTACAACGGCGTCTCGGCGATGGAGATCACCGGCCAGCCGGCACCGGGCGTCAGTTCCGGCGAGGCGATGGCCGAGATCGCGCGCCTGGCCGACACGCTGCCGGAAGGCTTCAGCCATGCCTGGTCGGACATGGCCTACCAGGAACAGCTGTCGGGCAACCAGGCGCCGATGCTGTACGCCATCTCGCTGCTGTTCGTGTTCCTGTGCCTGGCCGCGCTGTATGAAAGCTGGGCGGTGCCGTTCGCGGTGATGCTGGCGGTGCCGGTGGGCGTGTTCGGCGCCGTGCTGATGATGAACCTGCGTGGCCTCAACAACGACGTGTACTTCCAGGTCGGCCTGCTGACCACGATTGGCCTGGCAGCGAAGAACGGCATCCTGATCGTCGAGTTCGCGCGCATCCTCGAACAGCAGGGCAGAAACACGCGCGACGCAATCCTGCAGGCGGTCTACCTGCGGCTGCGGCCGATCGTGATGACCTCGCTGGCGTTCCTGATGGGCGTGTTGCCGCTGGTGTTCGCCACCGGCGCCGGTTCGGCCGCGCGCCGTTCGCTGGGCACGGGCGTGGCCGGCGGTACGGTCGCCTCGATGGTGCTGGGCATGTTCTTCGTGCCGTTGTTCTACCTGCTGGTGCGCCGCCTGTTCCCGGGCCGCGCGCCGGCCGACGCCACTGCCCCGGAGGCAAGCCCATGAAGCCGATGCTGCTGCGCGCCCTGGCGGCCGCAACGATGACCACCGTGCTGGGCGGCTGCGTGAGCATGGCCCCGCACTACCAGCGTCCCGAGGCACCGGTGCCGGCGCAGTTCGGCAATGCCGCTACCGGCGCGGCCGAACCGGTACTGGCGATGCCGGCCTGGCGCGACGTGTTCCTGGAACCGCGCCTGCAGCAGGTCATCGCACTGGCGCTGCAGAACAACCGCGACCTGCGCGTAGCGGTGCTGCAGGTGGAGAAGGAACGCGCGCAGTACCGCATCCAGCGCGCGGCGCTGCTGCCGTCGGTGGACGCCAGCGGCAGCGTCACCCGTGCGCGGGTGAGTGATGCCAACAGCGAAACCGGCGCTACCCAGGTGACCGAATCCGATGCCGTGCAGGTGGGGATCAGCAGTTGGGAGCTGGACCTGTTCGGGCGCATCCGCAGCCTGAAGGACGAGGCCCTGCAGAACTGGCTGGCGAGCGCCGAGAACCAGCGTGCCGCGCGCACCAGCCTGGTGGCTGAAGTGGCCACGGCCTGGCTGGCGCTGGCGGCAGACGAACAGTCGCTGGCGTTCACCCGGCAGACCCTGGACAGCCAGCAGCAGACCCTGCAGCGCACCGAAGCCCGCCATGCCCAGGGCCTGGCCTCCGGCCTGGACCTGTCGCAGGTGCAGACCAGCGTGGACGCCGCGCGCGGCGCGCTGGCCAGGCTGCAGGCCCAGCAGGCGCAGGATCGTGATGCGCTGCAGTTGCTGGTGGGCGCGCCGCTGGAGGCGGCACTGCTGCCCGGCGCGCAGGCACTGGACGGCAGCGTGGCGCTGGCACCGCTGCCTGCCAACCTGCCCTCAAGCGTGCTGCTGCAGCGCCCGGACGTGCTGTCGGCCGAGCACGCGTTGCAGGCGGCCAACGCCGATATCGGCGCCGCGCGCGCCGCGTTCTTCCCGACGCTGACGCTGACCGCCAATTACGGCCACAGTTCCACCGCGTTGTCGACGCTGTTCTCGGCCGGTACCCGCGGCTGGTCGTTCGCGCCCAGCATCACCGCACCGATCTTCCACGCCGGCGCGCTGAAGGCATCGTTGGATGCCTCGAAGATCGGCAGGGACATCGGCATCGCGCAGTACCAGAAGGCGATCCAGCAGGCCTTCACTGAAGTGGCCGATGCCCTGGCCACGCGCGATCACCTGGGCACGCAGATGGAGGCACAACGGGCACTGGTCGCCGCCAGCCAGCGCAGCTACACGCTGGCCGAGGCGCGCTACCGCACCGGGCTGGACGGCTATCTGCAGGCATTGGATGCGCAGCGCAGCCTGTTTGCCGCGCAGCAGGACCTGATCGCGCTGCAGCAGCAGGAAGCGGCAAACCGGGTGACGCTGTTCAAGGTGCTGGGCGGCGGTGCGGACGCACGGTAACGCGCCCGCCAATGTGGGTGTGTCTTCCGCTCCGGTGGGTACCGACCTGGGTCGGCATAAAGGCCTTCATCCACGCATGGCGTGGATCTACCGGGGCGGGAGGCCTTGGTAGGTGCCGACCTTGGTCGGCACCCACCAGAAGCAGGTGCGACCGCTTACGCCACGCGGCCGCGGCGGGCACGCTCCAGATGCACCAGCAACAGCGAGATCGCCGCCGGGGTCATGCCCGGGATGCGCTGCGCCTGGCCGATGGTCTGCGGGCGCACGCGCTCCAGTTTCTGCAGCGCTTCGGCCGACAGCCCTCGCACCGTGGCGTAGTCGAAGCCTTCGGCGATCGGCGTGGCTTCATGCCGCTGCTGGCGCTCGATCTCCTCGCGCTGGCGGTCCAGGTAGCCGGCGTACTTCACGCCGATCTCCACCTGCTCGGCCACCTTGGCGTCGGCCACCGCCGGGCCCAGTGACGGCACCTGCATCAGCTGCGTGTAATCCAGTTCGGGGCGCTTGATCAGGTCCAGCACGTTGGTTTCGCGGCTGACCGCCACGCCCAGCGTGTCCTGTACCTCGCGGCCCAGTGCATTGGCCGGGGTCGCCCACAGCGCGCCCAGGCGCGCGCGCTCGGCGGCGACGGCGGCCTGCTTGGTCTCGAACGCGCTCCAGCGGTGATCATCCACCAGGCCCATTTCGCGGCCGGCCGGGGTCAGGCGCTGGTCGGCATTATCCTCGCGCAGCTGCAGGCGGTACTCGGCGCGGCTGGTGAACATGCGGTACGGCTCGTTGGTGCCGTGGGTGATCAGGTCATCCACCAGCACGCCCAGGTACGCCTCGTCGCGGCGCGGGCACCAGCCGTCCAGCCCGCGCACCTGGCGCGCAGCGTTGAGACCGGCCAGCAGGCCCTGCGCAGCGGCCTCTTCGTAGCCGGTGGTGCCGTTGATCTGGCCGGCGAAGAACAGGCCGTTGACCAGCTTGGTTTCCAGCGAGGCCTTCAGCCCGCGCGGATCGAAGAAGTCGTACTCGATCGCGTAGCCCGGGCGGGTGATATGCGCGTTCTCGAAGCCGCGGATGCTGCGCACCATCTCCAGCTGCACGTCGAACGGCAGCGAGGTGGAGATGCCGTTGGGGTAGATCTCGACGATGCCCAGGCCTTCGGGTTCGACGAAGATCTGGTGGCTGGCCTTCTCGGCGAAGCGCACCACCTTGTCCTCGATGGACGGGCAGTAGCGCGGACCGATGCCTTCGATCTGGCCGCTGTACAGCGGCGAGCGGTGCAGCGCGTCGCGGATGATCTGGTGGGTCTGTTCGGTGGTGTGGGTGATCCAGCAGCTGACCTGCTGCGGATGCTTGTCCACCGAGCCGAGGAAGGACATCACGGGACGCGGCGAATCGCCGGGCTGCTCGTCCATCACGCTGTAGTCCAGCGAACGGCCGTCGATGCGCGGCGGCGTGCCGGTCTTCAGGCGGTCGACCTGGAACGGACGCTCGCGCAGGCGCGCCGCCAGCGTAGTGGCCGGCGGGTCGCCCATGCGGCCTGCGGCGTACTGGGTCGGGCCGACGTGGATCTTGCCGGCCAGGAAGGTGCCAGCGGTCAGCACCACGGCCTCGGCATCGAAGCGCAGGCCGGTCTGGGTGATGACCCCGCGCACGGCGTCGCCTTCGATGACCAGGTCATCGACGGCAGCCTGGAACACGGTCAGGTTGGCCTGGCCTTCAACGATGGCGCGGATCGCCATGCGGTACAGGTTGCGGTCGGCCTGGCAGCGGGTGGCGCGCACGGCCGGGCCCTTGGAGGCGTTGAGGGTGCGCCACTGGATGCCGGCACGGTCGGCGGCATGCGCCATCGCACCACCCAGGGCGTCGATTTCCTTGACCAGGTGGCCCTTGCCGATACCGCCGATGGCCGGGTTGCAGCTCATCGCGCCCACCGTTTCGATGTTGTGGGTCAGCAGCAGGGTGCGCACGCCGGTACGGGCCGCGGCCAGTGCGGCTTCGGTGCCGGCGTGGCCACCGCCGATGACGATGACGTCGTAACGATGGAAGGACGGGTTCATGGGGGCTGTTCAGCTGGGGCGGGCGCGGCCGGGGCCGGCGCAGGGGTGGCGATTTTAGCGCCATTCGGGGCCCGGACGTGGGCGTCGGCCGGCCGGCGCCGAAATCAGCGCTAAAGTTGGCAGGATTTTTGCAGATAACCCAATAGCACCCACCGTGGCTGGCGCCGCAGGCGCCCGTGACCGGAATTGGAACAGGGGCCGGTACAGGCGCACGGTGGGGAAGCAGGGGGCCGGCAGTCGGGGGACTGTCCGGCCCTGTTTTTTCTGGAGGCTATCGGGGGAGCTCCATCCACGCATGGCGTGGATCTACTGATGACGGGCCTTGGGTGGATCCACGCCATGCGTGGATGCCGTGGCGGCGGCACCAGAACAACGTGCCCCAGAAACAAACGGCCCCGCAGAGCGGGGCCGTCTGTCTTCAGAGGTGCCGACATCCGACAGGGCCGGAACAGGGGGGATCCAGATGTTCCTGTCGGATATCGACGTAGAGCTTTTCGCGGCGGCCCGTGTCGTTTTTGTCACTTTGTGACGCGGGCCGTCACCGGTTCCGTAGAGTGCAACCTGGACCGGGTGAAATGCAAGACGGTTCAGCGCTCAACTGTGCGCTGCGTCCCACGATCCATGTTGCGCCACGGGGAACCGTTCATCCTCGGCGCGCTCGGCGCCGGGGCCGGACGGGCCGGCGGTGGCGGCGCCGACGGCTGGATGTTCGACTGCGGCGGGCGACGCATCGAGTCCATGTTCCGCCACGGCGAACCACCGTTGTTCGAGGGCCGCGGCGGCGGCGGCGGACGGTTCTCGCCACCGTTGCCGGGTGGGCGCGGTGGCGGACGGTGGTTGTGCGGCGGGCGGTAGATCGGGCGCGAGTAGTACGGGTTGCCATAGCCGCCGTAGTAGCCGCCATAACCGCCGTAGTAGGGGTAGCCGTAGTTGTAGGGATAACCGGCCGGGTAGCGGTACTCCACCGACGGCGCACCGTGGTAGTAGCCGCCGCTGCGGCCACCGCCGACATAGTCGTAGGTGGTGCAGCCGGTCAGGGCCAGCAGCAGGCCGCCGGCAAGCATCAGGCGCGTTTTCATGGTGGGTCCCCCCAGAGGACGGGTTGTGCTGCCAGCTTCGTGCGCAGGCATTGAATCTGCCCTTAACTTCACTGGCCAGGATGAATGGAGGCGAAGGCCCTCATGCTGGCATGACCTGTGCCGGGGTCGCCAGCGCGGGGGCATACGTTAATCTTGCGTCATGAGCGATTCTCTGTTGCCCCGTGCCGACGATGTCCTGGCTGCCGCTGCGCGGATCGCGCCGCACGCCAGCGTGACCCCGGTGCTGCGCTCGCGCACGCTCGATGCGCTGGCCGGCGCGCAGCTGGCCTTCAAGGCCGAGCACCTGCAGCGCGGCGGCGCATTCAAGTTCCGCGGCGCCTGCAACGCGGTGTGGTCGCTGGATGCCGATCGCGCCAGTGCCGGCGTCGTTACCCATTCGTCCGGCAACCACGGCGCCGCGCTGGCGCTGGCGGCGCGCACCCGCGGCATTCCGTGCCACGTGGTGGTGCCCGAAGGCGCGGTCGCGGCCAAGCTGGCCAACATTGCCCGCCATGGCGCCACGCTCTGGCGCTGCCCGCCGACCATCGCCGACCGTGAGGCCACCTGCGCCAGAGTGCAGGCCGATACCGGCGCGTCACTGGTCCACCCGTACACCGACCCGGCGGTGATGGCCGGGCAGGGCACCGCGGCCCTGGAGCTGCTGCACAGCGACGGTCTGTTCGACGTGCTGGTAGTCCCGGTCGGAGGGGGCGGCCTGGCCAGCGGTACCGCGCTGGCCCTGCAGCTGGCCAGTCCCCAGACCCGGCTGGTGCTGGCCGAACCGGCCGGTGCCGACGACACCGCGCGCTCGCTGGCTGCAGGCGAGCGCCAGGGCGCGTTCACCCCGGACACGATCTGCGACGGCCTGCGTACCCTGGTCGGCGCGCCCAACTTCGAACTGCTGCGCAACGCCAACGCCGAGGTGATCGTGGTCGATGACGCGGCGACGATGGCCGCGATGCGCCTGCTGTGGGACGTGCTCAAGCAGGTGGTCGAGCCGTCCTCGGCCACCGTGCTGGCCGCCGTGCTGGCACAACCACAGCGGTTCGCGGGCCTGCGCGTGGGCCTGGTGCTGTCCGGCGGCAACGTCGACCTGCCCGCACTGCGCTGGGGGGCGGCATGAGCCGCGACCGGCACCGCCCCCGCACCGGCCTGCTGGGTTGGCTGTGGCGGCTGTTCGTGGTGCTGGTGATCTGGCTGCTGGGCGTGACCGCCTGGATCGTCTGGGTCGGCGAGCGCGACCAGGCGGCCAAGGCCGACGCCATCATCGTGCTGGGTGCGGCGGCCTATGACGCCAAGCCGTCACCGGTATTCGAGGAGCGCATCCGCCACGGCCTGGACCTGTACGAAGCCCGCTACGCGCCGCTGCTGATCTTCACCGGCGGCTATGGTGGCACCGGCGCGCGCTTTTCCGAGTCGCAGGTGGCGCGGCGCTACGCGCTCAAGCATGGCGTGCCGGATGACGCGATCCTGATCGAGACTGCCTCGCGCAATACCGTGCAGAACCTGGTGGAAGCCAAACGACTGATGGACCAGCGCGACCTGCACCGGGTGATCATCGTCAGCGATCCGCTGCACATGGCGCGCGCGTTGCGGTTGAGCAGGGCGCTGGGCATTGATGCGCTGGCCTCGTCCACGCCCAGCACGCGCTTCCGCAGCTTCCACACCAGCTGGCGCTTCCTGGTGCAGGAAATCTATTTCTTCCACCGCGACCTGGTGCGCCCGCCGCTGAGCTCGCCGGCCAATACCTGAGCGCGGAAGCCTGTTCTGGGCGGTTGTCATGCGGTAGTGCCGGCCGCTGGCCGGCAGAGGCCCACCAGGGAATCATGAGGTTGCCGGCCAGCGGCCGGCACTACCGGGCGATCAGCCGCCGACACGGCGCGGGTCTGGTGGGTGCCAACCCTGCGTACGGCGTGGCATGTGGTAGTGCCGGCCGCTGGCCGGCAGAGGTCCACCGGGGAATCATGAGGTTGCCGACCAGCGGCCGGCACTACCGGGCGATCAGCCGCCGACACGGCGTGGATCTGGTGGGTGCCAACCCTGCGTACGGCGTGGCGTGCGGTCGTGCCGGCCGCTGGGGGGCAGAGGTCCACCAGGGAATCGTGAGGTTGCCGGCCAGCGGCCGGCACGACCGGGCGATCAGCCGCCGACACGGCGCGGGTTTGGTGCGTGCCAACCCTGCGTACGGCGTGGCACGGGGTAGTGCCGGCCGCTGGCCGGCAGAGGCCAACCAGGGAATCATGAGGTGCCGGCCAGCGGCCGGCACGACCGGGCGATCAGGTCTGCTTGCGCCGGATCGGAATCGCCGACACCGGCACCGAGGCGACGTCATGCCCGCCTTCGCGGATCGGCGCGCCCGGGTCAGGTGCCCAGGCGTGGGCGTAGATCACTTCCCAGCTGCTGGGCAGCTTGCCGTCGGCGCGCCGCATCGGTTCGTACGCTGCTGCCGCAGCGGCGAAACGGCCACGTCCGGTCAGCGTGTGGCGGCGGTCCACCCGCGCATTGGTCGCGCCCATCGCGCGCAGCTCGCGCATCAATGAGGGCAGGTCGTCGTAGGTCAGGGTGAACAGGTCGCGATCCAGCACCGGGTCGCGGAAGCCGGCCATCATCAGCGCATCGCCGAACTGGGCGATCTGCGCGAAGCGGCTCACGTGCGGACGGTCATCGGCGGTCGCGAAGGCCTCGTTGAGTTCCACCAGCGTGTCCGGGCCGAAGGTGGAGCACAACAGCAGGCCCCCGGGCTTGAGCACGCGACGGAATCCGGCGAACACCGCTGGCAGGTCGTCCACCCACTGCAGGCACAGGTTGCTGAAGATCACGTCCACGCTGTTGTCGGCCAGCGGCAGCGCGGCGGCGTCGCCGCACAGGCGCTGGAACGGCTTCCACCAGCCAGCCTGGCGCTTGGCCTGGTCCAGCATCGGTAGCGCCACGTCCAGCGCGATGACCTGCGCCTTCGGCCAGCGCTTCTTCATCAGCGCGCTGGCGTGGCCGGTGCCCGCACCAATGTCCAGCACGACCTCGGGCTTGCGCGCCTCCAGGTAGTCCAGCGATTCCACCAGCCGAGCCTGCACCTCGCGCTGCAGAGCGGCGGCGGCGTCGTAGCTGTTGGCAGCGCGGGCGAACGCGCGGCGGACATGGCGGGCATCGAAATGGGACGGCATTGCGAGAGTCTCTTAGAACGTACCGGGGTAGGCGCCGCCGTCGATCAGCAGGTTCTGCCCGGTGAGGTAACCGGCCTGCGCACTGCACAGGAAGGCGCAGGCGGCGCCGAATTCGTCCGCCGTGCCGAAGCGGCCGGCGGGGATCTGCTGGCGGCGGCGTTCGGCCACTTCCGCAGCATTGCCGTCCTTGCCCGCACTGTGGGCGAAGTTGGCGCGCAGGCGGTCGGTGTCGAACTGGCCGGGCAGCAGGTTGTTGATCGTGACGTTGTGCGCGACGGTACGGCGCGACAGACCGGCGACGAAGCCGGTCAGGCCGCTGCGCGCGCCGTTGGACAACGCCAGGATGTCGATCGGCGCTTTCACTGCCGACGAGGTGATGTTGACGATACGGCCGAAGCCGCGCGCGATCATCGCGTCGACGGTGGCGCGGATCAGCGCGATCGGTGCCAGCATGTTGGCGTCCAGTGCGGCGATCCAGTCATCGCGCTCGAAGCTGCGGAAGTCGCCGGGCGGTGGGCCGCCGGCGTTGGTGACCAGGATGTCCACCTGAGGGCATGCGGCCAGCGCCGCGGCACGGCCGGCCTCGGTGGTGACGTCGGCGGCGACCGCGCGGATCTCCGCCGCGCCGGGCAGGGCGCGCAGCCCTTCGGCTGCGGCCTGCAGCGCTGCCTCACCACGAGCCACGATCACCACGTTGACGCCCTCGCGCACCAGCGCCCGCGCGCAGCCCAGGCCCAACCCCTTGCTTGCGCCGCAGACCAGTGCCCAGCGGCCGTTGATACCCAGATTCATGCGTCAATCCTGCGGAATTCGGAGGGGACTCATTGTCCGCCATCGACCGGTGACAGGCCGGCAACGAAGTGTTGCAGGGCGCTGGCTACCTCGTCGGCATGGCCGAGGAACGGCGCATGGCCGCCATGGGCGATGGTCAGCGCCTGCGCACCCGGGGCCAGTGCCGCGGCGGCCTGCATCGCCGCCGGCGACACCAGCCGGTCACGCTGGCCGGCGATCCACAGGCTGGGTTTGCCCAGCGTCGGAAGTGCCCCGCGCAGGTCGCTGCTCTCCAGCAGGCGCAGGCCTTCCAGCAGGGCGCGTTCGCTGGGCGCGCCACGCTCGACCAGGCGCTGGCGCAGCGTGCGCAGCTCCTCGCGGGCGTGCGCCGAGCCCATCACGTCCAGCGCCAGGAAGCGTTCCAGGGTGCCACCGAAGTCGGTGGCCAGCTCGCGCCCGAACTGCTCGAACACCGCCGGCTCCACCGCATGCGGCCAGTCATCGCCACGCACGAAGCGTGGCGTGGCCGCGATCATCGCCAGCCCACGCACCTTCGGCAGTGTCGCGGCGGCGTGCAGCGCGAACAGGCCGCCCAGCGACCAGCCGCACCACACCGCCGGCGGCGTGGCTGCGGCAATGGCGTTGACCACGAACGGCAGGCGCAACGGCGTGGTGTCTTCGCGGCTGTGGCCATGGCCCGGCAGATCAACGCAATGCAGGGTGAACCGGTCGGCCAGGCGTTGCACCAGCGGCGCGAACACACCGCCCTGCAGGGCCCAGCCATGGATCAGTACCAGGTCCGGCCCCTGGCCGGTGACATCGATATGCATGGGAAAACGACAGCAGGCTCAGGCAAAGACAGGCAATGGCGGCGGCGCGGCGTCGCGCATCGCCAGGTCCACGCGGTCGCGCGCGCTGGCGATGGCCTCCACCAGGCCACGCACCTGCTCGGGGGTGTGCAGCGCGGACAGGGTGACGCGCAGGCGTGCCTTGCCTTCGGGCACGGTGGGCGGGCGGATCGCGCCGACCAGCCAACCGGCCTGTTCCAGTGCCCTGGACATCGCCATGGCGCGATGATCGTCACCACACAGCAGCGGCTGGATCGGCGTTTCCGAGGCCATCAGGTCCAGTCCGTGGCGGCGCGCTTCGCCGCGGAACAGCGCGATCAGGTCGGTCAGTTTGGAACGGCGCCAGTTGTCACGGCGCGCCAGGCGCACCGCTTCCAGTGCAGCCGCGGCCAGCGGCGGTGGCATCGCAGTGGTGTAGATGTACGGGCGTGCGGTTTCGGCCAGGTGTTCGACCAGGTCGTCGCGGCCCAGCACCAGCGCGCCGGAACCGCCCAGTGCCTTGCCCAGCGTGACCAGCTGCAGCGGCACATCGTCCACGCCCAGTCCGGCGGCGGCCACGGCACCGCGGCCGTCACCGACCACGCCCACGCCGTGCGCATCGTCCACATAGAACAGCGCCTGCTGCAGGCGCGCCACCAGCGACAATGCGCGCAGCGGTGCGATGTCGCCGTCCATGCTGAAGACACCGTCGGTGGCCAGCATCGCCGCACCGTCAGGCGCATGCTTGAGCTGGCGCATCGCGCCTTCGGCATCAAGGTGCGGATAGCGGCGCAGGCGTGCCCCGGCCAGCCGCGTCGCATCGAGCAGGCTGGCGTGGTTGAGCTTGTCCTGCACGCAGACGTCGTTCTCTTCGCTCAGCAGCGCCTGCTGCACGGCCAGGTTGGCGGCGAAGCCACTGCCGAACAGCAGTGCACGCGGATAGCCCAGCCACTCGGCCATTTCGCGTTCCAGCGCGTCATGCAGGGCGTGGTGGCCGCAGACCAGGTGCGAGGCGCCGGCACCGGCGCCTTCGCGCGCCGCTGCATCCTGCAACGCATTGACCACGCTGAACTGCTGGGCCAGGCCCAGGTAATCATTGCTGCAGAAGCCGGTCAGCCACTGGCCGTCCACCTCCAGGCGGACGCCATCACGGCGGCTGACCGTGCGCCGCGTGCGGCGACGGCCTTGGGCATCGCGCAGGGCGCGCTGGGCGTGGAGGCGGGCGGTCAGGTCGGGGCGGGCCATGGCGGCTGAATGCAGCGACGGGGCGGCTAGGGTAGCGCGTTGCCGCGACGCCTGCTTGCGGCCCGTCTCAGGCCGCGTGAGCGCAGCCACAGGCGGGCGCTTCGGCGCTGATATCGGCGTGCACGGTGCCACCGTGGTCGTGGCCCTCGGCATCCACCTGCACCGCCATCGGTTGCAGCCCCAGCCGCGCAAACAGGGCCAGGTCGCGTTCGCTCTCCGGGTTGCCGGTGGTCAGCAGCTTGTCGCCGTAGAAGATCGAGTTGGCACCGGCCACGAAGCACAGCGCCTGCAGTTCGTCGCTCATCGCCTCGCGACCGGCCGACAGCCGCACCATCGAGCGCGGCATGGCGATGCGCGCCACCGCGATCATGCGCACGAACTCGAACGGGTCCAGTTCGGCACTGCCATGCAGCGGCGTGCCCGCCACCTGCACCAGCTTGTTGATCGGCACCGAATCGGGATGCGCCGGCAGCGTGGCCAGTGCCAGCAGCAGGCCGACGCGCTGCGCGCGCGTCTCGCCCATGCCGACGATGCCGCCGCAGCAGGTCTTCAGGCCGGCATCGCGCACGTGCGCCAGCGTGTCCAGGCGGTCCTGGTACTGGCGCGTGTGGATGATCGAATCGTAGTAATCCGGCGCGGTGTCGAGGTTGTGGTTGTAGTAGTCCAGGCCGGCGTCCTTCAACGCGCGCGCCTGTTCGCCACTGAGCATGCCCAGCGTGGCGCAGGTCTCCAGGCCCAGTGCCTTCACCCCGGCGATCATCGCCGCCACCTTCGGGATGTCGCGGTCCTTCGGCGATCGCCACGCGGCACCCATGCAGAAGCGCGATGCGCCAGCGGCCTTGGCCTGGCGTGCCTTGGCCAGCACCGCGTCGGTGTCCATCAGCTTCTGCGCGTTCACCCCGGTGCTGTAGCGCTGTGCCTGCGGGCAGTACGCGCAGTCTTCCGGGCAGCCTCCGGTCTTCACCGACAGCAGGGTGGACACCTGCACCTGCGACGGGTCGAAGTGCTCGCGATGGACCGCGGCGGCGCGGAACAGCAGCTCGGGGAACGGCAGATCGAACAGCGCCTGCAGTTCGTCGTGTTGCCAGTCGTGGCGGATGGCAGCAGCCATGGCGGGACCTTGGGTACGAGTGGAGCGAGGGCGGCAGTGTGGGTGGGGCGCCCTCGGCCTGTCAACCAAATTTCCTATCTCGTAGTTTACGGTGTAAAGAGGGTGCTAAAACGACACTCTGCGGTGTACGTTTGCTGCTGCATACGGATTCGCGAGTTTCGCTTGGACAGCTATCAGACCTACCCGCCCCGTCGTGATGCCGTCCTGTGCAGTCTTGCCGAACTGCCCGACGGCGGCCTGCGCGTGGTGCTGGATGATCTGCGCCAGTCCGACACGCCAGGGCATTGGAAGAACCACGTCTTCGTGACCTTCAAGGATTACCCGGCAGGGCAGCTTGATCCGGCGACATTGCCGAAAGAGGAGCTCGAGGCTTTCGGCCACTATGTTCTGGTTCGCCTGTTGGCCATCAATGGCTGCCTGCGTGATACGGACGAGCGCTCCGACAACGATGCCCATCTCACTGACCAGGCGCGGCAGAACATCGCCGCGCTGACCAACGAGGACATCGCCTCGATCGATGAGCAGCTGTTCTCCCTCTGCGACGGGCAGTTCCGAAAGATCGCCTACATTGTGGGCATGGTCATGTCGCTGCAACCGAAGTGCCGATCAGGAATTCCCGATGTGTTCTATGCACAGCGTGTACGCATGCTGGTGGAACGGGGCGTGTTGCAGGCGCAGGGCGACCTCACGCGGATGGGCTGCTGCGAAGTGCGCATCCGGCAGTAGGCTTGCGCCAACCAAGACCTCGTTGGAACTGTGCTTACATCTACCTGCTGGAAGGACACATGCTGAAGTCCATCCAGAAGATGGAGGCAGCTAAGGCAATGAAAGAAGGATGCGCATGGAACCGGACACGATGCAGGGCGGAAAGCTGCTGATACTCGATCTGGATGAGACGCTGGTGCATGCCAGCGAGCGTGAACTGGAGCGACCCGCGGATTTCCGCCTCGTCGGCTACCACGTCTACCTGCGGCCCCATCTGCAGGCATTCCTCGACTATGCGTTTGCCCATTTCACGGTGGGTGTGTGGACGTCGTCCGGGCAACTGTACGCCGAACCGCTGGTGGACCGGCTGATGCCGGGGCGTCCGCTGGCGTTCCTGTGGTCCGCGCCGCGGTGCAGCATGGCCCGTGATTGGGAAACCGGCGGTTACACCTCGCAGAAGCGGCTGGGCAAGCTGAAGCGCCACGGCTTCCGTTTGGAGCAGATGATCGGTATCGATGACACGCCCGGCAAGTACGCCAGAAACTACGGAAATCTGGTCGAGGTGCGTGAGTTCACCGGTGATCCGGCTGATGACGAGCTGGCCCATCTGCAGCGATATCTGGAGTGGCTGCGGCAGCAGCCCAACGTGCGTGCGGTGGAGAAGCGCCGGTGGCGTGAGCGTCTGCACGCGTAGGTATCTGCACACGGCAGGTGCTATCGGCGAGCACCCGCACTTGCGCGTTTCACCGCATCCTGCAAGGCCTGCAGCCACAATAGCCGCTGCCCAACGCAAGCGCTGGCGCGCAGACTGTGCCCCATGACCGATCTCCATCGCCTCCGCGGCCGCATCACCGCGCTGGTTCTCAGCGAAGCCTGGCGCCGTCGTGCCGCGCTCTGGGGCGGCGCTGTGGCCGTAGCGCTGGTGGCCATCCTGTTCGCCAAGGCCAGCGACGCGGCCTTCCATCTGTTCCAGCGCATCACCGCGCACTCGCCATGGTGGGCCCTGCTGTTAACGCCGGGCATCTTCGCGCTGCTGGCCTGGCTCACTTCCGGCGTGCTGAAACCCACGCGGGGCAGCGGCATTCCGCAGGTCATCGCTGCGTTGGACAAGCCCGATGAGCCCTTCCGGAAGACCAATCTTTCGCCTGCGGTCTCAGCCGGCAAGCTGCTGCTGACCTCGTTGTCGCTGCTCGGTGGCGCGTCCGTTGGCCGCGAGGGCCCGACCGTGCATGTGGGTGCCAGCCTGATGTACCTGTTCGGCCGCTGGTTCGGCTTCAAGGATCCACGCGAGCTCTCGCACTTCCTGCTGGCCGGGGGTGCAGCGGGCATTGCCGCGGCGTTCAACACGCCGCTGGCCGGCATCGTCTTCGCCATCGAGGAGCTCAGCGGCCGTTTCGAGCATCGGTTCTCCGGCACCCTGCTGACCGCGGTGATCGTCGGCGGCGTGGTGTCGCTGGGCCTGCTCGGCAACTACACCTACTTTGGCCATGTGAGCGCGCGGTTGCCGCTGGGACAGGGCTGGCTGGCGATCCTGCTGTGCGGCGTGGTGGCCGGGTTGCTGGGCGGCCTTTTCGCGCGCGCGGTGCTGGCCAGTGCGGCGGGCCGCCCGCGTTGGCTGGGCCAGCTGCGGCAGCGGCATCCGGTGCTGCTGGCGGCAGGCTGCGGCCTGGTGGTGGTGGCGCTGGCGTTGACCTTCGGCGACGGCGCGTTCGGTACCGGCTACGAGCAGGCGCGCAGCCTGGTGCAGGGGCAGGCGATGGTCGGCCACGAGTTCGGGTTGATGAAGCTGCTGGCCAACCTCGCATCGTACGTGGCCGGTATTCCCGGCGGCCTGTTCTCGCCGGCGTTGGCGGTCGGTGCGGGACTGGGCCACAACCTCGCGGTGCTGATGCCGGGCGTGGATCCGCGTGCGTTCGTGCTGCTGGGCATGTGTGCCTACCTGACCGGCGTCACCCAGGCACCGCTGACCTCGGCAGTGATCTCGCTGGAGCTGACCGATAGTGGTGATCTGCTGCTGCCGATCCTGGCCACGGTGCTGATCGCGCGTGGCGTGTCCGGGCTGGTATGCCGGGTGCCGATCTACCGTGGGCTGGCGGAGGTGTTGCTGGCGTCGGCCGTTGCATCAACCGGGCCTGTGCAGCGCGAACGCCCTTCCTGATCGGCAGCACCCTCCGCTGTTGCGGGCAGCCCCGACACTGCCATCGGTCCTTCGCCGATGGCCGCACGGGGGGGCGCGATGAAGCATGGGGGATGCGTATTGATCTCCTGCATTCGGCAACCCGTGTCTCCCGCGCACTGTTGGGCATCCTGCTGCCACTCCGCTGCCTGGTCTGCGGCGATCCGGGCCATGATGATCTCGATCTGTGCCGCGCCTGCCTTGCCGAACTGCCCTGGGGCGGTCGTGCCTGCCTGCGTTGTGCGCTGCCGTTGCCGGACGCGGCCCTGATCGTCTGCGGCAGCTGCCGCGAGGAAGCACCGCCGCAGACGGCCACGCATGCCAGCCTGCTGTACCTGCCGCCGGTGGACCAGCTGCTGCTGCGCTACAAGTTCCATCAGGACCTGGCGGCTGGTCGCCTGCTGGCGCAGTTGATGCAGCGCGCACCACCGCCCTGGTCATGCCCA